>DCGG01000059.1:11328-32412 GCA_002315455.1 Lentisphaeria bacterium UBA1784
TCCAGGGGGATGCCAAGTGCGCCGCCATCGCGGCCGCCAGCATCGTAGCCAAGGTGCGGCGGGACCGCATCATGGCGGAATTGGATGCGGAATATCCCGGCTACGGGTTTGCCGCGCACAAGGGATACGGTACGGCGGAACATCTCGCCGCACTGAAAAAACTGGGGGTGACCCCGGTACACAGGCGGAGTTTCCGTCCGGTCAGGGAATTGATCGAACCGCCGCCGGAACAGTTGGAGTTTTGGTGATGAACCGCTTTGATAGAGGAGGATGGACCCGCGTTACCGACGCGGGTGTCACTTGCCTTTGACCTGATCCTGCGCCTCCGGGAGGATGCGGACGTCCGACGTCCCGGAGTACGCCGAAATCTGTGAATGCGAATCAACCAACTTTGAAACAAGTGAGTCAATATGAGCAACTTCCCTCTTGAAACCATCCGCCACAGCGCCGCCCATGTCATGGCGCTGGCGGTGAAGCAGATTTACCCGGATGCCAAATTCGACATCGGCCCTGCCACCGAGAACGGTTTCTACTATGATTTCGACATGGAACACCGTCTCGTCGTCGAGGACCTGAAGGCCATCGAAAAGGCCATGAAGAAGATTATCGGCCGGAAACTTCCCTTTGAACGCTTCGAGGTCTCCCGCGAGGAGGCACAGAAGATGCTGGAAGGCCAGCCCTACAAACTGGAGCGCCTGAAGGATATCGAGGAAGGCCAGACCATCAGTTTTTACCGCACCGGCGAATTCACGGATCTCTGCCGCGGTCCCCACGTGGACAACTCCGGCGACATCGGCGCGATCAAGTTGACCTCCGTTGCGGGCAGTTACTTCCGGGGCGATGAGAAGAACCCCATGCTTCAGCGCATCTACGGCACTGCTTTCGCCACCGAGGCGGACCTGCAGGAGTACCTTAAGCAGATGGAGGAGGCCGCCAAGCGCGACCACCGGAAGTTGGGCGTGGAACTGGATCTTTTCGGTTTCTCCGATCAGGTTGGTCCCGGACTGGTGCTGTGGCATCCCAAGGGCGCGTTGATCCGCCACCTCATCGAGACCTACTGGAAGGAAGAGCACTACAAGAACGGATACGAACTGCTGTACACTCCCCACATCGGTCAGAGTACTTTGTGGGAGACCAGCGGACACATCAACTTCTACCGGGACGGAATGTATTCCCCCATGCAGATCGACGAGCGGGATTACTTCGTCAAGCCCATGAACTGCCCCTTCCACATTGAGGTCTATCAGTCCCGGCTCCGCAGTTACCGCGAACTGCCCCTGCGTTGGGCGGAACTTGGAACCGTTTACCGCTATGAGAAGAGCGGTTCTCTCCATGGCCTCATGCGGGTCCGGGGATTCACGCAGGACGATGCCCACATCATCTGCACACCCGAATCCATCGAGGACGAGATTGCGGAAGTCCTGCGTTTCAGCCTGGCGATCAATCGTTCCTTCGGGTTCACGGACATCAAGCCGTACCTCTCCACCCGTCCCGCCAAGGCGGTGGGCGAGCCGGAGCGCTGGGAGAAGGCTATCGACTCCCTCGCCAAGGCGGTGAAGAAGGCCGGCCTGGTCTGCGAAGTCGATGAGGGTGGCGGCGCGTTCTACGGTCCGAAGATCGACCTGAAGATCCGGGACGCCATCGGCCGGGAGTGGCAGACCACCACCATCCAGTTCGACTTCAACCTGCCGGAGCGGTTCGACATGACCTACGTCGGCGAGGACGGCAAAAAACACCGGCCCTACATGGTGCACCGGGCGCTGCTGGGGTCGCTGGAGCGGTTCTTTGGCATTCTTGTGGAGCACTACGCCGGAGCTTTCCCGCTGTGGCTGGCGCCGGAGCAGGCCCGCATCCTGCCGGTGGGCGATGCCCAGTTGGATGCCGCCAAGAAGGTCCAGGCGGCGTTGAGAGCCAAGGGATTCCGGGTGGGCGTGGACGCGCAGGCGGCCAGCCTCGGAGCCAAGATCCGGTCGGCCCGTCAGGACCGTCTGCCCTACCTGCTGGTGCTGGGAGAGCGGGAAGCGGCCGACGGCACTTTGTCGGTCCGGAGCCGCAGGGAAGGGGAACTTGGGACCCTTTCCGTGGACGAACTTGCAGAAAAAATGCGTCTTGAGGTTGAAAACAAGACGAATTAGCGCTACATTATAAGAGATGTAGTGCCCCATTGTGCGAATGGTGGGGAAATCACGTAAAACAATACGCGTTCCCGGCATGGTCCCGGGAACGCAGAAATTGCCCGCTGAAGGGAGGGTGCGCTTATTGCTAAGTTGTTGAAACCGAATGATCGTTCGATCACGCTGGAGAGTGTTCTGCTGATCGGAGCGGAGGGAGAGCAGTTGGGTGTGGTCGCCTACCCCAAAGCCAAGGAACTGGCTGCTGAAGCCGGTATGGATTTGGTCATGGTGTCCGACCGGGCTACGCCTCCGGTGGTAAGGATCATGAACTTCGGCAAGCTGTGCTATGAGCAGAAAAAGAGTCAGAAGGCGCAGAACCGCAACAATGCGGCGCAGAAGGTCAAGGAGGTCAAGTTCCACATCAACATTGACCAGCACGACTACGAGACCAAACTCAGCCGTGCCCTTGGGTTTCTGGAGAAGAAATTCCGCCTGAAGATCACCCTCGCCCTCCGCGGACGGGAAATGGCGCGCCAGGATATGGCGTATGAATTGATCAGGAAGGTGATGGCCGAGTTGGCTCCTCACGCTACGGCGGAGGGAGAACCGAAACTGCTGGGCCGTAACATTTCTGTGAATTTTGCTCCGAAGAACTGATCGCAAAGGAGTCGTCCTTTGAGATCGGACCCGGAAGGCGGGTTTCGAAGCGCTTCCGCAGCCGGTGGCATTGACCGGCTCGGAAAAACAACTCTCAAATTTGAGAAAGGAAGTAACAATGCCGAAGTTGAAGACCAGAAAGTGTGCCGCCAAGCGGCTCAAGGAGACCGGGACTGGCAAGTTCCGTCACCACAAGGCAGGTGCCCGTCACCTGAAAAGCAGCAAGAATGCCAAGCGTAAGCGTCGTCTGCGTCAGGACGGTGCCGTTTCTTCCGCGGAGCGGAGCCGGATCAAGGCCGCGCTCCCCTATGGCCTCTGATTAAGGAAAGGAGCTGCATACCATGTCGAGAGTCACTTATGCCGTGCCTTCACGCAAGCGCCGCAAGCGCACGTTGGAGTTGGCCAAGGGTTTCTACGGTAACGCAAGCCGGAACATCCGCACCGTCTATGATGCGGTGGACAAGGCGCAGGCTCATGCCTTCGTCGGCCGGAAGCAGAAGAAGCAGCAGTATCGCGGTCTGTGGATCGTGCGTATCAACGCCGCCTGCCGCGCGCTCAACGTCAATTACAGCCGATTTATGGATGGGCTGAAGAAGGCCAATATCGAGTTGAATCGTAAGGTTCTGGCCGATCTCGCGGTCCGTGAACCTGCTGAATTCAAGGCTCTGGTGGAGAAGGTCGTCAAGGCCTGAGCCACACGGTTCTTTGGCAGGATACAGCTCGAATTGGTGTGTTTGCACCGATTTGAGCTGTATTTGTTTTTTTGAGGGTAAACGGGGCGGTCCGGATGGGATCGCGTTTTGTGGGAAGGACTGCCCGCGGGTCAGTTGAGGAAAGAGTTGGATCATGAACAAGGTCATCGAAGCGATCGAACAGGCGGTGAAGGCGGCAGAGGAGCGTTTGGCTTCGGCTGCCGATGCTTCCGTGCTGGAAGCGGTGCGCATTGAATATTTGGGACGCAACGGATTGTTTCCGGCGCTGTCCCGTCAAATGGGGACGATCCCTGCCGACGAGAGGCGGGAGACCGGTGCGGCTTTTAACGCCGGCAGGGGCAAAATCGAGGCGGCCATGGATGCCGCGGCACAGCGGCTTCAGGGCGGAGTTGCGGAGAGCGCCGGGATCGACCTTTCGCTGCCCGGACGGAAACTTCCCCGGGGACACAAGCATCCCATCAGCCAGTTGGCGGATGAGTGCGTTTCCATTTTTCGCCGCATGGGCTTCATTGCGGTGGACGGTCCCGAGATCGAGGACGTCCGTCACAATTTCGACGCGCTGAACACGCCGCAGGACCATCCCTCCCGGGATCCGCAGGATACCTTCTACTTCCCGGACGGACGCATTCTGCGTTCCCAGACCAGCCCGGTTCAGATCCGGGTCATGGAGTCCCATCAGCCGCCCATCCGCATTGTGGCGCCCGGGCGGGTGTTCCGCCGGGATACCCCCGATGCCACCCACGGCATGAACTTCCACCAGATCGAAGGGCTGAGCGTGGACAAGGACGTTTCCATGGCGGACCTGAAGAGCGTGCTTCAGAGTTTTGCCCGGGAGATGTTCGGCGAGAAGGTCCGTATTCGTCTGCGGCCCCACTTCTTCCCCTTCACCGAGCCCAGCGTGGAGTATGACTTCAGCTGCGTGGTCTGCGGCGGCAAGGGGTGCAGCGTCTGCAAGAATTCCGGCTGGATCGAGATCGCCGGAGCCGGCATGGTGGACCCCGCGGTTTTCGCCAACGTCGGATACGATCCCGAAAAGTGGACCGGTTACGCCTTCGGAATGGGGATCGAGCGGCTGGCGATGCTCCGCTACCGCATCCCGGATCTGCGGCTGCTGTACGAAAACGACGTCCGGTTCCTGGAACAGTTCTGATCGGGAAAGGGGACTACAGAAAATGAATATTTCCAGAAAATGGCTTTCTGATTACGTCGCGCTCAACTGCGATGATGCGGCGCTGTGCGAAAAACTGACCATGTCCGGGATCGAGGTGGAAGCGGTGGAAGCCGGTTCCAAGGTCCCCGAAGGCGTGGTGGCGGCGAAGATTCTGGAGCGGGGTAAGCATCCCGACTCCGACCATCTTTCCGTCTGCAAGGTCTTCAACGGCAAGGAGGAACTTCAGATCGTCTGCGGCGCTCCCAACTGCGACGCAGGCCGGATCGTTCCTCTCGCCACCATCGGCACCGTCTTCTGCACTCCCGAAGGGGAGTTCAGGATCAAGCGCTCCAAACTGCGGGGCGTGGAGTCCTTCGGCATGATGTGCAGCGCATCGGAACTCGGCATCGGCGAGGACAACTCCGGTCTGCTGATTCTGCCGGAGGATACCGTACCCGGGACTCCGCTTGCGGCGCTCTATCCCGGGGATACGAAGATTGAGGTGGAGGTCACTCCGAACCGTCCCGACTGGCTCTCCATGTACGGCATTGCCCGGGACGTGGCCTGTCTGCTGGACGAGGAGGCACATCTGCCGGAGATCAGGATCCCGGAGTGCACCATTCCCGCTCCGGGGCTGGTGACGGTGGAAGATCCGGACCTCTGCCCCCGCTACATCGGGCGGATCATCCGCAACGTGAAGATCGGCCCCTCTCCCGCGTGGATGGTGGAGCGGCTGGAAAGCATCGGTCTGCGCTCCATCAACAACGTGGTGGACGTGACCAACTTCGTCATGATGGAACTGGGGCAACCGCTCCACGTTTTCGACCTGGACAAACTGGAAGGCAAGCGGGTAGTCGCCCGCCGCGCAAAAGCCGGGGAGTCCATCATCACTCTGGACGGGAAGAAACTTGACCTTACCTCCGACAATCTTGTGATCGCCGATGCGGCGAAACCCATGGCTCTCGCCGGCATCATGGGCGGCGAATATTCCGGCGTTTCCGACAGCACCGTGAACGTGCTGCTGGAGAGCGCCTGCTTCAAGAGTTCCAACATCCGCACCTCCAGCCGGAAACTGGGGATCTCCTCTGATTCCAGTTACCGTTTTGAGCGGGGCGTGGACTATGAGATGACTCCGGTGGCGGCCATGCGCGCGGCGCAGCTGATCCTTGCGACTGCCGGCGGCGAACTGGCCTCCGAAGCGGTGGACGTCGCGGCCGGCCGGGAACCGGATGCCGTGATCTGCTGTCGTTTCGACCGGATCCGTTCCCTCATCGGAACGCAGGTCAGCAACGAGCGGATCGTCGAAATCCTGAAGAAACTCCACCTCGGCGTGGACAAGATCACGGCCGAGAAGTGTGAAGTGACCAGCCGTTCCTTCCGCCGGGACGTCTCCCGGGAGGCGGACCTCGCGGAAGAGGTCGCCCGGATCAACGGGCTCGGGCAGATCCCCGAGGTCCCGGTTTCCGGCAAATGCGCCATGTCCATTGCGGAGGATACCTACTATCGTCTGGCGACCCTGCGGGATTTTGCGGTACGTCTCGGATTCTGTGAATGCGTCCATTACACGATCGTCGGTACCGCAAGCGCGCTGACCGACGGACGCTTCGAGGCGAAGGACCTGGTCACGCTCTCCAATCCCCTGAGTGCGGACGCTTCCGTTCTGCGGTGCTCGCTCTTCGGCGGCATGATGGGAGCGGTGGAGCGCAACGTGGCCCGGGGCAACCGGGACCTGCGGCTTTTTGAACTGGGCAAGGTCTTCTGCGCCACTTCCGGGAAGTTCCCGGAGGAGCGCTATGAGTTGATGCTGTTGCTCTCCGGGCGGCGGCATCCTGAACTCTATTCCGCGGCGACGGCAGAGAATTTCGACTTCTACGACCTCAAGGGCGCGGTGGAGAGCCTGATGGAACTCTGCGGCGTCTCCACCCGGCGCTACCGGATGGTGAAACTTGAGAATGACCGCCGTTTCCGGTCCGGCAGAGCCGCAGCTCTGGAGATCGACGGCAAGCGCGCCGGTGCCTTGGGTGAGATCGCGGCGGATCTGAGCGCAAAGTGGCGGAACAATGCGCCGGTCTTCACGGCGCAGATCGAAGCCGCCGCCCTCTGGAACATCATGGGCCGGGAGAAGATCGAGTACAAGGATCTGGCGCAGTTCCCCGGGACTACCCGGGACGTGGCCTTCATCGCTCCGGAGAGTCTGGAGCATGGCGCCATCACGGCCTTCATTGCCAAGTGCAAACCGGCGAATCTGGAGAGCGTGCGGCTCTTCGACATTTTCGTTGACGATGCGCTGAAGAAGTCCGGACGCAAGAGCATGGCCTATACGCTGACCTTCCGTCACCGGGAGCGCACGCTCAAGGATGCGGAAGTCAATACCACAATGGATCAGTTGAGAGCCAAACTGGCTGCGGAACTCAAAGTCGAGCTTCGCTGACCGGGACGGCATAACGAATGGAGGGACCTGCTATGATCGACAAAACTGTCGGCAGTGTGTTGGAAGGTGTGCTGGACGCAAAAGGGCTGAAATTCGCCATCGTCTGCGCCCGGTTCAATGATTTTTTCGTCTCGAAATTGCTCTCCGGCGCGGTGGATGCCATCGTCCGCCACGGTGGCAGTGCCGCGGATATCACGGTGCTGTACGTGCCGGGTTCCTACGAGATCCCCTTCGCGGTGAAGAAGGCGTTGGAACTGAAGAAGTTTGACGCTGTTCTTGCGCTGGGCGTGGTGATCCAGGGGGCGACCCCTCACGCGGGATACATCAACAGCGAAGTCGCCAAGTGTCTGGCCCAGCTCGGTCTGGAGTCCGGGACTCCGGTGACCTACGGCATGATTACTGCGGACAATCTGGATCAGGCCATTGAGCGCAGTGGGACCAAAGCCGGCAACAAGGGTGTGGATGCCGCCGTCGCAGCCATTGAAATGGCCAATCTCAATCGGGCCATCGGAGGCTGTCGGTGAACGATATTTCCGATACCGAGCGGGTACGCACCCATACCAAACGATTCGGGCGCGAACTGGCGATGCAGTACCTCTACTGCTGTGAGCAGAAGGATGAACTTCCCGGTGCCGGCGGTTTCGAGGAACTGCTGGAAACGGTGAAAAACGAGTTCGAACTCAAGGACGGACACCTGACCCGCAAGGGCGGGGAGTACGCCCGGGAACTTTTTGAACTGGTCACGCTTCATCAGGACGAGATCGATCAGGAGTTGCGGGACGTCTGCAAGAACTGGGACTTCGACCGGCTCTCCTCCGTGGAGCGCAACATCATGCGGGTTGCGGTGGCGGAGATGCGGTTCCTTCCGGATCTGCCCGAGGCGGTCAGCATCAACGAGGCGGTCGAAATCGCCCGGGATTATGCGGGGGCCGAAGGCGGAAACTTCATCAACGGCGTCCTGAACGCGCTGAAGGATACCCGCAGGAAAAACCGGTGACGGAAGCATGTCCATCTTTTCCATATTCAAGCGCGGTCTGGAAAAAAGCGCCACGAAGATCTCCCGGGCGGTCTCCGGTGTTTTCACCGGGATCAAGGCCCACGGAGATGCCAGTTTCGATGAGTTGGAAGCGCTGCTGATCTCTGCGGATTTCGGCGTTCCCGCCACCACCCGGATCGTCACCAGCCTCCGGGACCGGTACGAGCGGGGACAGATTGCCACCGATGCCGACCTCCGGCAGGTGGTCCATGACGAGATCGCGCAGATATTGACTGCCCATCGCCGTCCCGTCAACGGGGCTCCCGCGGGGAAGCCCACGGTCATCCTGATGGTGGGGGTGAATGGTTCCGGCAAGACCACGTCCATCGGCAAGATGGCCTGGTTTTGGCGGCAGGCCGGGAAAAAGGTGGTTCTGGCCGCCTGCGACACCTTCCGGGCCGCGGCTGTGGAACAGCTGCAACTTTGGGGGGAACGCACCGGTTCTCAAGTGATTTCCAGCGTTCACGGCGCCGATCCGGCGGCCGTGGCGTACGATGCCACCAGCGCGGCGCTGGCCCGGGGTGCGGATTATCTTCTGATCGACACGGCCGGGCGTCAGCATAACCAAAAGGCGCTGATGGACGAATTGGCCAAGATCGTCCGTTCCATCAGGAAGGTCTATCCGGAGGCTCCGCAGGAGGTCTGGCTCACCGTGGATGCCAGTCTCGGCTCCAACGTGGTGGTGCAGGCGCGGGAATTCGCCAAGTGCTGTGGCGTCACCGGATTGGTTCTGACCAAGCTGGACGGTACCGGACGGGGCGGGATGGCGGTGGCTCTGCATCAGGAGTTCGACCTGCCGACCTTCTTCATCGGACTGGGCGAGCAACCGGAAGAACTGCAGGAATTCGATCCGGATTTCTACGCTGATGCGCTCTTTGAACCGGCCCCGGAAACCCATTGAGGAACAATACTTTGGACGCAGATACAGACGCGCGGTTCATGCAGGAGGCTCTGGCGCTCGCCCGGATGGCGTGGGGTCTCACCAATCCCAATCCCATGGTCGGCGCGATTCTCGTCAGGAACGGCGAGATCATCGGGCGCGGATTCCATCTCCACGCCGGCGCTCCCCATGCGGAAGTCAATGCGGTCCAGGATGCCAGAAAGCGGGGCTTCGATCCTGCCGGGAGCATCCTCTACGTCACTTTGGAACCTTGCTGTACCTCCGGTCGGACGCCTCCCTGTACGGAACTGATCCTCCGCGAGAAGATCGCCCGAGTGGTCGTCGGCACTTTGGACCCCAATCCGAAGCACGCCGGAAAGGGCGCGGATATTTTGCGGGAGCATGGAGTCGAGGTCTCGGTCGGGTTCGAAGTCTCCGCCTGCACCCGACTGAACCGGAATTTCTTTACCTGGATCACCACCGGGAAGCCCAGGGTGATGCTGAAACTTGCCACCACCCTGGACGGCAGGATCGCCACTGCTTCGGGGGATTCCAAGTGGGTCACCGGCGCGGAAGCACGGCGGCGCGTCCAGCGGCTCCGGCGGATGGCGGATGCGATCCTTGTGGGCGCCGAAACGGTGCGCCGGGACCATCCGGCCCTGACGGTGCGGGAGCCGGATCACTGGCCGGTTCAGCCTCTGCGGCTGGTTGCGAGTTCCACCATGGATGCGGCGGAACTCGCAGAATATTTTTCCGATGGAAATGCCGAGGTCGTCTCCCTGAAAACTCCGCAGGAGTGGGAGGCTCTTCTGCTGGAACTCGGCCGCCGGAACATGGTTTCGCTGCTGATCGAAGGCGGCGGAGAAGTGGCCGCTTCCGCTCTTTCCGCCGGAGCGGTGGATGACGTGGAGTTCCACGTGGCGCCGAAGATCCTCGGCGGCCGGAACAGCCGTCCCGCTGTGGGCGGCGTGGACCCGGAGTCGATGCTGTCGGCTTTGCAGGTCCATGGATTGGAAGTGGAGCAGTGTGGGGAGGACGTGATCCTTTCCGGGACGCTCCGGGGAGAATGAATTTCAGGTCTCACGTCTGTCTCATAAGGAGAGTTCAGAATGTTTACGGGATTGGTGGAACAGCTTGGCAGTTTGGTCTCCCGTTCGGAGAGTCGCCTGACCATCCGCGCGGATGAACCTTATTCCGGGCTTCAGCAGGGGGAGAGCATCGCGGTCAACGGTTGTTGTCTCACTCTGGAGCGTTTTGCCGGGGCGGAAATGACGTTTTTTACCTTGGCGGAAACCATCCGCCGGACGAACCTCGGCGATATTCCCGTTTCCGGACGGGTGAATCTGGAACGCGCTCTGCTGCCCACGGCCCGCTTGGGCGGCCACTTCGTGCAGGGGCACGTGGACCGCGCAGTCCCGGACGTGCGCTTCGGACGCTCCGGGGACGGCGACACGGAACTTGTCCTGGAACTGCCGGAGGATCTGGCCGGTGAAGTGGTGGAAAAGGGAAGCGTGGCGCTGGACGGCGTCTCCCTCACGGTGGCGTCCCTGCGCGACGGGGCGTTTTCCGTACGCTTGATCCCGGAGACTTTGGCCCGGACCGCGTTGCGGTTCCGCAAGGCCGGGGATCGGATCAATCTGGAGACCGACATCCTCGGGAAGTACGTCCGTCGTCTGGCCATGCTCGGCGCGCCGGGCAACGGTTCCGGCGCCGGGAATGCCTCCGGCACCATCACTTACGCACGTCTGCAGGAAGCGGGGTTCCTCTCATGAAAAAGCACGATTGGGGGCTCTCTCTGCGGACTTTGGAGCAATTGGCCGGCTTGCCGGACGCGCTTCCGGAGCGGCTCCGGCTGCTGGAACTTCCCGGTGAAGTGCTGGAGGACCGGACACTCTGCCGGAAATTGGAGCGCTACCGTTCCTCCGGCATTGTCTTTGTGATCCGGGAACTGATGGATGGAACGCTCGCGGATATGATCGCAGGGGAGACTTTGCCCGGTCGGATCGATTTCGACCGGCGGCTGCGGGCCCGTTGCGAGATCTTCTCCGACCTCGGGATCGACCTGATCGGGACCGGTCTGGACCCCTTCGCCATGATGGAGGAATCCGGCCGCGGATCGCGTGTCATGTTGCGGTCCCTCTTTGATCTCTGCGATGCCAAGGGCGTCAAACTGCTTTTGCCCTGCCGGATCCCGGCGGTCCCCGGCATTGAGGCGCCGGTGAAAAAACTTGCGGCTTTCCGCAGGGAACTGCTTACTCCGGGAATCCGGTACCTTGTGGATTTCCACATCCACGAACCGGGAGCCCTGGATGCTCCGGCGGAGACGCTGGCCCCGCTGGGGTTGGACGTTGCACTCTTCCGCATCTCCTATCGGCCGGACTTGGGAAACCGTCTGGAACCCTCTGCCGTCAGCCGTGCGCTGGGGCTTCTGCCCGGGCGGATTCCGGAAGCGGTTTCGATCCTGCTGGCTCCGGGGATGGTCCCCATGGAGGAGGATGCGCTGAACCGCCTGTCCGGTCTGATCGCCTCCGTGGAGCAGAGTCTCGGAGCGGAGGAAGGACCTTCCCATGAGTGAAGCGGATGCGAAAAGCAAGATCCTGAAAAGTTCCTCCGGCGTGGCGGTGGCGACTTTGTTCAGTCGGATCCTCGGACTCGTCCGGGTACGGTTGGAAGCGGTGATGCTGGGCGGCGGCGAGATTGCCAGCGGCTGGCTGCTGGCCTTCGCCATCCCGAACCTCCTGCGCCGTCTGCTGGGGGAGGGCGCTCTGGGATATGCCTTGATGCCTTTGGTCGCCGAAGGGGAACAGCAGGGTGGCAAGGAGCGGGTCCGCCGGGAACTGGCGGTGGTGTTTCCCGTTCTGGCGCTGATCCTTGCGGTCATCGTCATCGTTGTCGGCGGCGGAGCGTGGTATTTGGGGCGTCACGCAGATTCGCTGCCGTTTCCTCTCCTGCGGACGCCGCGGTTTCAATGGTTTTTCCTGCTTCTGCCGATCCTGATGCCCTACGGGTTCTTCATCTGCCTCACCGGAGTGGTGGGCGCGGTGCTGAACTATGCCAGGGTGTTTTTCCTGCCGGCATTGGGAGCTCTTCTGCTCAACGTCTTTCTCATTTCGGGTTTGGCAGGCTGGTGGTATTTCCGCGGATGCGGTTCTGCGGAGGATGTCCCGGCCCTTTTCCGGATGCTCGGTGGATCGGTGCTTGCGGCGGGCTGCATCCAGCTTCTGCTGATGCTGATCCTGCTGAAACTGGTGGGATTCTTTCCGAAGTTCAGCTGGCGTGCGTTCCGGGACTGCTCCATTCTGCCCAAGTTGTGGAAACTGGCCCTGCCGGGTCTGATCGGCGGTGCGGCGCTTCAGGTGAGTTTTCTCGTGGATCGTTTCCTCGGGATGTGGCTCGGACCGCAGGCGGTCCCCGCATTGAGCTACGTGGACCGGATCGTTGACGTGCCCATCGGCATCTACGCCATGTCTCTCGGAACCGTGCTGATGGCGGGGATGGCCCGTTCCGTTGCGGCCGGAGATCAGGCGAAGCTGGCGGAAGACCTGCATTTCTGGCTACGCCAGGTCTTTTTCTTCTGCCTGCCCATGGCTGCGATGGTGGTGTTCTTCCACGAACCGATGATCCGCATGCTCTGCCTCGGCGGACGGTACAGCCACAGCGATCTCGGCGCGGCCCGGATGGTAGCGGTGTTCTACGGGGTTGGCATCCCCGCGTTCTGTTCGCTGAAGGTGATCGTGCCGATGTTCCATTCCCGCAAGAGGATGGTGCCGCCGCTCATCGCCTCTCTCTGCGCCATCGGGACCAACATCATTCTGAATCTGATCCTCATGTGGCCTCTGGCACAGGGCGGGATCGCTCTTGCCACGGTGCTCTCCTCCTGCGTGAACAACGGGATCCTGCTGTGGCTGCTCCGCAAGGAGGGGTTCGTTCCGGACCCGCGGGGACTTTTCGCCGCCGGGTTGCGGAACGCCCTGATCGCCTTCGGGTGGGGGGGGGTACTGGGAACGATCTACAGCGTGTTCGTGCCGGAGGTGGGATGGGGCGGAAACTGCCTGATCCTGATCCTTTTCTCGGCCTGTTACGGCATCGGATATCTGGCGATCTCCCGGCTGTTCCGCTCTCCGGAACTCGCCGATTTCCGGGGGCTTCTGAGGCGCCGCCGGTAGGGAGGACGCGGGCAAACCTTTCCGACCCCTGAAAAAACTCTTTTCCTGCTGAAAAAATCCCTTGCATAACGGCGGGAGATGGGGTATATTATCTCAACTGTTTCTTTCGGAAAAATTTGTGGGTATTGATCCATATTTCAAACCAGTAAAGGAGATAAAAATGAATCGAATCCTGTCTGATGCGCTGAAGTCCCTGAAGATGGATGAGAGCGCTCTCCGCAGCAGTCTTGTGAAGTGCGATGGCGGCGTTGAGGTCTATGCCACCTCCATCCACAAACTCGGTGTTGCCGTCGTGATGATGGCGCGGGACGCCAAGGAGCGTTTCGTGCTGGTGGTCAGCGATTGCAAGAATACCATGCCTTCCGGTTTCGAGGGCGAGACCATTGCGCTGGAAGACGGCGGCGTGGCCCTGAAGGGTGCGCTGACGGCGGCCAACGCGGCCGCGTTGCGTCAGCACTTCCCCTGGTGCGCGCCCAAGAGCCTCCGCAACGAGCGGACCACGGTGGGATGCGGAGACCGTCTTGGTCTGGCTTCCCGGGGGCACATCCTCGCCGCCCGGAAGTTCAAGGTCAGCCCGGTTTTGGCCCAGCAGTCCATGCGGGAACTTTCCATGACCGGCCGGACTTTCCAGGGCGTCGTGGATGATGCCACCTTCATGGTGTATGAGTCCGATTTTCAGGACGGCTACGGTGCCGACGGCGACCACTTGAAGAAGATCCCGGATATCGACGTGGCTCTGGCCGCCGGGATGCCCATGATCACGCTGGATCTCTCCGACGTGATGAACGCCGCTGCCGGAGATTGGTCCGAACAGCAGGTCCGGGCGGCATTTGCCGAACTGGACACCAAAGTCAGGAACCGGATCACCGCCGAATACTTCAACAAGGATTTCGTGCTGGGCGAGGGTGTTGCCGTCACTCTGGACGAGGTGACCGCCATGCGCTGTGCGCTCATGTACCTCGAAGCGCTGGCTTTCGCCTGCAAAGTGTATGAGCATCTGAAGGCCAAACGCGGCGATGAGTTCGATCTGGAGATCTCTATTGACGAGACCACCAGCCCCACGTTGCCCAGCCACCACCTCTTCATCGTCCGGGAACTCTGCCGGAACGGGGTGGAGATCTCCTCGCTGGCTCCCCGCTTTGTCGGAGAGTTCCAGAAGGCCATCGACTACATCGGCGATCTGGCGGAGTTCGACCGTCAGTTCAAAGTCCACGCGCTCATCGCCAAGGCCTACGGCAACTACAAGATCTCCGTGCATTCCGGCAGCGACAAGTTCGCGGTCTATCCCACCATCGGTCGGGAGACCAAGGGCTTCCTGCACCTCAAGACCGCCGGTACCAGTTGGCTGGTGGCGGTGGAGGTCATCGCCCGTCACGATCCCGCGCTCTACCGGGATATGCACAAGTGCGCGCTCAAGAACTTCAACGCGATGCTGGCGCTCTATCACATTACCGCCGACATCACCAGGATCCCCGCGCTGGATACCCTGAAGGACGCGGAACTGCCCGCCCTCATGGCCATGCCGGAAGCCCGTCAGTTGCTTCACATCACCTATGGTCCGATCCTCACCAGCGATCTGCGCGAGCGCTTCTTCAGCGCCATGCACCGGCTGGAGAAGGAGTACGATGCGGCCATTGAGAAGCACTTCGACAAGCATTTGAGCCTGCTGGGCGCGGAGAAACGGTGACCCCGTCTCTCCGGGACTCCCGGCAGAAATGAAAAGCGAAACCATTGACAACCAACTAAAATTTCAGGAGAAAGTCCCATGTTTAATATGATCGCTGATGCGGCCGCGCAGGCGGCACAGAGCGCTTCCCAGTCCACCCAGTCCGCGCAGACCGCCGCCAAGGCGGCTCCCGGTGGAGTCGCCGGCCTTCTTGGCAATCCCATGATCCTGATGATTGTGGTCTTTGTGGTCATGATCTTCTTCATGTCCCGTTCCCAGAAGAAACAGCAGCGGAAGCGGGAGGAGATGCTGGATGCCCTCGCCAAGGGCGCCGAAGTGATGCTGGCAAGCGGCATTTTCGGGACCATCGCGGAAGTCCAGGGGGACAGTTTCATCGTGCAGATTGCCGAAGGAGTCAAGATCAAGGTCGCAAAGAACGGCATCGCCGACGTGGTGAAGCGTGCAGATGGGAGTGCCAAGTAATATGGGTTCCAACGCATTGGTCCTGCGCACGCTGATCGTGGCGGTGGTGGTGGGCATTTTCGCCTGGTCCATGCATCCGCTGCGGGAGCGTGACTACTATGAGGTGTTTTCCGAGCTTTTCAAGATGCCCGGCGACAAGGAGCTGACTTCGCTGATTAGCGATGCCAAAGCCCTGCAGGCGGCGGATCCCCAACTCTATCAGTCCCAGGCGCTGCTTCAGGCCGCGGAAAACAAGGGTGTTGATCTGAAAGACCGGGTCAAGGGCGTGGATCTGCAGGATAACCGCGACGTCATGAGCCTGATCCGGAAGAACGCTTCCAGTTCCATCCGTTTGGGATTGGACCTTGCCGGCGGCGTGGAGTTCATCCTCCAGTTGATCCCGGACGAGGAGTTTCTGAGCAAACTCAACGATGCCAAGGAGGGCGAGACCCGGGCCGAGATGGAGCGCCGGATGTCCTCCGAATTCGACCGTTACCGGGACGTGGCCATCGAGATCCTCCGGAAGCGGCTGGAAGGGCAGAAGATCTATGAAGCGGAGATCGCTCCCTCCGGCAGTGATTACGTGGCGCTCCGGGCGCCCGTGGTCGCCAAGGATGAGAAACTGAAACTGCTGGAACTGATCAAGATGAGCGCCAAGCTCCGATTCCGTCTGGTCGCTCCCAACAACGAGGAACTTGTGGCTTCTTATCTGCAGGATCCCGTCGGATTCCAGATCCCGCTGGGATATGAGTTGATGAGCACCAGGGAGTTCCGTTCCGGCGACAAGCCGCAGGTCCGGTACTACTTCGTGGAGAAGCGCGCGCAAATGGACGGCAAGGGCGTGACGCAGGCCATGGCCACCAAAGACCAGTTCGGCCAGCGGAAGATCGCTCTGGTGTTCAATCAGGAAGGCGCCATGCAGTTCGGCGAAGTGACCACCCGCAACGTGGGCCGGATGCTGGCCATCGTGCTGGACGGCAAACTCTACTGTGCTCCGGTCATCAACGGCGCCATCACCGGCGGACATGCGGAGATCTCCGGTTCCTTCTCAGAGGAGGAGGCCAAGCAGATCGCCGACGCTCTCGTCAGCGGCAGTTTCCCCTTCCAGATCAAGGTCAATGCGGTCTTCGATACGGACCCGAAACTGGGGGCCGCAAACGTTTCCAACGGGATCTGGGTGGGCGTGTTCTCACTGGTCTGCGTTGCGATCTTCATGATCCTCTACTACCGTTTCAGCGGCATCATCTCCGTGGTGGCTCTGTGGCTCAACATGGTGCTGATCCTCGGCGCCATGGCGGCCTTTGACTGCACGCTGACGCTGCCGGGCATCGCCGGTATCGTGCTGACGATCGGCATGGCGGTTGACGCCAACGTGCTGGTGTATGAGCGCATCCGCGAGGAACTTGCTTCCGGCAAAAAACTCATCAATGCGGTGAACCTCGGCTATGACCGGGCGCTCACCCACGTGCTTGATGCGAACATCACGACGCTCATCACCTCCTTCATTCTGATGTACGTCGGCACCGGCGCGGTCAAGGGCTTCGCTGTCACGCTGAGCATCGGTATTCTGACCAGCTTGTTCACGGCGCTTTTCGTAACCCGGCTGATCTACGATTACTTGTTCAAGTACTTCGGCATGGAAAAACTGTCGATGCTGCGTCTTTTCACGCAGACCAAGTTCGACTTCATCGGCATGTGGCACAAGAGCCTCTGCTTCTTCGGGGCCATGATTCTGCTGCTCGTCGTGCTTCTGGCGGTCCGCGGCAAAGGGATCCTCGGCGTGGACTTCACGGGCGGCACGGTGGTGAGCTTCTCCTACGCGGCGCAGGTTCCGCAGGACAAGATTGAGAAGGCGCTCCTCGCCGCCGGCTACGATGAACCGCAGGTCACCTACAAATTCAACATCGCGAGCAAGGATTCCGAACGCAAACTCGAGATTCTCGTGCGCGGCGAACTCACCAAGAACAACGTCGACCGCAACCCGGCCGAGGTGCTGGCGGGCCAACTCAATGAGAAGTTTCCCGAGCTGAAGCTTGCCAACGGCTTGGAGAGCAGTGTCGGCGGCTTGATCGGCATGGAGTTCACCAAGGCGGCTCTGCTGGCGATCTTCCTCTCCTTCATCGGCATCGGGATCTACATCTCGCTGCGGTATGAGTACACCTACGCGCTCGCCGGCGTGATCTCTCTGCTGGTCGACGTTTCAGTGGTGCTGGCGATCTACCTCGTCCAGTGGCGCACCATTTCGCTCACGGCGGTGGCGGCCATTCTGACGGTGATCGGCTACTCGATCAACGATAAAGTGGTCATTTTCGACCGCATCCGCGAGAACCTTGGCAAGAAGGCCAATCAGGATTTCGACGAGGTGGTCAACGCCTCGGTCAACCAGACGCTGAGCCGCACGCTGATCACCAGTGTGACGACCTTCATCGTGGTCTTCATATTGTTCCTGGGCGGCGGCGTGGCGATCAACGATTTCGTGCAGATCATGATGCTCGGCGTCATCTTCGGCACCTGTTCATCGATCTTCTTCGCGGCTCCGCTTGTGGCGCACTGGCACCGCAAGGAAAAGCGTCGGATCGCAAAAGAAACCGCAAAGGAGGAAAAGTAAAATGCTCGGAAATCTTGGAGAGATCGCCAAACTGATGTCCAAATTCAAGGATCTTCAGGGAAGCATGAAAAAATTCAAGGCGGAGATCCCCGATCTGGAGTTTTCCGCGACTTCCCCCTGCGGCAAGGTCAAAGTGACGCTGACGGGCGAACTGATGCTGAAAAACATCGAGATCGCCGCCGATGCGGAACCCGCCAAAGTTGCCGAGGCGGTTACTGCCGCCTTCAACTCTGCGGCATTGACCGCCAAGTCGGCGATCCGGGAACGGATGAAGTCCGTGACCGGAGACTTGGGGATCGAACTGCCGTTCTGAAGGACGGAATAAAAAAAGCGGGGGTAAGACCCCGCTTTTTTTTTTGCAGACTCCATTCTCTGCGGCAAAAAGTTCCATTGTTTTTTACCGGATGCCGCGCTATATTATTTGTATCGCAGTAAAAAAGGACAGACTTCCGACTTTCGGTTTGACAACTGACGCATGGAAGATGATGGGAACGGCAGGAGAAGATATCATGCAAATCACAGTGAGAGATTCGGTGGATTTACTGGTTGCGGGCGGCGCCGTGCGCGGCTGCGAGATCGCGCTGGCGGAGCAGAAACGCGGAGCGAAGGTGCTGCTTGTCACGCCCTTTTCCTATTTCGGCGAGGATGTTTGCGCGTACTTGAAACTGCACGATATCCCGGAGTTTCTTGCAAAGCTGGGCGTCACTGCTCCGGCAAGACCGGTGCAGATCAAATACGCTCTCGACCGGGTGATGCTGGAAAACCGTGTGCCGTTTTTGTTTCAGACGTTTGTTTTGGGCGTTCAGGGCGACTGCGTGATCTTCGCCAACCGCGAGGGGCTTTTCGCCGTCCGCGCCCGCGCTGTGCTGGATACAACGCCGTTCCTCACGGCGGCGCATGCAGGCAATATGCCGTTTGAACCGTTCAACCCGGGGAAATACCGGGCCGTCTGCCGCGCCCTCGTCTCCTGCGAAGAGGGCGAAGCGGAGTACATGGGGGAAGGGAAATTCTACCGTCTGGAGGAGAAACATACCGAGGTTGAATTGTCCGCATGGCAGGAGGACGCCTTCTTCCGTGCCACGCTTGAGGTGCGGAACAACTGCTGGAGTCCGGCGCAGTTCCAGTCGGCGGACCTCGTGGAGTTTGCCGGTTTGCCCGCTCCTATGGAGGACTCCGAAAAGTGGATTTTCACCATCGACCAGTACCGCGGCATCCAGCGCGAAGCTGTTTCCACCGCGCAGACGGTCGCGTGGGATGTTTCCCGCACCCGCAAGGCGGACATCGTCGTCACGGGCGGCGGGACCGCCGGGGCCGCCGCCGCGATCCCCGGCGCCCAAGCCGGATTGGACACATTGGTTCTGGAACGGCTCTCGCACTTGGGCGGCACTGGCACACAGGGGCGGATCTGCGTCTACTGGTTCGGGCTCAAAAACGGCTACACCCGGCATCTCGATGAAGAGGTCCGCAAGGCGGCCATGGAGGAGGAAGTCAGCAAACGCTGGCCCTCCGAACCGAAACAGCACGTATGGGAACGCGAAAACATCTCCGCGGGAGCCGCCGTCTGGTTCAACACCTTCTGCTGCGCCCTTGAAAAAGAGGACGACAAGATCGTATCGGTGCTGGCGGCGACTCCCATGGGCGGGATCCGGATCGAAGCCGCGCAATTCCTCGACTGCACCGGCAACGCCGAACTCGCCCGTCTTGCCGGAGCGCCGACCGAATTTTCGGCACCGGAAGAACCGGCGTATCAGGGCTCCGGAATGTGCCCCGTGGTGCTGGGGAAAAACTACTCCAACAGCGACTACATGTTCACTGTCGACGACTCCACGCAGGATGTCAGCCGCGCGTACATTACGGGCCGCGAACGGTGCGCGGCATATTTCGACGTTTCGCAGCTCCCCGGCACCCGCGAACGCCGCCGGATCATCGGGGAGGTCGTGCTGACGGCCTCCGATTTCTACGCAAAGAAACACTATGACGACACTGTTGCTCTGGCGTGCAGCAACTTCGATACGCACGGTTTCACGGTGGCTCCGCTGCTGCTTTTTCACCCGACCGACCACGACCCGTATATCGCAGAGATACCGTTCCGCGCACTGCTCTCCCCCGGTGTCGCCAACTTGATGACGACCGGCTTGGGCATCAGCGCCCAGCGCGATGCGATGCCGCTCATCCGGATGCAGTCGGATGTGCAGAATCAGGGGTATGCGGCGGGACTGCTCGCCGCCGAAGCCGTTCAAAGCGGTCGGGAACTTCGCCGGATCGACCTCGCAAAAGTGCAGGAAAAACTCCGGGCGATGGGATTTTTTACGCCCGACTGCGAGATTCCCGAATCCGGACTCAATCAGGATGCGGCCATCTTCGCCGCGCCGGACCTTGCCTCGCTTCGCGCCGACTTTCAGAAAGCGCCGGATTTTGAAAAGGCGCTCCGGCTCGCGCTGTTGGGGTACAGCGACGGCGCGGAACTCCTCAAAAAGGCCGTTTCTTCCCAGCCGTGGGATGACGGGTGGGACTACCGTGGCATGGGCCAATTCGGCAAGTCCGTGAGCCGCCTCGACGCCGCGATCATCGCACTGCGGAACTTTGCGGGCGACGCCGCGTTTCTGATGCCGCGCCTTAAAGAATTGCAGCCGGAGAGCCAATTTTCGCATTTCCGCGCCGTTTCGCTCTATCTGCAGAAACACCCGTCACGCGAGGCTGTTCCGGAACTGCGCCGTCTGCTCGGCGCTTTCGAGTGCCACGCAAAGGAGGACCTCGCTTCGCTTCTCGATGCGCCGTTTGAGGGACTCACCGATGTCGCGGAACGCAACTTCCAGCTGCGGGAACTCTACCTTGCGGGGGCGCTGCACGCCTGTGACCCGGCGGATGAACTCGCCAAAAGTTTTCTGGAGCGCTATCAGAAAGGCGTCCACCGGCTCTACGCGATCTACGCCGGAAAGTGGGGGAAATAGCCGCTGCTACGTCTGCGTTCCGCGAAAGCGGGCGGCGAGTTTGTCGCGCAGTTTCCGGGCGCCTTCCAAGCCCAGTCCGGGGGCGCACACGGCGATCAGCGCCGGATCGGCGTCGGCAAGGCGCCGCGCGGAACCAAACTTTTTGAGCAGCTGACGCTTGCGCACCGCACCGATCCCCGGCAGATCGTCGAGCATTGAGTGTTCGATGCGTCGGTCGCGCAACGCCCGGTGGTAGGTGATGGCGAAGCGG
>DCGG01000059.1:32421-32602 GCA_002315455.1 Lentisphaeria bacterium UBA1784
AAGCGGTGCGCCTCGTCGCGCAGCGCCTGAAGCATCCGCAGCGCCGGGTCGTGACGGTCGAGCACAACGGGGTCCGACCGCCCCGGCAGATAGATTTCCTCGTTGCGCTTGGCCAAGCCGATTATGGGGATCGGCGGGCAGTTGATTTCAAACAGCGCCGCCACCGCGCTGGAAAGCTGCC
>DCGG01000088.1:0-2000 GCA_002315455.1 Lentisphaeria bacterium UBA1784
GCAAGTAGATGTAAATCAGCCCGGACGTGGCAAGTCCGCCTAAAACACACTGTTTTTCGACCAGAACGACTTTTTTGTTCCGCCGGACAGCAGCGAGCGCAGCCGCGACACCGGCGATCCCTCCGCCGAAAACAGCGACGTCATAATGTTTCACTTTTCCCTCTCCTGTTTTTGGATAATGTTTTCGATGAGGCATGAACACACGTTGTGATGCATTTCCAGCGTAGCTTCCGCAGCCTCCGAAACCATTTTATGAAGTCGTTTCCCTTTCGGGGATCACTTCCGGTTGCCACTGGTGTAGGAGAAACGCATGGGTGTGCGTCCGCCGAGTTGCGCCTGTCCCGCCTTCACGAGAGAAGCAACTTCGTGGATGCGGCGCATCATCTGCTCGCCCTGCTCCAATCCCCACTCGTCGGTGAGGATGTGCCCCTGCGCTCCCGCCCAGCCCATGACTCCGAACTGGCAGGTGGCATCGCCGTTGCCGACGATGAGGCATCCGTGGCGCAGGAAAGGCAGCCACGCCGAGATGATGGCGGTCTCCGCGCCGCCGCTCCGGCGTCCGGCCGTTGCCATGATCCCCACGGGCTTGTTGGCAAGCTGGAAGTCCTGATGGCGCAGGACCCGTGTCCGCATGACGAACTTGCTGAAAAGGTCGCTGGGCATCCCGAAATAGACCGGCGTGGCGATGCAGATGCCGTCTGCTGATTTCATCTTCTCCAGGAGTTCGCCCATGTCGTCCTTCTGCACGCAGGGGAAGTACTCCTCGGACTCCTTCTTTTTCCCGCAGACGCCGCAGGCGAGGCAGGGGGAAAAGGAGAGGTCCCGCAGGTGGACCAGTTCCATTTCCAGTTCGCCGCCCAGCTTTGCGTTGGCGGTCTCGAAGGAGTGTTGCAGAAGCGCTCCGCTGTTGGAATTCTTCCTTGGACTGCAGTCGATGGCGAGGATCTTGATCTTCATGGTTATTCTCCTTGTTGATTGGTCAAATTTGCTGGCGACACCACGGACAATGGCGGCAGATGGGAAGTTTCCCCGTTGCCTGCGCCTGCCGGAACAACGCGGCACGCTCCCCGTTGAATATGTCAGAGAGAGACGCGTTGCGGACGTTCCCCGCGGAAAAACCGAAATAGTCCGTGCAGAACCCGACTTCGCCGTCGTGACGGATATGGACCCGATGCAGGGGGGCTTGACAGATCGCCGGGCTTTCCTCCGCAGGGTAACAATGGGGCGTGAACCGCACGGGAACGGAAAATTTCCGGCGCGCCAGTTGGGTCAGCCCCTCCGCAAGATGCTTCCGGTATTCCCGGTCATCTTCCCGCTGCCACGCCGACAATTCCGGGTAGTCGCAACCAAAGACTTCCCTGCTGAACCGGCGGTATTCCCCGATTTCCCGACGGGAGAGATACATCAGCGGCTGAAGGACCACTTCATCGGGACCCAGCGCAATCAGTTTTTCGGGAAGTTCCGCCAGATTTTCGACGTTCTGGTCCGAGATGGTCGAAAGGAGCGTGAGCCGTCCCTTCCGGCCGCGGATCGACTGAAGCCCCGCCTGTACCTTCTCATACACTCCTGTCCCCCGTATGGCATCATGTCCGGTGCGATCGCCGTCCACCGAGACGCAAATGCGGTCGATGCACTCCCGGACGACTTCGGCGTGCCGGGGGAGCAACGTCGCATTGGTGACGATGCCGAGCAGAACCCCCTGACGGTGCAGTGTTTCGGCGAGTTCGTCGAAGCCGGAATAGAGCAAGGGCTCTCCGCCCCAGAGCATGATCTCGGGACGGGTTTGGACTGCTTCAGCAGAGCGTTTCAATTCATCGGCACAGCGGAGCCATTCCGCGACGGAGAGTTCCCCGTCCGCTGCCGCGAGCATGCCTTTATGCTGTCCGCAGAAGCGGCACGCGAGGTTGCACCGCCCGGTGAGCTGAAAGTGCGCCTTGCTGAAAGAGAACGTCTTCATGCGCCGAAGTGCTCCGGGTTCGGGGTCTTTCCCTTCTTCCGCG
>DCGG01000088.1:2028-15682 GCA_002315455.1 Lentisphaeria bacterium UBA1784
ACCCTGCAGCGGGGACGGTCACTCCGTCAATGACCTCCGCTTTTTCTCCGAAGTTCACGTAGACCGAACTGCCATCGGAGTAGTCGGTGCGGCAGAGGGTATCGGAGAGTTTCCGATGATCCCGGATATAGCACAACTGCAGGTCCCCGATGGTTTTGACGTAATCCTCCTCCGCGTTGCGGACCTGTGCCGCCTCATCCCCGATTTTGCCCAGATAGAAGTCCGCCGTCTCGAAGTGTCCCTGCACCGGGGAGCCGTCCGGATTCCAGTTGCGGGTCGCGAAGTGCCGGTAGAAATAGAAACTTGGCATGCCGCCGAAGGAAAGGTTGCGCAGATAGCCGTAACTGCCCCGGAGAGAATTGATTGATTCGCCGAAGACGTTATACAGCAGTATTCCGTGGTAGGTCATTTCGTAGAGGGGCACGATCTCGTCGACGTAGTCCTGACTGCCGAGGTATTCGTGAGGGCGTCCGCCATCGGTCTGAATATACAAGCAGCGATCCAGCACTCCGGCGGCGAAGTCGAAACATCCTTCGCACTCGATGGAGCCCATCTTATCCTTGGCCAGCGCGAGGATCTTTCTGCGCCAGGAAGCCGTTTGCGCCTTGGTCGCCGGATGCGCCTTGCTCCAGCAGACCGAGAGCCCGATGGTGCTCAAACAGTCGGTGAAGTGGGTCCCCCGGAATCCCAGTTGCCGGATGTTCTCGTAATTGCGTTCGGAATAGGTTTTGAACATCGCTTCCGGACAGAGTTGCCACGACTGCCCTCCGCCCCAGATGCCGTCCTTCACCGGGGTGCCGTTCTGCGACAATACCAGAATGTCGTCGAGGGGGTCGTCGCTGATGCGGTAGCCGTCACAATGATTGTCATGGGCGGTGATGAAATACCCTGCTTTCTGCGTGTATGCGATCAGTTCCCGGAGTTTCGTCTCGCCGCCGATGCTCTCTTCGACCGGCAGGAGCTGCGGATAACGTCCGTCATGCCCCTTGGCGTTCCAGCCGACGAGGCAGATATTCAGGTGTTCCACTCCGGCGGCCTTGAACGCATCCACCATGGTCTTGACCTCATCGAAAGTGCAGAAGACGTGGACCGCCGGTTCGTTTTTCGGAGTCTGCTCAGTCACCGGCATCGGGATCGGCCACTTTGCCGCCAGCCGCACCCGGATCTCCGGGGATTTCACGGCGTTGGCGAGGGCTTCGGAGCGTTTCACGCGTTCCGCGAGCGGAGTGATCTCCCCCTTGGTCAGACGCCAATTCCGGTAATACTCCGCAAGCTGTGCCGCCGGATGACGACCGTCATGGGGCAGTTCCGCCAGTGTGAGGCAGAAGTCCTCATTGGTCATCGGAAAATCCTGACGCCGCACGTTGAATTCGTAGCGGAAGAACCAGCGGAACGCCAGAGAATAGGTCTTCTCCTTGCCCTGCGCGGTCGCAAGTTCCAGTTCGGCATCACAGCCCCCGGGACCGAGGATGGCGCAGAGCACTCCCGACGGCTCCTCCACGCCGCAAATCGGCATGTTGCATTCGGAAATGCCGCTGCCGTAGATGCCGATTCTGTGCACCATCTCCCGTTTGCCGCGGAAGCGGGAGACCACTCCGGACTGCTGGGGAAGCAGATAATATCCCTCATCGCCTTCGCGGTGCAGCAGCAGATCCGGCAGGACCAGCAGCGAGCCGAACTTGTTGCGTCCCTCCTCCTTCATGGAGCACTTCGGTAACAGGATTTGAACCGAGTTCTCCTGCTCCTCAACCACGAAATCAAACGCAAATTTCAGCTCTTCGTGGGTGAAGTGCAGCGTGAATTTCTGCCCGTTCCCCTCGCGGTTGATCTGCCAGCCGCCCGCGCGGGAGACCGTGCAGGAGACCGCATTGGCGTAGCCGGTCCAGTAAGAGAGGAACCCGAAGCGGGTTTCCGCCGCTTCCCAATCAATGAAATGGATCATTTTTTCTGCCTCATTTGTTTTCGTTATTCAGCGTAGGGGGCGTTGAGAAAAACGCCCGGAGTTTCTGCCAGCGCCGCATTCAGGAGTTTCCCCTCCGTGAGCGTCAGGATGAAGCGGTGCTTCCCCGGTGCCAGACGGAAGTGCGGATTGCCCTGCAGATTCCGGGTGCCGACGACCTTCCACACCGGGAGGGGACGCACCTCCGCAGGTCCCCGCAGTTCCACTCGGTCGGTCGGATTGCCGTCCAGCGTCAGCGCCACTTTGTCAGCAGTTCCCGGAGCAAACCGTCCGAAAAGGTAGCCGTGAAACTCTTTTTCAAGCGCGAAATCAATTTGAAAGCGGTTGCCGTCCAGCGCTTGGACCGCCACGGGTAAAAGCGCCCCGGCACGGTCGTGTTTCAGCAGAGCCCGGTCCTCCCGGGAATCCGCATAGACCGTGACCACCCGGGAGAAACCGCTGGGCAGGCGGACCAGAAACGCCGCCGAGTGCTTCATCGCCTTGCGGATATGCGCGGGATCGATGGAAACGGTCAGCACCACCGGCGCCTCCGGTGTCACCACCCCGGACGCGGGGTAAACGACCAAAAACGGGAACGCTTCGTTTTTCTCGATTCGGAAAGAGAGTTCCGTCCCCGGTCGCGTGCAACTGACCGTTATCTGCCGGGACTTCCATTCGGCAGATGAGGCGGCTTGAAATGCAAGGTGCTGTGCCGAAACCGCAAGCGGAACCGGACGCACCGGCAACTCCGGGCTGTCCTCCCGGGGAAAGGCGCCGACCCGCTCCCGGTACCCCGGAGAGTCCGGATTCAGCCGGTAGTTGCCGTTCTGCGGGTCCACGAAATGGGGCACGCCCTCAATGCCGTGCAACTCCTGACCGTAGCGTTTGCGAAGTTCCGGGATCCCCGTAACTCCCGGGTTCGTTGAATACAGCAGGTCCTCATCGAAATCCACCCGGTTCTCGCGGAAGAGCACCCGGGCAATTCGGCTCCGGGTCCCGGAAAAGAGATTGCGGCGCGAAACGAAGCGCAACGTCTCTCCCGCTTCCCGGTTGCCGCCGAAGGCACTGAAGCCGCCGCCCAGTCCGACCATGGTGTTGTTGAAACAGGTGATCCGCCCGTAGCCGACCCCGCGGTTGCCGAAGATGTTTTTGATGAAAACGCCGGCAAGACCGAATTCCGCCCCGGTGGAGACGAAAAGATTCCGGTAGCACCAGCTGGGGCCGCGCAGACACGGCGCCAGACTGATGCCGCAGTAAAACCCTTCACAGCGGTTGCCGAAGAAGCGGGCGTTGATCTGACCGCCGTCCAGCTCCATGCCGTCATCGTTGGTGAAAAGAAAGTTGTTGCCGGTGACTTCGGCGTCGCGCCAGGCACTGCCGGTGACAAGGCTGTTGCCGGCCCCCTCGGCGGCATCGTTCCAGCGGTGGAGGTCGCTGCCGACGAAATCGTTGTAACGGACCGCCGCCTCCCTGACGTTGCCGAGTTTCAGCGCGTTGGGGCCGGCGGGATGGGCGTAGAACCAGCTGTTGGCAGTCCCCCGGGGATCGTGCACGTAGTTCCGCTCGATCAGCACCCGGCGGGTGTTCCGGACCTGAATGCCGGAGTCCTGACTCACGTAATGATTTTTCTCGTCGTAATACATGCCGTTGAGGTCGGGGCGGTGGGTACCGACCCGGCTGAAACCGGCGATGTCGCAGTTGAGGATCTGGATGTTCTCGCAGTTGTCGGCGAAGATGCCGTGCCGTCTCCCTCCGCGGACGGTCAGCCCGTCGAGGATCACGTAACGGACACCATCCAGAAAGACCGCAAACTCCTTTTTGGTCCCGCCGTCCAGCACGGAACCCGGCTTCATGGTGTAGCGCAGATACCCTTCCGGAGTGCCGGAAGCGGTGATGTGAAGCGGCATCTTCGTTGTTTCATCCAGCACGATGGTCCGGGCGATTGGGACCGCCGCCCTTCGGGTGCGGAATTTCCCGGAGAGCGTTCCCTTCTCCTGCTTATCCAGGTATTCCAAACGCATCTCATAGAGGGTATCTTCTTCCAAGTCAAAGAGCGACCCGCGAAGCATCTTCTCCCTTGCCACGTAGACGGGAGACAACTCCGGCGGCATCGTGCGCCAGTTTGCCTCTCCTGCTTTCCGGTACTGCAGGACGCTTGTGAACGCGGAGTCCTCCTCCGCCGTACAGCCGGTGAGGTAGAGCGAGCAGACCTGATAGCCGGGGACCAGTTCCAGTTCCGGAGCGGCACTGCAGAGGAAGGAAATTCCGGTCAGCAGCAGCAGTATGATTTTTGACGGGAGTTTCATGCTTCACCTTTTCTCGCGTATGGTCTCGTTTTCCAGCGGAAGCATGCTTTTTTCAGCGAGGATCAGCGGCGCATCGGAGAGCGGCAGATCATAGCTGACAGCATCGCCGTCCCGGTGAATGGCAAAGTCCGGAACCGCATAGACGTTCCCCGAGATCAGATCGCAGAGCACCGGCTCACAGATCGGAAGCCGGAACGTATGGACCTGAACAGTCTGGCACGCCGTCTCCTCCGTCGGGACTCCGGAACAATCCCAGTAAACGGCAAGATGCCCGGAGCCATCCTTTTTCGAGCACGGGAAAGCGTAGGTGTCGGTCCCGGCGGAGACGCTGACCGAGCCTTCGAGTTTGAGCTGGACGTTGTCGGCGCGGACAAAGAAATGTTCCTGCGGACGCTGCATCGTACCGTCGAAAACCGATATCATGCGGCCCACGGCGCCGTAGACCTGTTTGGGGCGGATCACATTGTGATCTTCATCCGCCAGCAACAGCCCCTTTCGGTTCATCTCCCGCCCGGCGTGCTGAAAATCGCAGATCGTGAAAATCGAAGTTTCCACGCCGTGTCCGTAATCCCCGAGGAACCTCCGCAGGTCCCACTTCGCCTGCGTGAATTCACTCCAGTTATGCCCCCGGAGGGCAAACCATCCAGGATTGTTGGAGGGGCAGCCGTTCTCTCCCTGCCAAAGGGCGGCTTTGGAACCGTGCCGGCGGAGCACGTCCTGCATCGCCCGGACGTCGCCGTAACTCAAATCGGGATTGTAACGGTAGCCGTGGTAGATGAACCACGTGAAAAGATCCAGTTTCCCCGCCTTTTCAAACACGCGGATACATTCTTCAAAGAATTCAGGATCGGGCAGAGCCAGCGTCAGACCGGCGATCCGGGCATCCGGGATGATCGCTTTGATGATGGAAGCCGTGCGGAGATTGTTGTCCGTGACTGCGGAAACACCGTTCCCGTCCGGTTCGTTCCACATGGCCCAGTCGCGCACCCGGCCCTTGAAGTGTTCCGCAAGCGCGCGCACCCAGTTGTCCCACGCCTGCACCGCCTCGCCGGAAGAGGGAAAACTTCCGAGAAGATCGTGACCGCCGCCGCCGGGATAGATGGGGTTGCCGTAGTCGGTTTCCAGCAGGATGTTGAGCCCACGGCTCCGGGCATCGTCGATGATGTGATCCAGCCACGCGAAATCATATTGCCCTCGGGTCCGCTCACACTTCGCCCAGCCTGCCTGAAGCCGGATAGTGCTTACACCCAGCGGAGTGATGAATTCTTTGTATTTGTCGTAATCGGCGAAATCCCGGTCCAGCGTTTCACAGCCAAGCGTCCAACTGGTCTCGCCGACTTCTCCGGTGGTCCTCATCCGGATTGTCCCGACGACCGGGAGATCAATGCGAAGTGCCGCTCCTGTCCCCTCAAATTTCATCATGACCCCCCGCTGCTTTCAGGAAAGACAGAGACCGGCGCATGCCGTCCTCCACATCCCCGGTCAATTCATACTCAAACAGAGCCGGTCCGGAATAATCTCCGATGGTCTCCAGCAACTTTTTATAATCCAAGCGCCCCTCTCCGCAGGCGGCAGGGACGATCCCCCCCGGCACGTCGCGGAAATCCTTCAAATGCAAGTACCGGATGTGCATCCTGAAACGCTCGTAGAATTTGCAGGGGCAGACCGCCCCCGCGGCGGCGAGATTGGCGGGGTCGAAGAGGATGGAGACTCCCGTTTCCAGAATCTTCTCCCAGCAGTCGCCCCGGGTGGTGACGCTGTTGAAGTGGAGCTGCGCCCCGTTTTCCAGCGCCGTCACGCCGCCGTGGGTCTCCACGCAGAGCAGGAGCCCTTTGGCGGAAGCGAGGAGATGGAGTTCTTTCAGCGCATTGAGCATACGTTCCCATCTTTCTCCGTAAATCTCGCTGTCCGAGCGGAACCCGGCAAAGATCCGCAGGTACCGGATGCCGAGTTTGGAAGCGATCCCGATGACTTCAGTGAGTTTTTCGACCTGCGGTGCAACGTCATCCACGGTCAGATCGTTCCCGGTACAGCCGCACTCCAGAGAAATGCCGTACTTCGAGTACAGTGATTTGACCGCCTCGATTTCGGCGTCGGAACAGCCGACTTGAAGCACGTCTTTGCTGTAGTTGGCGATGGAAAACTCCAGCAGGCTCAGCCCCATATCCCGGGTGAGTTTCAGCTGCTCCTCCAGCGGAGTTTCCCGCAGACCCCATGCCGCAAGTCCCAGTCGCATCACAGATCCCTCCAGTCAAAGAGGATCTTGAAGCAGTTTGCGCCCTTGTCGGACTGGTAACGGAACGCCTCCTTCGCCTTGCCTGCCGGCCAGATCTCGCAGGGCAGATATCTGGTGTTCATTCTGCCCTCACTGAGCCATTGCAGGATCTGCCCTTTTCCGCGCCACTTCATGGCACAGGTCATGGACATGCTGACGTTCTTGACGAACCAGCGGTGATAGTGGTCGAAGATCAGTTTTTCCGGATAGTCGCCGTTGAGGTGAATATAACCGGGTTCGTCGTCATCCTTCCAGCCGCCGTCTTTGATGTATTGGTAAAGCATCCCCGGAACGGCGGGATTGCCGGAACATTCGATGATGCGGTCGGCTTTTCTGCCGTTGGTGATCTCCAGCAGTTTCGCGAGACCGGCGGAGTCCGGCGTAATGACGAAGTCCGCATAGTGGCCGGCGATCTCCTGCCGGAAGGCATTGGGTTCCGCGATGACCACAGTGGACTGCGGAGCCATGATTTTGATGATCTGCGCTGCTCCGATGCCGTTCATGCCCGCGCCGAAGACCAGGATCGTCTCGCCGTTGCGGGGCTGCAGACGCTCCACGCCTTTTAAGGAAACGCAGAAAAGATAGGCGAGGACGGCGTCCTCATCGGAAACGTTGTCCGGTATCTTGCAGAGGGGATCGCCCGCGCCTCCGGCGTTGTCCATATCCTTGTGGACCAGCAGCGTGCCGCCGCCCCACGCCGCGCAGGCGTCCATATATTTCCGGCACTCGTTGATCATCACCCGGTCGCCTTTTTTAAAGCCGGGAGCGTAGTCGCCCTCCTCCTCCACCACGCCGATGTTTTCATACCCGGGGACCAGCGGATAGTAGCACTGTTCCGGATGCTGCATGCCGTGATAGGTCTTCATGTCGGTGCCGGTGGAAATGGCGCTCATCCGCGTTCTGCAGACCACGGTGTCGGCACGTTTCGGGGTGAGTGTGACTTCGCGGAAGGCGGCCTCGCCGGGGCGCTCGATGACGGTAGCCGGAGTCTTGACAGGACTCATAAAACACCTCTCATTTTGAAAATTATGTTGTGGTAATAAGGTAACGCTGCAAAATGAAAAATCAAGCATTTTTCAGGAAATTTTATGGAATTATGATGGTTTTATTTGACTTTTCAGAAAAATGATATATGGTATTATAAAAGGAGCCAGATCTATGGAGTACAAACAGCAGGAAATCATCAAAGTTCTCCGGGAACGGATCGCTTCTGGGCGTTACACGGATCTTCTGCCCCGGGCGGTTGACCTTGCCGCTGAATTTCAGGTCAACGTCAAAACAGTCAACAAGGCGGTCGGTCAGTTGGCGGAGGAGGGCATTCTGGAGCGGAAGCGCCACAGCGGAACGCGTATCGTCAGAGATAAGACCGCAGTCAGTGATACCGTCATCGAGGTGTTGTTTGACGGTTTTACGTCGATTTTCACGCACCCATTCTGGCACGCCATCTGGGATGCGATGATCCGGAAACTTTCTCTGGAAGGGTATAAAACCATCCTGACGATGCTCGATAGCGCCCCGGAAACCGGGCTTCTCAAGCTGGACGAACTCTCTTTTTTTCCGGCGGCTGGACGCGTCATTTTAGGTGCCGGCGAGAAGGTGCTGCTGGACCGGGCTGCGGAAATGCGCGTTCCTTTTCTCACCGCCTGCGATCCTCTTGATCCGGCAATCCCGCAAATATCCTTTGATTTCACGGAAGGCATCCGCAATGCCGTGATTTATCTCCATGACCGCGGCTGCCGCAGGGTGGGCTTCATCGGGCAGACACAAAGTTTCATCCACCCGAATCAGTTGAATAAGTTCAACGCCTATTTGGGTGCGGAGCAGAACTTCGGTCAGATCGATGCGGCATTGATCGGGAGTACGCGCCCCACCATGGGCGGCGGAGCCAAGGCGCTTGATGAAATGCTGAAGCATGCCCGTCCTGACGCCCTGATTGCGGCTTACGACCACCAACTGCCGGAGATTCTGCAAGTTCTGAAGGAACGAAGCCTTGTCATTCCCGTGATCGGCTGCGACGGGCTCGAACTTCCGGGATTCCCCGCCGACCGTCTGCAGGTGAAGGCTCCATTGCGGGAATGTGGCAGACTTGTTGCCGAAAAGCTCGTTCAGGCAATCCATACCCGTAAAAGACCGGGTTCCGTCATCTTAAAGGCGCGCTTTGAGAACGGCAAATAACGCCGGGGGATGAACTTGAAAAAGCCGCAGAGAGGTGCTATAGTAAAACACCATCAGGACCTCCTGCGTTCCATGAAAGAGATGACATCTTCAGCACAGCGAGGGAGCCTGCATTGCTGACCGACTCCGGCGTTTTTTGCCGGGCAGTTCAGTTTCAACACAACAAGTCGGAACGACAAACGCGAAGATTGCCGCCATGAATCAAAAATACCTGATGATCTCCTGCATGATCGCTTCCGTCATGCTTTCCGCGCAGAACGCCCCGCAGAAAAAACAGGCGTCTGTGAACTCGAAAGTCGAAACGTTCGTCATTCAACCCGGCAGGGAGTGGGTCCCGATCAAGTTTCAGGACAAGACCGTTGCCGGGTCCCCTTTGGATTTCACCTCTGCGGATAAACCGGCAGGGAAAAAGGGCTTCGTTATCCTCACGAAAGACGGTCATCTGGCCTTTGAAAAAGAACCCGGCAAGCGGGTCCGGTTCTTCGGACCGAACATCGTTCACGACACCAATACCCCAACCCGTGAAGAGACGGATCAGTTAGTAGCGGAAATCGTCAAGATGGGGTACAATACGGTCCGCCTGCATCACTATGAGGTGCCTATTCAGGACATGACGTCGCCGAGTTCCCTCGCGCTTCATGCGAAAAATCTGGATCGGTTCTTCTATCTGATCTCCAAACTCAAGGAGAACGGCATCTACATCACGATCGACCTCTACGTCAGCCGCCAAATGCGGTCGGGGGACAACTTCCCCGAACTCCCGCCCGAAGCGTATTCCCGCCAGCAGGTCATGAAGCCGCTGATTCTGGTGAGTCCCTCCGCCATGGAAAACTGGAAGTCCTACTCCCGCAAATTGCTGACGACGAAGAACCCCTACACAGGGCTTTCTCTCAAGGAGGACCCGGTTCTCTGGAGCCTGAATCTGGTCAATGAAAATTCGGCATACATGATTTTGAAAAAAGCACCGGAACTGCAGCCGCTCTTTGAACAAAAATACTGCGAATACCTGAAAGAGAAGGGGATCGACACGCCGGAAAACCGCAGGAAACGCACCTTTTTATTCCGCGAGTTTCTGATCGAGTTGCAGGGAAAGTGCATCAATGAGCAGATCCGGTTCCTGCGGGAAGATCTTGGTGTCAGGGCGTTGATCGCCGACCTGAACTTCCGGCTGCAATTTTCCCTGACGCAACTTCGGGACAAACTGGATATCGTCGACAATCATTTCTATTGGGATCACCCTTCTTTCCCCGAAAAGCCATGGCATTTGCCTGAACGCTATCAGCAGGAATGTTGCCTCAAGGCGCTCGGACACCTTCCGCGCGTTCTGGTTTCAAGCCGCGTTTTCGGGAAGCCGTATATGCTCACGGAATATGATTTCGTCTATCCCAACGTCTATCGCGTGGAAGAGGCGTCGATGCTCGGCAGTTATGCTTCGTTGCAGGATCTGGATGATCTCAACCGGTTCGCTTGGGCACACAGCCGCCGGAAACTCCACGATCCTTCGTGCAAGGTCGGATTCGACTGCATCAGCGATCCCCTTGCAAAACTCACGGAAAAGATCACGCAGGTGCTGTTTCTGCGCGGAGACGTTTCCGCCGCAAAGGAGGGCTATTCCGCCGTCTTTATGGAGAAGCATAAATCTGCCGGGGATCTGCATACCGAAATCCGGGGCGACTTCCTGAAACTTGGCTATTATGCCCGGATCGGCACGCTGATGGAGGGGAAAACGGTCCCCGGCATCAGGGGGCTTGACCCATTTGCAGAAAACTGGCAGGGGCAAATCTCGCCCGGGGCGCGGGAGGCTCTCGACAAACTCAACGGGACCGGTTGGATCGTCAGTTCCACCGGCGAGATTACGCTGGACAGCCGCGCTGTCACGCTCAAAGTCGTCACGCCGAAATCGGAGGTGTTCACGTTTACGAAGTCGATCAGCGGAAATGTGGCGTCCTTCAAAGACGGAGATCTTTATCAGACTGTCGCTCTGATTTCCCGGGACGGTCTTCCGCTGAAAGAGAGCCGCAGCATTCTGCTTTACCATCTGACCAATCAGGCACGGACGGGAGAAACCTATCGGGACTCTTCCATGAAACTGCTACTTTCCGCCGGGAACCTGCCGATCCTGATGCGCCGGTCAAAGATCACGGCAGAGCTGAAACTTCCTGCCGGCTTCCGGTTTCAGGCGCTCAAACTTTCCGGCGAACCCAATGGCGAGGTCCCGGTCGAATTCAAAGACGGGAAGTACACGTTCGTCATGGACAATGCCGCGAGAAAAGAGGGTGTTCTGATCTACCACTTGACGCGATAACGGAAGCGATTGCCGCAGGGTTGGCTTCATCGGGCAGACGCAAAGTTTCCCGAATTTTTCAGCAGGGGTCACTTCACGTAACGCTTCGCGTAGGGCATGATTGCGGCGGACCAGATCTCATAGCCTTTCTGCCGGGGATGGAGCCGGTCGGGCATCATCTCCTTGTCGATGGTGCCGTCCGGGTTCATCAACTTGTCGTTGATGTCCACCCAGATGACGTCCTTGCCGTCGGCAAAGTTCCTGATGATGGCGTTCACCTGCTCATTCTGCCGGCGGGCGGGGTCGTTGGCATTCTTGCCCCGGGGGAAGATGGCGAAGAGGAGGATCTTCGCTTTGGGGAAGCGGGCGCGGACGCTGTCCAGCGCCCGGCGGACTCCGGCGGCGGTCGCGGCGGTACCGGTGCCGCCCTTGCGCTTCAACTGGTGTCCTGCGTTGTTGGAGCCAATCATCATGACGATCAGTTGCGGATCCAGCGGATCGAGGATGCCGCTCTTTTCCACGACCCAGATCAGATGCTCGGTCCGGTCTCCGGAAAATCCCGCATCAATGGTGTTGTACTGCTTGAAATCCCGCTCGAAGACCTCCTTGCCGTGGGTCTCCCAGAAGTGAGTGATGGAGTCGCCGAGAAAGAGAATCTTCGCCTTGGCTCCCAAGGAGTTCGCCTCCTGCCGTTTGGCGTCGTAGCGCGCTTTCTACCGCGGACGTTCGGTGGGGGGTGGTGGCGATCCGGATCTCTTCCCGGATCTGCTCGGGGGTTTTGTCTGCGTCTGCCTGGATCTGCCCGGGCGTTTTGCCCGTTTCTGCGGCGAAAACGGTTGCGGCAGCCAGTGCCGCTACGGCGAACATAAGAAGGCGTTTCATGGAACTGTACTCCTTATTTTGGGTCATAGCCCCTCATGTGGCAGAGGGGCAGGTCATCCCGGAATGGGCATCTCCGCAACCGTCTCCACTTTTCAGCGAGCCCGCAGGCGCGGAAGCATAATCATGCGGTAAATTTAGCATAAATCAGCCCTTTTGTCAAGCGGAGAACGCTTTTTTACTGTGGGGACGACAGCGGCGCAGAACACAAAAAAAAGGCGGTCCCCGCCGAAAATCGGACTGATCGCCGTCTTTTTTCCGTTGCGGGTCTTGAAAAGAAAAGGTCGAGGGTGTAACGTATTGCGCGTATAAGGCTTTTACAAAGTTTCCGGTAAAAATGACCGGGCTCCCCGTCAAACGGCTTAGACGGATGGCGCCGGTGGCGGCTTGTCCAAATTGAGGAGGAAAAAACGCCATGTACGCAATGATCCTGGATGAAAAGTTGAACTTCCGGTGGGCCGAGGTCCCCGATCCCGTCCGGAAGGCGGACGAGGTCCTTATCAAGGTGGCCGCCGCCGCAGTCAACCGCGCCGACCTGATGCAGAAGGACGGCTGTTACGCCTCCCCCGCCGGGTGGCCCCAGTGGTGCGGTCTCGAAGTTTCCGGAGAAGTCGTGGAAGCTCCGGCGGATGCCCAAGTCAAAAAAGGCGACAAGGTCTGCGCCCTTCTGGGCGGTGGAGGATACTCCCAGTACGTCACGGTTCCGGCCGGCATGGTGGTCCCGATCCCCGCCGGACTGTCCCTGGTCGAAGCCGCCACGCTCCCCGAAGTCTGGAGCACCGTTTATCTTAACCTGAAAATGGAAGCCGGCGGCATGAAGCCGGGAGAGGTGTTCTACGTGCAGGCCGGAGCAAGCGGAGTCGGGCTTGCCGCCATCCAGTTTGCCAAAACCTTGGGCGCCAAGGTGGTCACGACGGTCAGTTCCCCCGAGAAGGCCGCCATCGTGAAGAAATTTGGCGCGGACATAGTCGTCGATTACAAAAAGGAGGACGTCCGCTCGGTGCTCGAAGCCAATCCGCCCGCCGTTGCGCTGGACTGCATCGGCGGAAAGTTGATGGGGGATTGCTTCAAACACATGGTGTTCGGCGGGCGCTGGATCATGATCGCCACCATGGCTGGCGGCGGGACCATGATCGATCTGGAGACGGTCTGGCGGAAGCGCATCCGGCTGATCGGCAGCACGCTCCGCAGCCGCACTCCGGAAGAGAAGGCGCACATCCTGCACTGTCTGCAGACGGAGTTGTGGCCGCTCTTCTCGCAGCGGAAACTGATCTCCAACATCCACGCGGTCTTCCCGATTGCCGAGGTGGAAAAGGCGCATGGTGTTCTCCGCCGCGCCGAAAACATCGGCAAAGTCGTTCTCACCTTTTAAGAGTGCAGCATCATGGAAAAGAGATTTGAAAACCGCACCGCGATCGTCGTGGGCGGCGCCTCCGGCATGGGGCTGCTCGCCGCGCGCCAGCTCGGCGCCGAAGGGGCCAAAGTCATCATCGCCGATGTTAACGAGGAAGCCGCGGAAAACTTCGCCAAAGAGATCATTCAATCGGGCGGAACGGCGTGGGGGATCGGCTGCGATGTCCGCAAAATTGCCGACGTGGAACGCGTACGCGACTTCGCACTCGAAAAGACGGGCTGCATCGATATCCTGATCCACACCGCGGGCGGCGCAAGCCAGCGGATGTGTAAAGCCCCCGGACCTTTCATCCAGCGCCCCTACGAGGTGATCGACTGGGGCATCGACGTGAACCTCAAAGGACCGCTCTATTTCTCCCGCGCCATTATGGGCACGATGCTGG
>DCGG01000002.1 GCA_002315455.1 Lentisphaeria bacterium UBA1784
GATCCCCGCCATCTCCGAGGTGGGAAACCGCTTCGAACGCAAGGAGTTTTTCCTGCCACAGCTCATGCAGAGCGCCGAGGCCATGGAGACCGCCATGGCACGGCTGACACCGCTTCTTCAAGCCGCCGGAACCACGGAAAACGGTCCGGTATTTGTGCTGGCGACGGTGAAGGGGGACATCCACGACATCGGCAAAAACATCTTCGCCATGCTGTTGCGGAACCACGGCTTCCGGGTCATCGACCTTGGGAAGGACGTGCCTGCGGAGACGATTTTGGATACCGCACAAAAGGAACATGCCGCCATCATCGGACTCTCTGCGCTCATGACCACCACCATGCCCCGGATGCGGGAAATAATCGACCTGATGAAACGGCGTGGCATGATTCTGCCCGTCATGGTCGGCGGCGCCGCCGTGGACGAGGAATTTGCACGGGAGATCGGAGCCATCTACGGAGCCGATGCCATGACCAGCGTCCGCAAGGCGCAGGCGCTGATCGCTTCGAAATAAGGGCGTGTTTTTCTCCCCTCTCCAAAAGCAAAAGCATCGGTCCTGCGGCCGGTGCTTTTTCATGCGCATCTCCGGTTTCCGGGATCAATCCTCCGCTTGGATGAAGTCTGCGCCAAGCGCCTGAAACGACGGGATGAAGCCCGGCCACGTCACTGCCGCCGCTCCGCAATCAAGGATCATGCTCTCCCCTTCCGCCGCGAGAGCCGCCACCGCAAGAGCCATGGCGATCCGGTGATCCCCGTGGCTGGCAAGGGTCGCGCCATGGAGCCTCCCGCCCCGGACCATAAGTCCGTCGGGCAGTTCCCGGATGTCCGCGCCCATTTTTGAGAGTTCCTGCGCCATGACAGCGATGCGGTCAGTCTCCTTGAAGCGGGCCTGCGGTACGTTCCAAAGCCGGGTCTCACCATCCGCCAATGCACCCGCAACGGCGAGGATCGGCAGGGCATCGGGCGTGGCATTGAGGTCGAACTCCCCGCCACGGAGAGGCCGGGCGGGACCAACGGCAAGTTCATCGCTCCGGAGGAGTTCCGCCCCCATCTGCTCCAGGAATCCGAATACCGCCTTGTCGCCCTGTGCGTCGGAGAAATCCAGATTGCGGATGGTCACGCCATCCCCCGCCACGGATGCTGCGACCAAGGGGAAGGCGGCAGTGGAGAAATCCGCAGGGATCGTCCGGGTAAAGCAACGGCTCCTCTGTCCCCCCGGGATCTCCCAATGGAGCCAATCCCCGGAACTGCGGACTTGCAACCCCATGGTCTCAAGCCACGAAAGCGTGATGCCGATGTAAGGCCGTTCCTGCAGAACCGCGAGGTCCAGAACGGAATCCCCGGACGCCAGCGGCAACGCGAAAAGCAATGCGGTGAGAAACTGCGAAAGAGTTCCGTCCACCCCTGCCCGGCCGCCGCGGATGGGCCCCCGGAGGGTCAATGGACAGCATCCTCCGGAACTTTCACATTGCGCGCCAAGTTCCTGCAAACTTGCGAGGAGTCCGCCCATTTTCCGGGTCCGCAGAGAGGAATCCCCATCGAAGCGGACAGGGAAATTCTGCAGAGCCGCCAAGCAGGAGAGCATCCGCAGCCCCGTCCCGGAATTGCCGAGGTCCACCGTGGAACCGGGGTCAGAAAAACGACCTCCGTTTCCGGTGATCCGCCATTGGCCGGAGGATCGCTCCACAACGGCGCCGAAACGTTCCGCCGCGGCAAGCACGGAGAGCGTGTCCGCAGACTCCAGAGGTGCGAGCAATGTACTTGTCCCCTTCCCCGCCAATGCCGCCGCTATCCCGCGGATCGTGTGGGACTTGGAACCGGGAACCGCCACCTCTCCGGAGAGCCGGGAGGGCCGAACCAGCAATCTCATGGAAATGCCTCGCCGTATCCGGCCGTCAGAGCGTACCCTTGGTGGAAAGGACGCCGTTGATCCGGGGGTCCAGCGAGACCGCCTGATCCAGCGCCTTGGCAAAGCCCTTGAAAATCGCTTCGAAAAGGTGGTGCACCTCCGCCGACGCCAGCATTTTGACGTGCAGATTCATGCCGCAACGGCTGCAGAGCGCCTGAAAGAACTCATGAAAGAGCCGCACGTCGATATCCTTCACCATGGGCGCAGGAGAGGTCACGTCGTAGTAGAGTCCGCTGCGGCCGGAGAGGTCGAGGGCGATGAGCACCAGCGTCTCGTCCATGGGCAGGAGCATACTGCCGTAGCGCCGGATGCCCTTCTTTTCGCCAAGGGCCTTGGCCAGCGCCTCGCCCATGACGATGCCGAGGTCCTCCATGGAGTGGTGGTAATCCACCTCCAGGTCGCCCTTCATCTCCACCTCAAGATCGAAGAAACCGTGGCGGGCGAAGAGTTCCAGCATATGATCCATGAAACCGATTCCAGTGGAAAGCGTGCTCTTGCCCTCGCCGTCCAGATCGATGCGGACACGGATATCGGTCTCCCGGGTGGTACGGACGACCTCGGCACTGCGGACTTCAGACATGATGAAACCTCCTGAATGTTTCGGGTACCTCTAAAAATGGTATGATTCGGTACAACGGAATAATTTACTGTATCGGCCCCGATTTTTCAAGCGGGACCGCCGGTAGAAATCGGGCATTTTTCTCAATTTTTGCCGCCGGACTTGTGCGGAGGTTTCTCCGGCTCGTCCTCGGGATGATAGGGATAAGGCAGATAATCCAGCGGCATGTCGTCCTCTGCGCCGGAGAGCGCTTGCGCGATGGTCAGAACGTAACGGAAACTGTCGCTGTTCACCGCGCAACTGAAAAGCATGGTGGAGGCGTAGCGCAACCCCTCCGGCACCGGAAACGCCTCCGGCGTGCAGACCTCCTTCTGCGGAGCGACCATCCAGTTGTGGGTGGGAAGCAACACCTCTCCTTCATAAAAGAGACCGAAATCATCCGCGACGCGGACCAGTTGGAAGTCCGATCCGCCCTCCGCCGTCGCCAGAGCCAGCAGACAAAGCAGAGCGCCGGAACCGATCCGGTCGTTGATGACGGTTCCCACGCAGTAGTTTTCCGGACGGAGCGTGGATTCGCGCTCGGCGGAGATGCCCATCGTCAGCATGGCGCCTGCCAGTTCCTTCAAAGTCCGGGTAGGACGGCGGTTCAACTGGCGGGAGAAATCCTCCACGATCCTGACCAGCTCCGGACGGGAGTCGTTGTCGAACCACTGCAAATGGATCTCCACCAGCGCTTCGGCAAGGATGATCTCCGGCCCGGCGATCATCCGCAGAAACTCCCGACGGCGGCGGCGCAGAGTGAGGGCCGCCTGCAACTGGTGGATCCGACGGCGGACGAGGGGATCCCCGCTCTCCTGAAGCAGGGCGGGCAGATCTCCCAATTCTCGCTCCCGGTAGAGAAGTTCGGCAATGGCGTTGATGGCCACGCCCTCATCCTCGTCGTCCAGCAGGGAAACGAGGCTGATGATGTCAGGCTTGGGGGACATTCTTCTCCCGGACCGGAAACTTGCCGATCAGCGCATCGGATGCGATGGCGCGAACGTCATCCGGGAAGTCATTGCGAACGATCCAGCGCAGGAAGCCCGGATCGTTCTCCGTCAGTTCCTTCAGCGTGCGGCCGGCGTTCTTGCCGAAGTTGACGATGACTTCGTCGCCGCTCCACTTGAAACGCCGCTGCTTATCCAGCGCATCAGGATCGGAAATGGTGCTGAAATCCGCAAGGGCCGCCACGTCGACGGGAAGCTCCTCGTGACGCTCCAGCTGTCCCAGCAGGACCTCCAACGTAGCGACCGTATCCGCCGCCGCGCCGTGGGCGCCCTCCAGATCCTTGCCGCAGAAAAATTTGTACGCGGCGGAAAGAGTCCGGGGATAAAGTTTGCAGAAGATGTTGTAAACGTCAATGACCTTGCGCCCGTCGGTGGTGAAGTCGAATCCCGCCATCTTGAACTCCCGCGTCAGCATGGGGACGTCGAAACTGGAAAGATTGTATCCGCCCAGATCGCAGTCCTCAAGATAATGGAAGAGTTTAGGCGCGATGTCGGAAAAGACCGGCGCATCCGCCACGTCCGCGTCAGTGATGCCGTGGACCGCCGTGGCTCCGGGGGGGATGGGCATCTGGGGATTGAGCCGGCGGACGGTCTCCTGCCGGGTCCCGTCGGGAAACACCTTGACCACGGCGATCTCCACGATGCGGTCCCGCTGGGGGACGATGCCGGTGCTTTCGATGTCGAAGAATGCGATGGGACGGGTGATCTGCAGTTTTCCAGTCATGATGATGCGCTTTCCTTGCTCCGGGCCGGAACACGAGTCCGGGATTTTTATGGTTCAGAACATTCCGTCTTAATATAATCCCCGCCCGTCAGGATTTCAACCGCAATGCGATTGTATTTCCTGCGGAGCCATGATATATTAGCCCAAGATCATTTTCCAACCGGAGGAGTTGTCCTTATGAAAACCTTTCAGTTGACCCCGGAAGCGCTCTCCGCCATCGCTGCAGAGACTGCGGAGATCCTGAAGATCCCCGGTGCCGTTGCCCTTGTTCCCACAGAGACGGTTTACGGCCTCGTGGCCCGCCGGAGCGATCCCGCCGCCATCGAAAACATCATCCGCCTGAAACACAGGGAGGCCACGAAGGTCCTCGGATGGTTCGTCGGCGACTGGAGAAAACTTCCGGACTTCGGCGTAAAAATGAAGGGACTTCCGGAAAAACTTGCGGAACGTTACTGTCCCGGTCCCATCACCATCATCGCGCCGGCCGATAATGGCGGGACGGTGGGCTTCCGGGTGCCCGACCACCCCTTCCTCGCGGAACTGCTCCGCCTGATGAAGGAGCCCCTTGTCCAGACCAGCGCCAACCGCTCCGGCATGCCGGATGCCCGCTCCGCAGCGGAAGCGGCGGAGATGCTCGCATGGGAACCGGATGCCATCGTGGAAGCGGGTCTGCTTCCGCCGGGTTCCCGCTCCTCCACGGTGGTGGATGCCACCGGCATCAAGGCGAAGATCCTGCGTCAGGGCACGCTGGAACTTGCCGCTGAATTTCTCTGACCCCTCGCGGCTCGCCATCGCACACAAAAGCAAAGCGCCTCCGGAAAAATTCTCCGGAAGCGCTTTGTTTTACCGGGATTTCCGGCGAGGAGCGTTTACTTGATCTCCTCGATGGTACCGGCGCGACGGGAACGCTCCGCCGCAAAGACGATCAGGTGGCTCTCCAGCGTATCGTCTGGGCCGGAGAGAATGTAGTCCTTGTTGTTCTCGGCGACCGCCTTGGTGAAACTGGCAATCAGACCCTCGTCGCCGCCGCCGTGACCGGAGAGAATACCGCCATCGTTTTTGATGTTGGTGTCGATGTCGGTCATGGTGTTGGTCTCGAAGTTGTAGAGATGGATGATCTCGCTGTCGGTGTCGATGGAGCCGCGGGTACCGAAGATCCGGGTCCGGCGGCCGGTGTGCTGGTCAAAAGCGGTCATGGTCATGGAGCAGGTGCGGTTGCCCTCGAACTCGAAGTTGATGACCTGATTATCCACCACGTCGTTATCGCAGGCGAAGGCACAGCGTCCGTAGGGACCGTTTTTGATAGCTTCCAGCACGGTCTCGCGGGTCACCTTATCGGTGAGGACGTCCACGGGCCATTGGGAATGACCCTTGTCCAGGCGGTCCCGCAGATAGATCTTGAAAGCGGAATAGGGGCAGTCCTTCTCGATGCAACTGGGGCAATCCCAACAGCGGTCGGAGGCACCCTTGGGTTGCTTTTCCTTACGGAAGAAATTGAGGCTGCCGAAGGAGTGGACCCGCTTGCAGGAGCAATCCATCACGTAGCGGAGCCAGTCCACGTCGTGGCAGGACTTGGCGAGAAGCATGAAGCTGGATTCCGCCTCGTTGCGCCAGTTTCCGCGCACGAAGGAGTGGGCCTGATGCCAGTAGCCAACCGGCTCCAGATGTTGGATGGAGACGATCTCGCCGATGGCTCCGCTCTGGATCAGCTGTTTCACCTTCTGCGTGTAGGCGGTGTAGCGAAGCACGTGGCAGACTGCAAACAGCACCCCCGCCTCCTTGACGGCGGCGACGATGCGGCGGCAGGATTCCGCGGAGGGCGCCATAGGCTTCTCAAGGAGGATGTTGTACCCCAGTTTGGCGAAAGCGATGGCAGGAGCTTCATGGAGGTTGTCCTGCGTGCAGATGAGCACGGCGTCGGCGAACTTCGGGAGTTTGGCCACGTCCTCCCAAGTACGGAAGCGCCGCTCCTCGGGGATGTTGTGGGCATCACCCACCACGTTGCGCTGGAAATCCAGCGGATCGGCCACGGCCACTATCTGAGCGAGATCCGGATGCTGTGCGGCATAGTGGGTGTAACCTTCGCCGCGGCTGCCCGCGCCGATGACGATCATTTTGACAGGATAAGCCATAGTGAATTTTCCTTTCCCTGATGTGAGGTTCGAGTTTTCCATCCGGTGAAAATATAGCGCAGCAGACGGCAGAAAACAAACGATTTGCGGTTCTTTTGTGGAAAAACAACAGAAATTTCCCGAAAAGTCCATCCCGTAAAAAACTCCGCAGGGAAACGTTTCCCCTCAAAAACAAGCGGAAATGCTCCTCCGGAGGATGAACTCCCTCCGCTTGCATTTCCCCGCGCCAGCGGATATATTACGCGCAAAACGAATCTATCCACCAGCTCCAAAAGGATCTTTACCATGGACTCCATCGCCGACATAACCCTTCGCGCAAAAGAGACTGCTCAACAACTCCGGGCCGTCCCCGGCGGCAAACGGGCCGATGCTCTCAACCACATGGCGGAAAAACTCCTTCTGTGCCGTCAGGAACTCTTCGACGCCAACGCCGAAGACCTGAAGAATGCCCCCGGTCTCTCCGATGCCTTTCAGAAACGGCTCCGGATCACTGACAAAATTTTCGATTACATGCTCAACCGACTCCGGGAAGCCGCCGCGCTCCCCGACCCGGTGGGACGCGTGCTGGAGGGGCGCACCATGCCCTCCGGACTGCAGGTGCGCAAGATCGCTGTCCCCATCGGCGTCATCGCCATCATCTACGAAGCCCGTCCCAACGTCACCACCGATGCCGCCGCCGTCGCCATCAAAAGCGGCAACGCCGTCATTCTGAAGGGCGGCTCGGAATCCATCCGGACCAACAAAGTCCTGGCGCGGGCCATGCGTTCCGCGGCACGGGAGGCCGGACTTCCCGAGGATGCCATCCAACTGGTGGAGAGTACCGACCACGCCGCCGTCACCGAACTCCTGAAGCAGGATTCCTGCATTGACCTTGTCATTCCGAGGGGCGGCAAGAATCTGATCCGGGCCGTGGCAGAGGGGACCCGCATCCCGGTGCTGAAGCACTATGACGGCATCTGTCACCAGTATATTGCAGAGGATGCCGATCCCGCCGTGGCCATCCCGGTGGTAGTGAATTCCAAATGCCAGCGGGTGGAGGTCTGCAACGCCCTCGAAACGTTGCTGGTGGATGCCGCCATCGCGCCGAAGATCCTGCCGGACCTCGCCGCCGCCCTCCGGGAGAAAAAGGTGGAACTGCGGGGCTGTCCCGAGACCCGGCGCATTCTTCCCGACTGCGTCCCGGCAGAGGAGGCCGATTGGGATACGGAGTATCTCGCTCCGGTGCTCTCCATCCGCATCGTCCACGGCGTCGGGGAAGCCATGGCGCACATCGCCCAACACGGTTCGGGACACACCGACGGCATTCTCACGACCTCTCTGGTGCTGGCGGAGCGTTTCATCGCGGGAGTGGATTCCGCCTCGGTCCTCGTCAACGCCTCCACACGCCTTTCGGGCGGCGGGGATTACGGGATGGGCGCCGTGGTCGGCATCAGCACCGGGAAACTGCACGCCCGCGGCCCGGTCGGGCCCAACGAACTCTGCACGAGCAAATTCGTGGTGTACGGGAACGGGCAGCTCCGCTCCTGAATTTCAGCTCTTTCCCAGGAGACGCAACAGACGCGGGATCGCGCTTTCAAAGTCGACCCCGTACCAGTTGTGGTCCTTGTGTGCAAGCGTCATGCGCATGGATTCCACGGTGTACTCCACCGCCGTGTGCAGCGCCCCGGGAAGCGTCTGACCGCACATCAATCCGGCGAAGCAGGAACTTGCGAAGACATCCCCCGTGCCGTGGAACGACACCGGCAGATACTCGCTGGCACACGTGGAATACTCGTCTTTTTCCGCATCGTACAGCGCCACGCCGAAGCGGTCGTTTCCGAGCGCCACGCCGGTCAGCACGGCGCACGGCGCGCCGAGACCGCAGAGGCGTTTCAAAAGTTCCCGGAGGTCCTTTTCGGTATAGCTTGTCCCTAAGAATTCCCGCCCGAGCATGAAGGCGGCTTCGGTCAGATTCGGCACGATGATGTCGGCTTTGCCGCAGAGTTTTCCCATCCGCAGCGCGTAATCCGGCGAGAATCCGACGTACAGCTTGCCGTTGTCCCCCATCGCGGGGTCGACGAAACAGAGTTGATTTTCGCGGCGGAAGCGCGAAATCAGCTCCTCCACGAGTTCGATCTGCCGGATGGTTCCCAAATAGCCGGTGTAGATCCCGTCAAAC
>DCGG01000085.1 GCA_002315455.1 Lentisphaeria bacterium UBA1784
CGTCCAGCAGGATCCCCAGTTCCACGATCAATCCGTACTCCAGCATCATCCCGATGCCGAAGAGCGTGATCCCGTTCTCGAAGACCAGAAACCCGATGGCCTGCGTAATGGCTTTCCGCCGGGCCATGACGATGAAAAGCCCCGTGGCCATGGTGGTGAAAGCCACCGGCGCAGACAGTATCGGCCCGCCCTCCACCGCAACGTGAAAACGCGTACAGCACCAGAGAGAGGCCGCCGCCGCCGTCAGCACGATGGCCGAAGAGAGCGGATATCCCACAAGAGGTTCCAGTTCTCTGCGGACGCCGGCGCGGTCCATGGCCCGCCGCAGGAGCCGGGGCAGCAGGATCGCCTTGATCCCGATGCTCAGAACCGCCACGAAAAACTGTTCGGTCTGGGGCAGAGCCACGTCCCAATCCCATGCGACCAGAGGCAGGATGCCAAGAAGCACTCCCTGACAGGCCGCGATCCTGATGCAATGCAGAAGACGGCTGGCCACAGCAAGGCACAGATCGGTGATCAGGAACGCCGCCAGCAGGATCTCAGTCAAAACTTCCATATTATTTTCCTCCCTGCTGAAAGATCATCGTCAGCGCCAGAGCCAGCACCGCCAGTCCGAGGGCACTGTTGAGCAACTGCGGCACCTTGAGAAAGCGGTACCGCGCCATGATGGACTCCATGATCCCGACGGAGACCGCTCCGAGGAGGGTCAGCAGGATCACAAACGGCATGCCCCACGCCCCGGAGAACCAGGGCAGGATCAGTACCGTCATGGTCAGGAGCATCCAGAGTTTCAGGGCGCTCCCGTAGAGGATGAAGGCGAGGTCGGGACCGCTGTTGTCCAGCACCATGACCTCGTGGATCATGGTCAGTTCCAAGTGGGTCTCGGGATCGTCCACCGGCACCCGGGAACACTCCGTCAACGCAACGATGTAGAAGGCCGCCAGCGCCAGCAGAAGCGCCAGGTCTCCGGCCTGAAATCCGTTGCCGCCATCGGAGACGAGGAGCATCCCGGAGAGATCCATCCTGCGGGAGGCGAGAGCCAGCACGCCGAGGACCGCGAGGATCACCCCTTCCGCCAGCACCGAGAACTGACACTCCCGGGCGGCTCCCATCCCTTCGAAACTGGAACCGGTGTCAAGCGCGCCCAGCACCGTCATCGCCCGTCCCATTCCGAGAAGGTAGAGGAAGAGCAGCATATCTCCGCTGAACGCGAAGGGCGAAGCACATCCGCCGAAGGGCAGAAACAATCCGGCGCAGAACAGCGTCGCGAGGGAGACCGCCGGAGCGATTCGGAAGATTCCGCAGGCGGTCCGACCGTAAACGGTACCTTTCTTCAGCAGTTTGAAGAGGTCGCTGTAAAGCTGCAACAACCGGGGCCCCTTGCGTCCGGCAAAGAAAGCCTTCACCTTGTTGATGATGCCGATGAGCAGGGGCGCCGCCGCCAGAGCAAGCAGATAGTTCCCCCACCAGAGCAGGACCGGATGATTCATCGGATCGCCTCCATTCCCGTAAAACTTTTGAAAAAGCGTTCTGCGGATGCGGGGTCCAGCAGGATCCCTGCCGCCAGCATCGCCAGTAGCGCAAGGACCATCAGCAGAATGTACAAATGCAGATAGCCGGACTGGATCCGGTGGATCCCTTCCGACAGCCCGCCCACAAAGCGGAAGACGGGTCCCCAGACCCAATGCTCCCCGAAGTCGCGGCAGCGGAACTCCACCTGCGCTTCGCAGGGGAACACCCCCTCCGGGCGCTTCCGCTCCGGCCGGAATCCGAGGATGCCTCGGTACATCTCCATGATCGCCTGCGCAAAAGCGCTTCCGGTGTACTCCATGCGGGGTGTCGGTTCGAGGTATCCGCAGTCCCAAGTGCCGGTGATGCGGGCTTCCCCGCCCCGGGGCAGAGACTTCCGGAGGGTCAGCAGTCCGACGCAGAACACCACGAAAAGCCCGGAGACGATGCCGTATTTCCAAAGGATGTCCGCTGCAGAAGCCGCGATTTCGGACGCTCCTCCGAAAAGCGGCGTCAGCACTCCCTCCACCAGCACCGGGGCCAGCAGCGTCATGGCCAGAGCCGGCAGAAGCAGAAGCCACAGCGCCGCCACCATGCCCCGTTCCTCCGGATGGGCCTCCGCCGCGGCAGGGCTCCGGGGTTCGCCGAGGAACACGGCAAAGACCGCTTTCACGAGGGCCGCGCAGGCGAGCCCGCCTGTGACGGCGAGGGCGACCGCCGCAACAAAGGAACCGATGGCCAGTTCCGTCCCGCCCGCAATAACGCCGGAAAAGGCCGCAACGTAGATCAGAAGTTCACCGGCAAAGCCGCAGAAGGGCGGCAGTCCGCAGATGCCCAGCGCCGCCGCCGTGAAAAGGTATCCTGTCTGGGGCAGACGCCGGATCAGACCGCCCATCCGGTCCATATCGAGGGAGTGCACGCTCTTATAGACCGATCCGGCGGCGAGAAAGAGCGTTCCTTTCAGAAAGCCGTGGTTCAGTACGTGGAGAAAGGCCCCCGCAAAGCCGAAGAACGCCATCTTGCCGTTCCCCGCGGCGGTGCCGAGAAAGCCGAGGCCGAGGCCGAGGGAGATAATCCCCATGTTCTCCACGCTGGAGTAGGCGAGAAGGCGCTTCAGATCGCTCTGCGCCAGGGCGAAAAGGATGCCGAGCAACGCTCCTGCGATGCCGAGGATCAAGAGCGTCCAGCCGCAGAGCCAGGGGCTTCCGAGAAAAACGAAGCGGAACATCCCGTAGAACCCCAGCGGGATCATGGCTCCCGACATCAGCGCCGAGACCGGGGCGGGCGCCGCCGGATGGGCTTCTGGGAGCCAGACGTGAAGGAAGGGCAACCCCGCCTTCAATCCGAAGGCGATGGTGCCGAGAGCGAAGAATCCGGCGGTGAGCGCGGCATCCATCCGGGAGATCAGAAGCATCAGCAGCAGTCCGCCCGCCTGTCCGGCGAGGAGATAGATCCACGCCGCCCGCATCACCGTGCGGGAGCGGTACTCGAAGGCCACGAGGGCGAAACTGAAGATGCCCATCAGTTCCCAGAAGACGAGGAAGGAGAGAAACCCCTCCGCAAAGGTGACGCAAAGCATGCTGGCGAGGGTCCCGAGAAAGAGGGACCAGAAGACTCCGCCGCGGTCATCTCCGTGTCCCCGGAGGTACCCGACCGCATGAAGGATCGCCGCAATCCCGATCATCCCGATGGGCAGCCGGAACCATGCGCCCATCCTGTCCATGAGCCCTGCCCCGCTCTGCCACGCGCCTGCCAGCGGCAGCAGGACCGCCAGCAGCGCCAGCACTCCGAAGCCCGCACCGAAGATCCCGGCGAGGCGCGGTCTGGCTCCGCAGGAGAAGGCGAGGACGCCTCCCGCCAGCAGAAGCCCGATGGCACTCCAGTCAAAAACCGTCATATTCACCATACCTGTTGTGATTTCGGGGAGCCGGACAACGATTTTCCGCTCCCTCCTTGAAATGAAAAATACATCTGACTAATATACCACCGGAAGCGGTAATTTTCAACAGAAAACGAGGGGCGGAACGCGGTTATTTTCAGGAAAAAATCCCGCAAAGAAGACGGTGAGCCTTCGCTGCGGCTTTCGGTTCGTCCCCCGCCTCCGCAAGCGCGGCACAACTCCAAAACATGGCGGCAAAGCAAAGGGCCGCGACAGGGAACAAGGATCTCATTTTCTCTCTCCAAAAAAAAGACCGGCTTCATCCATGCGGCGGATGACATAGCCGGTCCTGCAACGATTTGCAAATCAGCAGTTTGAAGGATATTCCAGGCGGTAAGAGCCGCTGCCGAACTCCTGCGCGGAACCGTCCGGCATCCGCACCTGCGCCGAAGCGTTGGGCGGAATGGTGAACTCATAGACTACCGCGTCCCCCTCCCTGCGCCAATGGCTCCGGATGAGTCCGGCACAGGAGTCGAAGTCCGCGCCTGCGAACTCCAGTTCCGCGAAGAAGACCGGGTCCAGCACGAAATGCCGGAAGCCCCGGCTCCCGTGATCCGCCCGGATCCCTGCCGGATACCGGTAGAACCATCCGCAGGGACACCCCAACATGGGATGATCGTGGGAGTTCATACCCTCCCCTTCGGCCTTCTCCCACCGCTCCCAGAGGGTGGTGGCGCCGTTCTCCAGCATGTAGCCCCAGCCCGGATAGTCCCGGGAACTGATGAGCCGGGCCGCAAGATCGACGTGTCCGTACTGGGAGAGAACTTCCAGCAGGTACTTGGTGCCGATGTTCCCGGTGGAGTGCTTGCACTTGTTGCTTCGGAACAGCTCCGCCAGCCGGTCGGCGGCGCTCTGCCGCTCCGCCGCCGGCAGGATGCCGTAATAGACCGCGTAGCAGTAGATGGACTGGCTCTCCGGTGCAAAACGCCCCGGAGCCGTCCGGTAGGTCCGCAGGAAATCCTGCCGGATCTTCTCCGTCTTTTCCTCATAGGAAGCAGCGTCCGCCTGCTCTCCGAGGACCCGGGCGATCCGCTGGGTCAGTTCGGCGGCGTAGAACATCACCGCCGTAGAGATCACCTCGTGGGGCACGGTGTGGTTCTGGGCACTCTCCACGCCGTTGTTGTAGGCCAGCGGCGGGCACCAGTCCCCCACGAAGCCCCCCTTCCGCAGGATGCCGTCGGCATCGCAGGCCCCGATCATACAATCGATCCACTTTTTGATGCCGGGATAGAGTTCCCGGAGCAAACTCGTCCGCCCGCAGAAGACGTGGAGCAGCCACGCCGCCTCCACAAAACTGGAGCACACCGGATCCACGTCGAACCCCCAATAGAAGGGAGCCGTCATGGGAACTTCGCCGGTCTCCGGGTCCTGCGCCTGCAGAATGTCCCGGAGCCACTTGGTGAGAAGCGCGGATTCGTCGAAAAGGTAGAGCGCGCCTTCGCAGCGGGCCATGACGTCATTGAGCCAGCCCATGCGTTCGGTGCGCTGAGGGCAGTCCGTGGGAACGGCCATCAGATTGGCGGATTCGGTATCGCGGACCAGTTTCCAGATGCGGTTCCAGAGTTCATTGGAGCAGTGAAACTCCCCGTTGGGGCGGCAATCGCTTCGAATGGCAACGCCGGTGAGGGTGTCCGGACCTGGCGGTTCCGGCAGTCCGGAGACCTCCACGAAGCGGAACCCGTGGTACGTGAAGCGCGGCTCGAAACTCTCCCCGGAGGGATTCCCCGAAGCGGTATAGACGTCCTCGGCGTAGTCGGCGAGGAGGTTCTGCTGATTGACGGAGCCGTCTGAATTCCGCATCTCGGCGAAGCGGAACGCGATCCGGGTCCCCGCGGGAGCCTTGCCTTTCCAGCGGCACCATCCGGCGAAGTTCTGCCCGAAGTCCGCCACGTAGCGCCCGCAGGAGAGGCGGTCCCAGCGGACCACGGAATACTCCTTCACCCGGCGCACCGGCTCCTCCTCCACGCCCCGGGGCACGCCCCCCAGCGGCGGCAGACGCATCCCCGCCCGCCGCACCGGAAGGTCGGAACCGCCCGGCAGAAGCCAATCGGAGGGAAGTTCCAGCCGGGCATCGTACTCCTCGCCCCCATAGACGCTGTTTCTGACCACGGGCGAAGGCCACATGAACGGCATGGACGTCACGTGAGTGCGGGTGAGCATCTCGCCGTCTCCCTCCACGACGTAGCGGAAGCGGGGGGTACCGTGGAAGCCTGCTCCGACCCATCCGGTGAAGACGTTCTCCCCCACCCGGAGTAGAGAGGTGACGTCGTAGGTCCGGTAGTGCCAGCTCCTGGAGTAATCGGTCTGTCCGGGGTCCAGCACGTTGCCGTTATTGAGCGACGCGCCGTTGAACCATGCTTCGGACCAGCCCAGACCACTGAAGTAGATCCGGCCCTTCTTCACCGGGCGGTCCACCCGGAATTTAGCCTGGAAATAAACCGCGTGCCCGGACCATCCGCCGGGGAAGCCGAACCATTGACTTTTGCGCCAGTCGGCCTCGGAAGGCAACCCCACTTCGAAGCAGGCGGGCCTGCTCCACGGGGAAACGGCGCCGGAACCATCCTGCACCCGGACCTGCCACCAGACCTGATCCCGGGCGCGGAGCGCCGGACCGCCGTAGAGACAGCCGCAGGAGGTACCATCCTCCGTCATTCCGGGATCCCAGAGCAGAGGGCCGGCGTCCAAAGCGGCGGCGGTGGCAGCCGCCCGGATCTGAAAGCCCTCCTGAACGAGGTTTTCCCCTTCCCCGGCGAGGCGCCAGGAGAGTTCCGGAGCGGCATCCCCGATCCCCATGGGGTCGACGAGCCGCTCACAACGCAGATCGATCGCGTTCAACATGGCGTTCTCCGCTTATCCGCGCTTGACGAGGACCGATTTCTCGTAGGCGCGGATCGGCTCCAGCACCTGCGCATCGGAGGGAACGTTCCGGGAGGCGCAGTAGTACTCCCACACCGCGCCCCATGGCAGGGTCCGCAGAGCCTCCCTTCCGGCCATGCGGGCGGTGAAGTCGCCGGCGTTCTCGGCGGAAGCGATGGCCCCGGAGGGCTCCAGCATGCCGATCAGGATGGCCTTCTGCCAGTTGCGGGCGCCGATGACCCACGCGGCGATGCGGTTGATGCTGGCATCGAAATAGTCCAGCGTGACGTAGATGTTTTTGCCGTTGTCGTTGCGGACAACTTCGCGGCCGAGGTCCGTCAGCAGATCGTCCAGCAGGATCACGTGGTCGCTGTCCCAGCGGACGCCCCGGCT
>DCGG01000069.1:0-5753 GCA_002315455.1 Lentisphaeria bacterium UBA1784
CCATCACGAATCAGCGCCTGGATGGATGGGGTGGAAATCATGATTTCGAAGGCGGCGATACGGCCCTTCTTGTCGGCACGCTTCAGCAACAGCTGGGAGATGACGCAGATGAGGGTGGAGGCCAGCTGGGTACGGACCTGCGCCTGCTGGTTGGTGGGGAAGGAGTCGACGATACGGTCGACGGTTTCGGCGGCACCCGTGGTATGCAGGGTTCCGAAGACCAAGTGACCAGTTTCAGCCGCAGTGATAGCGGCGGAGATGGTCTCGTTGTCTCGCATTTCTCCGACGAGGATGACATCGGGGTCCTGACGCAGAGCGCGTCGGATGGCGTCCGCGAAGGACGGCACGTCATTGTGGACCTCACGCTGAGTCACCACGCACTTGAGGCTGGTGTGATAGAATTCGATGGGGTCCTCGATGGTGATGATGTGGCGGCTGTAGTTGGTGTTGATGTAGTTCAGCATGGCCGCGAGGGTGGTGGACTTTCCGCTGCCGGTGGGACCGGTCACGAGGATCAGTCCTTTTTTCAGGTCGCAGATCTTTTTCAGCACCTGCGGCAGGTTCAGTTCGTCGATGGTCTGGATGCGGCTGGGGATCTGCCGGAGGACGCACCCCATGCCATGGTAGTTGTAGAAGTAGTTGCAGCGGAAGCGGGCCACGCCCGGGATCTCGTGGGCGAAGTCCAAGTCACGGCACTGGAGGAAACGGCTCCAGCGCCAAGAGGGAAGGCAGATCTCCTTCAGCATCTCCTCCACGACTTCCGGCGTCAGGATCTTGTCGTCGATGTTCTCGATGTTGCCGTGGACCCGGATGCGGGCCGGGAAGTTGATGGAAATATGCAGGTCCGAGCCGCCCCGTTCCAGCATGGTACGCAGGTAGCCGTTGATGATGGGTTCTTGATCCATGAGTCAGGTACTCCTCTTGGCTTAACGGTTGAGTTTCTTGGCTTCTCTGGTGCCCCAGAGCTGCTGCAGCTGGGCGATGACGCTGGGATCGGTCATCTCGGCGATGGCGGCTTCGTACGTTATGAGGCCGGCCTCGTACTTGTTGTAGATGCACTGATCGAAGGTGCACATGCCCTGCTTGTTGGAGATCATCATGGTGGATTTCAGCCGGAAGGTCTTGCCTTCGCTGATGGTGTTGCTCACACTCATGGTGTTGATCAGGATCTCATAGACGATGGTCACGCCGCCGAAACCGTTGGGGATGAGTTTCTGGCAGATGACTCCCCGGAGACTGCCGGCGGTCATGGCCCGGATCTGCGGCTGCTGATTGGGCGGGAACACGTCCAGCAGACGGTTCAGCGTGTCGGGGGCGTTGCCGGTATGGAGGGTGCCGATGACGAGGTGGCCGGTCTCGGCGGCGGTGATGGCGTTCTCGATGGTTTCGAGGTCGTGCATTTCGCCGATGACGATCACGTCGGGGTCCTCGCGGAGGGAGGCCTTCAGTGCCACCGGATAGGAGACGGTGTGCCGTCCCACTTCCCGCTGGGTCACCTGACAGTTCTTGGAGTTCTGGAGGATCTCGATGGGCTCCTCGATGGAGATGATGTGATCGTGCCGCTTCTCGTTGATGATGTTAGTGACGGAGGCCAGCGTGGAGGTCTTGCCGGAACCGATGGGGCCGGTGATGAGGACCAGGCCGTTGTTGTAGTCGAGGAGACGCTTGATGAAGATGATGTCCTGGTCCAGGAACCCGAGTTCTTCAAGGGAGTAGATGTGATCCGGCACCAGACGGTAACTGCCGCTGACGCCGTCCTTCTGTTCCATGAGGCAGACCCGGAAACGGTCTGGACCGATCTCCAGAGCGAAACTCTCGTCCTGTTCCTTTTCAAAGAGTGTCTTCCGTTCGGGAGAGATCAGCACGGTATTGAGGCGGCGGGAATCCTCTGCCGTGAGGATGTAACCGTCGATCCGGATGAGCTCCAGATTGCACCGGACGAAGGGAGGCGCTCCGCCGGAGAGGTGGAGATCGCTGCAACCCAAATGCCGTAGCGCACCCAGAAGGAAGATCATGCGACTGGCCAGTTCTTCGTCGGAGAGCTCCGAAACGTCGCTGAATCCCGGCAGGTCCTCGAAAGTGTGAATGTCATCATAAGTCAGTTCGCTGGTGTCGTAGGCCACCGTATGCTCGTTGAAAAAGAGGGCGCGTTTGTTGCCTGCGGCGGGACCGGAAACTGCTTCTTCGGAGACGGGGGCTTCTGCGTCGGCGGGTACAGGGGCGCCGGACTTGCAGGGGAGTTGGTCCGGGGGGGGGCTGCCCATTTCACTTTGGGAGGTGGCGTAACTGATGAGGGACTCCACCTGTTCCAGCATGGTTTGCGCCTCCTCTTCGGCGAGGCCGTCCACGAGTTGGTTCAGGACCGCCTGCGCGAAGGCTGTGAGGTTTGCTCCCGGTTCCAGGGAATCGTAGAGACGGCGTCCTTCCGCCCGGGTCATGGCGCCGTTTCCGGCGAGGGCGTAGAGAAACCATTGGACATCAAGGGGCATTTCAGCGGACATACTCTCTCCTTTTGTGGCTGAGGGTGAATGCGTATTTCTTTTCGGTTCATCATATTATAGCCCGAAGTCCTGCATTTCGCAAGTCGTACTGCGAAAAAAATCGAATAAAAGGAAGCCGATTCGGACATTCTTTCCGGTTTCTTTCGGGAAATCCCGACAAGGGAGTGTAAAATTCAAATATCTGTGCTATATTATGTTGGAGGCCTTGGAAACAAGGTCTTTCGTGCCGCGATCATTCAACATACAGAGGAATCTCATCATGCAAGTCCCGTTGCTCGACCTCCGCGCCCAGTACGCCCCCCTGAAGGAACAGATCCTTGCCGCGATCTCCGAGATCTGCGACTCCCAGCGGTTCATCCTCGGCCCCAAAGTGGAGGAACTGGAAGCTCAGTTGAAACAATATTGTTCCAGCGTCGGCGCCGTCGGCGTCACCAGCGGTTCCGATGCGCTGATCATCGCCCTCATGGCCGAAGGCATCAAAGCCGGGGACGAAGTCATCACCACCCCTTTCACGTTCTTCGCCACCGTGGGTGCCATCGTCCGGGTAGGAGCCAAGCCGGTCTTCGCCGACATCGACCCCGCCACCTTCAATATCGACCCCGCCAGGATCGCGGAGAAGATCACTCCCCGGACCAAGGCGATCATCCCGGTCCATCTTTTTGGACAGGCCGCCGACATGGATCCCATCATGGCTCTGGCGAAGAAACACGATCTCATCGTCATCGAAGATGCCTGTCAGGCCATCGGCGCCGAATACAAGGGACGCCGTGTGGGCTCCATCGGCGACTACGGCGCTTTCAGTTTCTTCCCCAGCAAGAACCTCGGCTGTTTCGGCGACGGCGGAGTGGTCACCTGCAACTCCGAGGAGCGTGAGAAGAAACTCAAGATCTTCCGCAACCACGGTCAGAGCAACACCTACATTCACGACTACGTGGGCGGCAACTTCCGTCTGGATGCCCTTCAGGCGGCGGTCCTCTCCATCAAACTCAAGGAACTGGACAAGTGGTCCGCGGCCCGGCAGAAGAACGGTGCCGAGTATGACGAGATGTTCAAGGCCGTCGGCCTCGGCGACGTGATCGTCACTCCCCAAAAGGCTGCTTACGGCGTGCGCCACATCTACAACCAGTACAGCATCCGGGTGCTGAATGGCAAGCGGGATGCACTGAAGGCCTATCTCTCCGAGAACGGCATCGGTTGCGCCATCTACTATCCGCTGTCTCTGCACCTGCAGAACTGCTTCGCTGAACTGGGCGGCAAGGCCGGAGATTATCCGGTCTGCGAACAGACCACCAGGGAGATTCTCGCCCTGCCGATCTACGGGGAGTGCCCCCGGGAACAGCGGGAGTTCGTGGTGGCGACCATCGCCAAATTCTTCGGCAAATAACCGGAGCGGAGCATGGACGATTTCGCCCGCAACGATCGGGAATTCAAAGCCCAAAGTTACTTCCGGGTCCTCGCCTGCGCAAAGCCCTATTGGAAGCGCCTGACTATCGGCATCATCGCCGGAATGCTGGTGGGCGGTTCCCTTTTCGTCACCTTGATGTTGATCCCGAAACTGGTGGGGGTGGCCGATGCCGGCACCCTCACCGGGAGCAATACCGCCATGGCGAAAAAACTGGTCAGTGCCATTGACCGGCCCGGTCTCTCCCCGGCGGAGAAGGTTTCTGCGGCGGAGCAGGTCCTCGCGCCTTCCGACGAGGACCCGAAACTCACCCAGTTGCTCAATCAGGCCCGGGATACCGGACGGAACCTCCATTTGCCCTATTACGTGGACGGCCGTACCATCCGGGTTTACTGGCCGCTGAATTATGAGTTTTCCGTGGTGGATGCGGACGGCCGGGTGGCGTGGCAGCTTTTTGCCGTCTATACCGTTGTTTTCGTGCTGGCGTGGATTGTCAAGAACGTGGCTCACTACGTCAATGGATACAGGACCCGCTACGTCGGGTCCCGGGTGGTCGCGGACCTCCGGGAAAAGATTTTCCGGAAACTCACGGATCAGTCCCTCGGATTTTACAGTGAGATGGACATAGGCCACCTGATCAGCCGCTGTACCAACGACACCACGGCGCTGGAGTATTCCGTTGCCCACTGCATCGAAGACCTGACCAATGCGCCTCTTCAGATCATCGGGTGTTTGGTCGCCATTCTGGTGGCCTGCCGGGAATACAACAGTTACACGCTGGTGTTTCTCGTGGTCATCGGCATGCCGATCCTGATTCTGCCCATGCATGTCCTCGGGCGCAGGATCCGCAAACTGTACAAGAAAAGTTTTGCCCGTATCGCCGAGGTGTTCTCCCGGATGCACGAGGTCTTTTCCGGCATCCGCGTGGTGAAAGCATATCACACGGAGGAGATGGAAAATCAGCGTTTCTCCGTGATCAACAACCGCTATTTCAAGCAGGTGATCCGGGCAGTCCGGCTGCAGATGCTGGTCTCGCCCGCCATGGAGTTCTTCACGGTGACGGTATCGCTGTTTTTCCTGCTTTTCAGTTACAGGCAGGGCGTGACCATCACCCAGTTGGCGGCGTTGCTGGCGCCGGCCTTCATGGCCTACCGGCCCATCAAGGACCTCTCCAAAGTGGTCTCCTCCATTCAGCAGTCCATGGCTGCTGCGGACCGTTTCTTCGACCTGATGGACGTGGATACCTCTCTGCCGGAGAAAAAAAATCCGGTCGTGCTGAAGGAGTTCCGCGACAAGATCGCGCTGGAAAACGTTTGTTTCTCCTACGATGAGAAGCCGGTCCTGAAGAATATCAGTCTGGAACTTCCCCAGGGCGGGATCGTTGCAGTGGTCGGCGAGACCGGGTCCGGCAAGAGCACCATCGCCAACCTACTGGCCCGGTTCTACGACGTCTCCTCCGGGCGGGTTACCATTGATGGCGTGGACATCCGGGATTACTCCGTCGCTTCCCTGCGTGAGAAGATCGGCGTGGTCAATCAGGAACCCATTCTTTTCAACGAGACCATTGCGGCCAACATCGCCTACGGTTCTCCCAACGCCACGCAGGAGGAGATCGAAGCCGCCGCAAAACTGGCCAATGCGCACGAGTTCATCATCGGCGGTCGCCATCCGGAGGGATATCAGACTGTTGTCGGTGAAAAGGGATTCAAACTTTCCGGCGGCGAGAAGCAGCGGGTGGTGATCGCCCGGGCGATCCTGCGGAATCCACCCATCCTGATTCTCGACGAAGCCACCAGCGCTTTGGATTCCGTTTCGGAAAAGCTGATTCAGGATTCCATCGATTACCTTTG
>DCGG01000069.1:5852-5988 GCA_002315455.1 Lentisphaeria bacterium UBA1784
GAAGGAAGGCGAGATCGCCGAGGCCGGCACTCATGATGAATTGCTGGCGCTGAACGGCATCTACCGGAAACTCCACGATACTCAGTTCGCACGGTGAAATGAAACGGTGTCATTTTATTGGGATCGGCGGGGCGGG
>DCGG01000069.1:6015-11654 GCA_002315455.1 Lentisphaeria bacterium UBA1784
CGGCGGGGCGGGAATGGCTCCGTTGGCCCGTCTGCTTCAGGAGCGGGGCGTCCGGATCACCGGTTCGGATCTGGAGGAGAACGCCAAGATCGCAGAACTCCGTTCTGCAGGGGCCTTGATCCGGATCGGGCACACCGCGGAAAACCTTCCCGGCGATGCGGAACTGGTCGTCTTTTCCTCCGCCGTTACCCCCGGGAATCCGGAATTTTCCGTAGCGCAGAAACTTGGGATCCCCTGCCTGCGCAGGGGGGAGATGCTGGCCCGGTTCGTCCGGCAGTATCGCCGGGTCGTGGCGGTCTCCGGTTCTCACGGCAAGAGTTCCACGACGGCGATCCTCGCGCACATTCTGGAGAGGACCGGGCGTCATCCCGGATTCATGATCGGTGCCGCGGTCAACGGCGGCGGCCCTTCTGCCGCCAACGGGGCAGGGGACGATCTTTTCGTTACCGAGGTTGACGAATCCGACGGGACTCACACTTTCATTCACAGCCACCTTGGCATCGTCCCAAACGTGGACACCGATCACGCGTGGAGCGTTGGCGGCGTGGAGCAGTTGCACCGAAATTTCGGGACTTTCGCCGCGCAGGCGGAGCACTTGCTCTACTATGCCGATCCGGTTTGCGACCGGGTCTTCGCGGATCATCCCTGCGCGGAGCGGATGCCTTTGCCGTCCAAGGAGTTCACCGTTGCAGGCTTCCACGGATTTCAGGCGCGGAACGTCCGGCTGGCGGTCCGCGCGGCGGCATTGCTGGGCGTGCCGGAACCGGATGCGTTGGCCGCTGCAGAGAGTTTCCCCGGGATCGGACGCCGGATGCACGTCTGTTTTGCGTCGGAGAAACTGGTGGTGATGGAAGATTATGCCCACCATCCCAAGGAGGTGGAGGCTGCCGTTTCGTTCCTGCGGGAACAGTATCCGGGGTATCACCTCCGGATCGTTTTTCAACCCCACCGCTACGCCCGGTTGGAGCAGTATTTTGAGGAGTTCGTCCGGGTGTTGAAGGCGGCGGATTCCGTGTACGTGGCCCCGGTCTTCGCAGCTTGGACGGAGACGGGGAAGGTGGATTCCCGGGACCTTGCTTCACGGCTGACCGCTCACACCGTCTCTCTCCCCTGGAGCGCTGCCGCAAAGTCCGTTTTGTCGGATCTGCCCGCTGTCCCGATGGTGATCGCCGTGCTTGGGGCAGGGGACGTCAATCATATTCTGGATGACCTTCCCGGCGGTAGAAATTTCTGAATGTTTTTTGTTTTTCCCGACAAGAAAACGGGCGGAACTGTATTTTGCAGTTCCGCCCGCTTGGCATTTGTGACAGGATCGAACGCCGGTCAGAAGTTTTCGCTGATGTAATTGATGGCGTTTCGGAAGAAGACCACGCCCTCGCCCTCCGCCGGGACCTGATCCTTGGCGGTCCAATCCGGAGCGTTGAAGGGAGAGAGAAAGGCCTCCGGGTGGGGCATCAATCCGAAAATGCGTCCCGTGGGGTCGCAGATGCCCGCGATGGAGTCGAGAGAACCGTTGGGATTGGCCGGGAATTCTGTCGCCGGAGTTCCGTCGGCATTGACGTACCGGACCGCCGCCAGATGGCGCTTCTCGATCTCCTCCAGCACCGCCGGGTCCGCGACGAATTTGCCTTCGCCGTGACGAAGCGGAAGCCGGACCTGATCGATCCCCTTGGTAAAGACGCAGGGGGACTGGGGATCGGCCTTCAGGATGCACCAGTCGTCCCGGAACACTCCGGAATCATTGTGGGCGAGAGCCGCCGTCTGCGTGAAATAGTCGCCGTTGAGGGCAGGGACCATGCCCAGCCGGGTCAGGGTCTGGAAGCCGTTGCAGATGCCGATGACCAGTTTCCCGTCCGCCACGAATTTTTCCAACTGGTCATGAAGTTTCGCCTTGACCCGGTTGGCAAAGACCGTTCCGGAGCCAAGATGGTCACCGAAGGAGAAGCCGCCGATGAAAGTGAGAAAATGGAACTCCTCCAATTTCCGTTCGCCGGCGATCAGGTCGTTGAGATGGACCAGTTCTGGGGTAGCTCCCGCCAGTTTGCAGGCGGCGGCGGTCTCCCGTTCGCAGTTGAGTCCGAAACCGGTGATGACCAGTACTTTGACGTCCGATTTTTTCATGTTGAGATCAATCCCTTTGTATTGGCAGTACCGCTGTGCGGTCCAAAATTGTTTGCAGTCAGTTTTTCCGGAGCAATGCGGACTCTACGTGTGATAGTCCGCGTTGATGTTCACGTACTCGTGGGAGATGTCGCTGGTCCAGACCCGGTGGGAGGCATCGCCGTCCCGCAGATCGCAGGTGATGACAAACGCACTCTTGGAGACGATGGGCACCAGATCGCTCTCCGGAACGCCGGCATCTCCTCCGTTGCGGACCACTGCCGTGTCGTCGAAATAGACGTCGCACTTATCGGGATCAAGAAGTGCGCCGGAATATCCCAGCGCCGCCACGACCCGGCCCCAGTTGGGATCGTTGCCGAACCATGCAGTCTTGCAGAGGAGCGAATTGCCGACAGCCTCGGCGGCAAGTTTCGCATCCGCCCTGCTTGCGGCATGGATCACCTTGACCGTGACGAACTTGGTCGAACCCTCGCCGTCCATGACCATGCGGCGCGCAAGATCCTGCATCACTGCCAGAAGCGCGGCGCGGAACTGTTCAAATTCAGGAGTGTTCCGCTTGAGTTCGTAACCGGAAACTCCGTTCGCCATCAAGATCACGGTGTCGTTGGTGCTCATATCGCCGTCGACCGTGATGCGGTTGAAGGAGTCCTCGGCGCAGGGCTGAAGCATTTCCGCCAGCACTGCGTTTTCCGCCTTCACATCGGTTGCGATGCAGCAGAGCATCGTCGCATGCGGAGCAGTCAGCTTCGGATCGATCATACCGGCGCCTTTGGTCATCGCGCCGATCGTGATCTTCTTTCCGCCGAGAGTGATCTGAACGGCTGCCGCCTTGGGCAGCGTGTCGGTCGTCATGATCGCGCGGCTCGCCGCGGCGCCGCCGTCGTGCGACAGCGCGGGGACCGCGAGCGCAATGCCGCGCTCGATCAGCTCCATCGGCATCTGGACGCCGATCCTTCCCGTGGAAGCGACCGCGACCTCGTCGGCGGAGATCCCGAGCGCTTTCGCGGCGATCTCGCAGCTGCGGCGCGCATTGGCAAGTCCGGTCTCTCCTGTGCAGGCGTTGGCGTTTCCGCTGTTGATCGCAAAGGCGCGAAGGAAACCGCCGCGCAGCACTTTTTCACGGTCGAGCAGAACCGGAGCAGCGGCAAAGGTACAGCTGGTGAAGACTCCCGTGAAATTTGCCGGAGTCTCGGAAAAGACCAGCGCAAAGTCGGGCGCACCGGATTTTTTGAATCCGGCAGTGACGCCAGCCGCCTTCATCCCGGGAACCGATGTCACGGAGCCGTTTTCAAGAAATTGAAGAGAATTATCCATATTTCATCCATCCTTGCATAGAATGAATATAATATAGCACAGAAAGTTCTTTTTTTCAACCTTCGGAACACCCTTTTTTACTTGCTTTTTCGTCGGGAACGTGCTATTTTATGGGACGCAAAAAAGGAAAACAAACTTATGATCTGCAACAATCTGGAAACCTTTCTCGCCTCTCTGAAAAGCGGCAGGATCCTGAAAGGGTGCGTCGTCACCTTTTCCGCCCCAGCCGTTGCGGGAATGGCAGCGGAAGCGGGTTTTGATTTCTGCTGGATCGACAGCGAACACGGTGGGATCGACCGTCAGACAGCCATGACCCGCATCATGGCGCTCAAAGAAAGCGGCTTTGACCGCTGGCTCAAACGCGGGGTGCAGTATTTCGGCATCATCAACGACACCTCGGCGATGATGCTCGGATTCAGAGAGCGAGAGATGATGTCGAGGTTCTGACGGTGCGGCATCCGGATGATCCCCCGGAAAAAATACACTGAAATCTTCCATTTTCATTTGACTTTTCCGGAAAAAACGTTATATTTTCTCCAATGCACAAGCAACATCAAAGGAGTTCATTCAAATGCGTTCATTTTTTATCATGGTCTGTGCGGCGGCGGCGCTTCTTCTCTGCGGATGCGCGGCTGATCCGGTGGTCTTTTCCGAAGTCTTCCAGCTGAAGGAAGGGGAACGGCTCTACACCAAATACAATATCTGGTATGAAGATCCGGCAAACATCAGCAGTCTCAACATCCAGCGCGGCACCTTCATCCCGCTCGGCACCGAGATCACTCCGGTGAAGACCACCTCTTTCGGCGACAAGATCATTTTCAAGGACAAAAAAGGCAAGCAGTACACGATCCGTTTTTCCGCAGGCTACCGGCTCTGCACGATGGCTGACTATATCGGCTACACCTTTACCACGCAGGACCGCGAAACTCTGCTCCGGGGGATCCCCGACAATGTGCGCCGCCGGATCCTGCGCGGCGAAGTGGTCCCCGGCATGACGCCGGATCAGGTGATCCTCGCCTACGGTCCCGCACCGGCGATCCGCACCCCCGACAAACGCAGCGACTGCTGGATCTACTTTCTGACCAAGTCGCAGGTGATCCGCGTGCTTTTCCGCGGCGGGAGTCGTCCGCAAAGTGCTGAATATCGACAATGTGCAGTGATATGATGTTTTCCGCTTCTGAACTGACTGCCGCGACCGGCGGCAGATGGAGGAACGGAACGGCTTCCGTTTCCGCCGTATTCACCGACACCCGCGTGCCGGAAAAAGCCGCGCTCTTCATCGCCCTTGCAGGCGAGCGTTTCGACGCCCACTCCATGCTCGATAAAGCGATCGGAGCCGGTGCGGCGGCGCTCTGCATCAATGAGGGCAAAGAGATGCTTGCTCCGGCGGGGATCCCGCTTCTGATCGTTCCCGATACACTGAAAGCCTATCAGCAGATCGCCGCCTTTCACCGCAAACGCTTCAACTCGCTGACGGTCTTCGCGGTCACGGGCAGTGTCGGAAAAACAAGCGTCAAGGAGATGCTGAGAGCCATCTGCACCGCCGCCTGCGGCGGAAATGAAGAGGAGGTCCTTTGGACCATCGGCAACACCAACAACCAGATCGGAGTGCCGCAGAATCTTCTGCGCCTGAACGGGAAACACCGCTTCGCCGTTCTGGAAGCGGGGACCAACCATTTCGGCGAGATCCGTCCCCTGAGCGAAATGATCCGCCCCGACGCGGCGCTGGTCAACTCGATCGCGCCGTGCCATCTGGAATTTCTGCGCGACCTCGACGGTGTCGCAACGGAAAAACGGGAGATCTTCTCCTTTCTCTCCGGCAGCGGCATCGCGGTCATTCCGGCGGAACTGCCGCAGAGTCCGATCCTGCGCGAAGGCGCAGGAACCCGTAAGATTTTGACCTTCGGCTCCGGATCGGGCGATATTCAAAGCCGCTACCGGGGCGGATCGCCCGGCGGAAGCAAGTTTGAACTCCGCTTTCCGGACGGCAGGAGCTTTGAGATCAGCTGGAGCCTTTCGGGGGAACATCAGGCGTCCAACGCCGGAGCCGCCGCAGCGGCGGCATACGGTGCGGGCATCGCCCCTGAGGTGATCGCCGCCGGATTGAAGAACACGACGCTCCCCGGCAGCCGGAGCCGCATTTTCCGCGTCAATGATGTGACCTATATCGACGACTCCTACAACGCCAATCCGAAGGCGATGGA
>DCGG01000049.1:0-668 GCA_002315455.1 Lentisphaeria bacterium UBA1784
GAGCAGGGAGTGAGCCAGCAGGAGTTCCGCGGCGGCTTGTTTGCGGCGGAGCCGGTACTCCATGGGAGGACAGCCGAAGGCCTCCCGGAAAATGCGGATCAAATGGGCGGTGGAGACCCCCTGCTCCTGCGCGAACTCCTCCAGAAGGAAAGCGTCTCCGAGTTCTCCATCCAGACGCCGTTTCAAAAGGATGAGCGCCGCCGGGAGTTCGGAAGGCTGCGACCTCCGCCGGACCATCCGGGCCATGGCCTCTGCGAACTGGTGGAACAATACGGCGGCCTTCCTGTGCAGATCCGGTTCCGGTTCCCGGATGCGCCAGAAGGCATCGAAGAAGTGCCGCAGTTCTCCCGCCTCCGGCAGAACGTCCACGTCCTGTATCCCGTAGGCCCGGAAAAGCTGATCGGCCAGCGTTCCTTCCACCATGAAGAAAAGTTTATTCCACGGGTCCTCTTTCTCCGGCCAGTAGCGGTGGTTGGAGTGATGGTGCAGCAGATAGACGCAGTCCGGCCCGCATTCGTACCGCCTGCCGCCGCACTCGAGGATCCCCCTGCCGGAGCGGACGTACTCCGCCGTACAGTACTCGAAGTCCGTCCGTTCGATCAGAGGCGTCTGCGCGGTGGCGATCCCTTCGCCGGCAAAGACCAGCCGGAAGGGAAAAGAGTTGTCAG
>DCGG01000049.1:683-7673 GCA_002315455.1 Lentisphaeria bacterium UBA1784
CAGAGCCAGTCGAAAAGATCAATTTCTGACATTCCTTTTCTGCGGCGTTGAGCGGAAATTCATTTCTCCAGCGCCTTTTCCAACTGTCCGCCGAAGAGGGCGAAAAGTTTCGCCTTGAACTCCGCCATCTCCTTTTCCGGGACGGCGCAATCGGCACTCAAACCGGGCAGTTTGGGAACGTTTTTATAGCCGCTGATCCGGCAGTCGGAGAAGGTGACTTCCGCATCATTTTTCGGATGGAACAGGAAATCCGCCTTCGGTTCGCGGTTGATGCAGACGAGCCTGTCGAACCGGGCCTTGCCGTTGCTGGGGACAATGGAGATCCCGCCCCGGGAATCTCCGTTTACGCAGACGTTTTTGAAACTCTGCATGCCGCCGTCTTTGGGGAGGTAGAGGTCCCGGCCGAGCGTCCCCTCGATATAGGCGTTTTCATGGGTGGCGTTGACGAGGGCGTGGCAGATCCCGGTGGAGTTGCCGATGCCGACGTAGTTGCGGATGATGAGTTCCACGCCTTCGTGTCCGCTGATGCCGTCGTCTCCGCACTCTACGGCGGCGATGTTCTCGAAAGTGATCTGCCTGGCATCGTGGTGGATGTTGAAGCCGTCATTCCAGAAATGTTTGGCGATGACATTCCGGATGGTGATGCAGCCGTTCTTCCCGGAAAACTGCACCCCGCCGTCACAGCGGAAGGGTTCGCTCCAGCGGACGAGATCGGCGGCGGTCGCCTTGTCGTCCAGCCGGACGTACTGATCGAAGAGATGCTGTCCCCTGTTTTGGGGATCGGTGTCGATGATGGTCCATTCGCCGGGCTTCAGCTCTTCGGGCGACTTCCATGGAGCCTGCCCCTTGGGGAACTTGTTGAAGCGCCCCATGCGCTGACGCTTGCCATCAACCACCATGAAGTAGCGGTTGATCATGTTGATCCCGTCCTTGCGGGTGCGCTTGAAAAGTCCGGGGGAGACGGGAGTCCACTCTCCCGAATGCAGGGGTTTGACGCCGAGGAAGATGTTGTTCATCCCGTCGAAGACGATGGGCTTTTCCGGGGTGCCGAAGACGCCGCGGAAACTCACGCTCTGGACGATGGGGCGTCCCGCCGGAAGCACGAAGATGGTATCGCCCGGTCTCGCCCGCTTGATGGCGGTGGAGATGTTGCGCCACGGAGAAACTTTGGTCCCGGCGGCTCCGTCATCTCCCGTATCCACGGCGACGTAAAGCCCGGCGGCGCCCGCCGTCATTCCCGCCAGCAGAACCGGTAGAAGAAGCATTCTTTTTTTCATCGGCAAGGTCCTTTCCGCATTGTTTTGAAACCCCGGAGCGATGCGTGTTTTGTGGGATTTCCAGAGAGAAAACATCAATATTTGACATCTTTTTTGATATTTGACATTTTTTTTTCAGGAAAATCGCGCCGGAGTATTTGCTATTTCCCGCATAATTTATTACATTCTATACCGGAATGCAAATTTCACTCCAACGTTTCTCAAAAAAAAGGAGAGATCGTCATGAAGAAGAAAACCATCAAAATCGGATTGATCGGCGTCTATCACCGGGGACAGCTGGGACTGGAGGCCCACCGCCCGGAGGAGGGATTCGAGGTCGTCATCGGCGCGGACGTCTCCAAGGACAAGTTCAAGGCTTTCGCGGAGAAGGTCCCCAAGGCCAAGCAGGTCCTGGACTGGCACAAAGTCATCAACGATCCCGAAGTGGATGCCGTTTTCGTCACCGTCCCGGACTTCATGCATGAAGAGGTCGCCTGCGCCGCTCTCGAAGCGGGCAAGGCCGTCTATCTGGAGAAGCCCATTGCCATCACCATCGAAGGCGCCGACCGCATCCTCCGCACCGCCTACCGGACCGGCTCCAAACTCTTCCTCGGGCATAACATGCGCTATTTCTCCAGCATCCTCAAGATGAAGGAGGTCATCGACTCCGGCATGATCGGCGAGGTCCAGTGCGGCTGGTGCCGTCACTTCATCAGTTACGGCGGCGACGCCTACTTCCGGGACTGGCACTCCGAGCAGAAGTATTCCAACGGACTGCTGCTGCAGAAGGGCGCCCACGACATCGACGTGATGCACTGGCTCATGGGATCCTACACCAAGCGCGTGGTGGGCATGGGCATGCTTTCGGTCTACGACAAACTCCCCCGCCGCAAGCCGGACGAGGAGGTTGACGTTTACAAGATCTGGAGCGATGCCAACTATCCGCCCGTGGAACTGAGCGGTTTCTCCCCCGTCATCGACGTGGAGGACCACAACATGGTGATGATGCAACTGGAAAACGGTGCCCAGGCCACCTACGTGCAGTGCCACTATGCGCCGGATGCCGAACGGAACTACACCTTCATCGGTACCCGGGGCCGGGTGGAGAACATCGGGGATTTCGGCGACTGCAACATTCACGTCTGGACCACTCGCGGGCCCCGGGCTACGCCGGACATCATCTACCATCTGAAGCCTGAAACCGGTTCTCACGGCGGCGCCGATCCGAAGATCATTTCGGCGTTTCTGGAGTTCATTCGGGACGGCAAGGCGCCCAGCACCTCCCCCATTGCGGCGCGGATGGCGGTGGCGACCGGCGTGCTGGGACACTACTCCATGCGGCACGGCAACGTCCCGCAGGACATTCCCTCGCTGGAGCCGGAGCTCATAGCCTACTTCGAGAACGGTCAGAAAAAGGCCGTGAAAGCGGCCCCGGCCAAAAAGGCCGCGCCTGCCAAGAAAACCGCTCCGGCGAAGAAGGCCGCCCCTGCCAAGGCCGTGAAGGCCGCTCCGGCCAAGAAGGCGGCCCCGGTGAAGAAGGCCGCAAAGCGGAAGTGATCTTTCCCGATCTGCACCGGCAGACTCCTTTTCGGGGGTCTGCCTTTTTTATGTTTTTTCCGGAGGAGACGCTACATCTGCAGAGATCCCGCAGCGCTTTTCCTTGACAAATTTTTGATGGAGTGATATATTACAATAAACTTGGGCATCCAAGTTGCGGGTACGCTTCTGGAACGGAGGTTTGCATGCACATTGAATCCACGACGCCTTCACAACGGCTCTATGAGACGCTGCGGGAGGAGATACGGTCCGGTTCCCTCTCCGGAAAACTGCCCTCCATCGCCCAGCTTTCCCGGCGCTTCGGCGTCTGTTCCAACACCGTCAAGAAGGCCATCGACCATCTGAAACACTACGGTCTCATCTACGGTCAGCAGGGCAAAGGGACCTTCGTCCGCCGGCAGGAACCGCGGGGAGCCATCGGCATCGCCATCACCGCTTCGCAGCTTATGAATCCCTATTTTTTCCGGCTTTTCTCCACGGCTCAGAAGCGGCTGGAGGAGGATGGGTACAGCGTCCGCACCGTGACACTGGCGGAGCAGATGCTTTCGGACCCGCTGGAGGGACTTCTGCTCACCGACCTTTCGCCGTGGCGCGAGGAACTCCCCCGGCTGCTGAAGCGTTTCTCCGCCCGGCGGATCGTGGGGATGTACGGCCCTAGGATTCCGGGATTCACCATGGTGGTCAACGACGACAGTTTCGGCGGGTTCGCCGCCATGGAGTACCTCTACCGCATGGGGCACCGGCACGTGGGGATCATCGCCAGGGATCTGAATTACAGCGACAGTTCCTTTGCGTTCCGGCATCAGGGCGTGGAGGATTTTCTGGAGGAGCATCCCGACATGAAGGCGGAACTGCGGACAATCAAAGAGGATATTTCCGGAGATCTCGCTGCGAAGGACAGCGGTTCCGTCGCCGGACTTCTGCTTGCGGAGCATCCGGAGATCACCGCCATTTTCGCCTTCACCGACGTGCTGGCGCTGGGCGTGTTGACCTTCTGCCAGAAGCAGGGCATCCGGGTCCCGGAGGACCTCTCTCTGCTCGGCTACGACAATCAGGATTTCTCCCAGCTTCTGAATCCGCCCCTGACCACGCTGCAGGAGGATGCTGCCGGCGTGGCGAATGCCGCCGTGGATCTGCTGGAGGAGCCTCCTGCAGACCCCGGCCGCTACCGGAAACTCCCGTCCCTCATCGAGCGGGAGAGCGTCCGGTTACTCAATCCCGCTGAAACCGGATCATCATTCCGAAAATAAAATAAGGAAGTTCCAACATGAAACGACGCTTCATCCCGACGATTTTGCTCGGCTGTGTCCTGTTGCTGGGCGGACCGGCCCTCTTCGCGCGGCCATCCGACATTCTCCCGGCCAAGGCCATCGAGTACACTGCCATCTTCAAGAGCGGCGGCATCGTCATCAAGGACCCAAAGATCAACCATGTGGCGCTTCGGGACGCGGGGGAGACTCCCCGGCTGGAAGCCGCCATGCCGACGGCCCATCCGGTGCGGGACCTGCAGCTGGTGACAGCGGACGCCCTTCCCGCGAGGCTTCCGGTGAGCGCGTGGAACGACTCCAGGCAGTCCTTCGACGCCCCCGTCATGCTGAACTGCAAGGGCGGGAAATCCGGTTATTTCATCGACATGCGGAAACTGGGGTACGCCCGACGTTTCGCAGTGGAGTTTCCCGGATTGAAGGAGTTGACGCTCTCCCGGGTCCGCATCCTGACGCCGGACTTCCCCGGAAGCAGCTGGCGCGCCTTCTGGATCTGGTACACCCGGGACCGGGTGGAGAGCGTCACCGCCCTTCTGCGCCGGGAGTTTGAACTGACCCGGGTCCCGGAGAAGGCGATTTTGCAGAGCGCCGCCGACGACAACGGCATTCTCTACGTCAACGGAAAAAAACTTTCGGAGAGCGCCGGAAACCGCAACCATCCCGGGCGCACCGACATCGCCCCCTATCTGAAAAAGGGCAAGAACGTCATCGGCGTCAAGGTCCGGCAGGACCGCTATTCAGCCGGATTCCTCGGCGAACTGGACCTGCTCTATGCCGATGGTTCCGCGGAACAGTTGATCTCCGACCGGAAATGGCGCTGTCTGCCCCCCGGTCCCGAACCGGAAGGCTGGAACAAGCCCGGATTCGACGATTCCCTTTGGGTCCCCGCCATTGAACTTGCCAGGCCGCCGTTGGGAGACTGGGGCGTGGTCGCCTATGACTCCGCCGCGCCGAAACGCCCTCTTGCGGTATTGGAGAGCGACGTGCCCTCCGAAATGAGCGCCGGAAGTGAGAAGAAATGCTTCGTCCGGCTCCGTTTCCCCAAACTTGACGCTCCGCTGGAACTTACCTGCTCCGTTACCCGCGAAGGACGGACGTTTCAGGCGTTCCCGGTAGCGGAACTGCCGGTTGCCGGCGGTGAGATCAAGGTCCCGCTGACGCTGAAGTTCTCCCGGTTCCTCATGCCCGGGACGTATGAGATCAGCCTCGAAGCCGCCGGTTGTCAGCTGGTCCGGGAGGGCAAACCCTTCCGCTGGCAGTGCAAGGTCCTCAACGACCGGCACGCGAAAATGCCCATCGCCAAAATGGTGAAACACCACGGCGGCATGGCGGTTTCGGTCAACGGGCAAGTGATCCCTTTCATCGGTACCAACCGCGGGGATGATCAGGTCTCCGAGCACACGGGGATGTACGGCAAGCAGGGAGTCCACATTTTCATCTGCTGGGCAAAACTGCAATGGGATGCTGGGGAACGACCCGTTTTCTCCCATCTGGACTCCAACGTGATGAAGGCACTGGAGGGCGATCCCGATGCGCTTCTGATCATCAAGATCTCTCTGCGGGACAGCCGTCCCAAGTTTTTCACCAAAAGCCACAAGGATGATCTTATCGTCTTTGACAACGGCCGCCGGGGCAGCAACACCTCCCTCGCCAGCACCGCGTGGAGGGAACTGGCCGGGGAGAACATCCGCGCCGCCATCGAACATATCCGTCAGAGTCCCTATGCGGACCACGTGATCGGCTTCTCCCCCGACGAGGGCGAGGAGAACCAGTGGATGCACTTCTGGGGCGGAGACGATCCGCAGCAGGACGGCACCTACACCGATTACAGCCCGGTGATGCTCCGCACCTTCCGGGAGCATCTCAAGGCGAAGTACAAGACTGATGCCGCGTTGCAGAAGGCGTGGAACGATCCCCGCGTCACGCTGGAAACGGCGCAGATCCCCTCCCGTGCCGCCCGTGCCGTTGCAGACGGAGCCTTCCGGAATCCGGTGCGGGACGTTGCCGCCATCGACTATGCCGCGACCCTTTCGGACGTGGTCACGGAAGGGATGGATTTCTACGCCAAACTCATCAAGGAGGAGACCAAAGGGCAGAGCCTCGTGGGGACCTACTACGGACACATCATGGACCTCGGCAACCGCTTCCTCGGCGAGCAGACCGGATACCTCCGGCAGAAGCGGGCAGTGGAGTCGCCATGGTTCGACTTCTTCAAGGGACCCCACCACTACGCCGCCAACTTCCGGGATGCGGGCGGAGTGGGCAGTTTCGATGCACCCTGCCCGGGTTCGCTCCGGCTCCACAACAAGATGTGGTTCAACGAGGACGACCTGCGGAGCCATCTGACCTTCCCCGCCAAGTACGCCTTCAGCGTGCGGACGGTGGCGGGCTTCGACCACGTGCTGGCGCGGCAGTACGCCAAAACGCTCTGCGCCAACTGCGGAACCTACTTCTTCCCCCTCTGCGAAGGCGTGTTGAACTGGCACGACGATCCCGAGACCATGAAAACCATCGGGGAACTGCAGAAGATCGCCGTCCGCCATGCGAAAGCGGATAATTCCGAGCGGGCGCAGATCGCGGTCTTCATGGACGACTGGTCCATCTCCGCCTGCGCCCAGCTCCCCGGCGGGACCACTCACGACCGGGTGATGAACATGGCCATCTACCAGCGGGAGGATATCGGACGCATCGGCGCGCCCTACGCGGAATACCTGCTGGATGAGATCAGAAATCCGGCGCTACCCAAGTACAAGTTCTACATCTTCCTCAACGCCTACCGACTGGATGCCGCCACCGAGAAAGCGATTCAGGAGAAACTGAAGCGGGACAACGCGACGGCGCTCTTCTACTATGCGCCCGGGATCTTCACGGAGAAGGGTCTTTCCGCCGCCGCCGCAGACCGGCTGCTGGGG
>DCGG01000049.1:7734-13850 GCA_002315455.1 Lentisphaeria bacterium UBA1784
GCCGCCGCTCCACCGCGTGGGTCCGGGATGGCGAGACCATCAAGGGTCGCGAGGATTGCTCGCCTTGGCTGATTCCCTCCGCGTTTGATGAAAAGATCGGCACCTTCACCGACGGGACTCCCATGTTTGTGCGCAAGGGCCGGAACTACTTTGCCGCTCTGCCCCGGCTGAAACCCCGGGACCTCCGAATGATTGCGGAGAAGGCGGGAGTGGAGATCTTCAGCGACCGCAACGATGCCGTCTATCATGACGCCAGCCTTTTCGCCGTTCACACCGGAAAGCGGAGGGGCGGACGGCATGATTTCACCCTTCCCGCGGGAACGTGGCGCCTCGTGTGGCCCGCCGGACAGGAGAAAGAGACTTATTCCGGCGAGGTCTCCTGGTGCCCCAAGGCCGCCGAGACCCGGATCTATGAGAAAGTGAGCGAAAAATGATCGATCGTCAGGAACTCTTCAATCCCTCCGTCAGCAATCGTGCTCTTTTTGACTTCGGGAAGGACGTCTTCTCGCTGCTGGAGGTGGAACTGGATTCCAAAGGCACCGCCGGCGCCCGGATCACCGTGGGCGAAGAGTACCGGGACGGCAACCTCGTCCACCGATCCGGGAGTTACATCACCTTTCACCAGACGGTCCTGAAACTGCAGGACGGCGTCCATCGCTACCGCATCGACCTCGGCCCCTTCATTCCCCCGTGGGGACTGGACGGCGGCGTCAGGCTTACGGACGGCGAGGAGATCGGGCAGGGCAGATTTTTCCGTTACGTGGAGATCGACCACTACTACGGTCCCGCCAGGGTGATCCGCACCGCCTGTTACGGCAACTGGGACGAGACGAAGGCCTCCCGGTTCCGGAGCAGTGATCCGGCGCTGAACGCGGTTTGGGAATTATGCAAATACTCCATTCAGGCCACCAGTTGTTTCGATCATTTCATCGACGGCGACCGGGAACGGCTTCCCTACGAAGCCGATGCACTGATCTCGGAACTGGGCAGTTTCTGCTGCTGTGCCAACCCCGAGACCGCCCGGAACACCATCGACTGCTTCCTGCGCTTCCGGGACCGGACGTGGCCCACGGAATGGCACCTTTTCGTCCCCCGGCTGATCCGGGAATATCTGCTCTACACCGGCGATGAGGACTCCCTCCGCCGCTGGCTTCCCGAGCTGGAGCCCAGTTTGCTGTGCGCATTGGAGGGGCCGGACGGATTGATCCGCGGGAACGGCAGAATCCGGGATATCGTGGACTGGCCGCCGGAGGAGCGGGACGGCTATGAGTTGGGCGAGGTCAACTTCGTCCCCAACGCCCTCCGTTCCGACGCCATGGAGATCATGGCGGAACTGACCGGCGACGCCACATGGAACCGGAAGGCGGAGGAACTCCGCATTCTGCTCCGCAGGACCTTCGGGAAAAACGGAAGCTATGTGGACAGCGCCGCTTCCGGTCACACCGGGCTTCACGGTGCGGTGGCGGCTCTGCTCTGGAAAATCGCCCGTCCGGAAGAGGAAGCGGCTCTACAGGAGATTATCCGGGAGAAGGGCATGGCCTGCAGCGTCTATTACGCGCAACTTCTGCTGGAGTGCGCCTATGGTTGCGGCATGAGCCGGCACGCCATGAGCCTGCTCTGTTCCGGCAGCCGCCGCTCCTGGCTGGAGATGCTCCGCGCCGGGACCACCATTACCATGGAAGCCTGGAACTATGAGAGCAAGCCAAATCTGGACTGGAACCACGGCTGGGGCGCCGCACCCGCCAACATTATCCCGCGGTTCATCTGCGGCATCCGGCCCACGGCGCCGGGATTCCGGACCTTCCTCGCGGATCCGAAACCGGATCGGCTGAAGGAGTTTACCTTCTCCATGAACACCTGCCGGGGGCCGATTGCTCTGGAATGGAGCGCGGGCAAGGGTAAACTCGTCCTCGAGGGCGACATGATTCCGCAGGTCCCCACAGGGACCGCTTTGGAGATCGTCCGCAAGTAGCAGGGAAAAACGCAAAAGAGGGCGGCAAGACCTCTTGTCGCCCCCCTTGCATCTCCGCTCGCGGAGGAAAAATCACTCTTTTCGCAACGTCCCCTTCCAGAGGGAGATGCGGTGTTTCCGGTAGCGGTAGTCCTCCGGGAAAAGATTGACCCAGCTGCGGTCGGAGCGCTGGGGAAACTCCTGGCTGATCAGATAGATCACCTTGTCATCCTCCGGCAGGTTGTCTAAATTGTCGATGCGGATCACTTCCGCCCCGGAATAATACAATCCTCCGTAGAGGTCGATGATCCCGTTTTTATAGATCCGGCGGCCGCCGTCCGGCTTCAGGGCCGCCGCCACGTCCCGTCCGAACTTCCGCTTGGTGGTGTCCTGCGCCTGATAGGGCAGCAGGACCGCGCTGAAGAGGATCCACGATCCCGTCATGATCAGCAGAAGGTTCAGCCAGATCGGCATCTGCGACCGCGAGAACCGCAGCAGAAGCACGATCCCGACGATCACGCAGATCGCCACCGCTCCGCCGAGGCGGCAGACGGCCGTCTCCCGGAAGGCCAGCGTATTGGCGATGCTGAAAATGCGTCCCAGCAGACCTTCCGGCAGAAAGTAGGTCAGCACGATGATCCCGGCGATCCCGAGGAGGAAGATTTCGCCCAGTTTCAGTAACTTCCGCAAGCCGAGACCATAGCGGCGGACTCCGAGATCATAGGAGAGCCCAACCAGGATCGAGAGGGGCGCGAGCTGGTAGATCAGATCCCGGATGTCCAGCATGGGCAACAGCGCCAGCAAGCCCAGTTCCACGAATGCCAAGGTCCGCAGATACCGGCTGAAGATCGGCGTTTGGTCCAGTTGCTGAAGCGCCACGCAGAAGGGGAGCCACGCGATCAGAGTCCACGGCAACAGGCGGATGGGATAAGTCCCCAGAACGGAAGCGAGATTGCGGAAAAAGTTCAGGATCGTCATCTTATCCCATTCGATCAACTCGAGATCCATGGATTTCGTCCCCTGAACCAGCGGGATCAGCCATCCCAAAATCGCAATGGCGAGGATCACCACCGCCATGATGAAGCCCGGCTTCCCCACTTTTTCCCGGATGGACATGGGCCTCCGCAGAAAGAAAAGCGGTACGATTAAAAAGACCAGCACCGTGATCCCCCCCGCAAAGAAACCCAGTGCAAGCAGCAGTGCCGCCACGACCCACGCCCGGTTCCAGTTCGCCTTTCGGATGCTGTAATGGAAGAAGAGCAGCTGCGCTGCCAGCAGGAAGAACGCCGCCGTGGTCGTGGGATATCCTTCGCCCGTTTTCTCCAGCACGATGGTGGTGGAAAAATACATGGCGCAGGCCACCGCTCCGGCCCGGGACGAGCGCACGCTTGCCGCCGCCAGATAGACGATGACGGAGGTCAGCGCCAGCATCCCGATGGAGATCAGCCGCAGGACGGTTTCCATGGACATCCCGGTGTAGCGGTAGAGTACCGACGACAGCGCAGGATACAGGGGGAAGTTATTCTGGATGACCTTGTGGGCCGTGACCACCGGAAGCGAAAAGTCGAACTCCTGCGCTTCCACGGCAAAGAGGCTCTCGTTGTGCAGAAACTCCCGGACCACCCCCAGCATGGGCAGAAAAAGCGCGGCGAAGATCGCTCCCAGCAACAGGATCGTCATCCAGCCGGAAATCTTCTTTTCCTGATAAAGTCCCATGAGTCTCCCGCTCCTTGGACCGGGGATTAAAAGGGAAGATCATCCCCGTTGTCCGGTTGCGGAGCCGGATGCCGGGGGGCCGTTGCCGCGGCCGGAGCCGCGGCGGATGCGGTTGCCGTCACCGGAGCGTTCCCGCCGATCTTGCGGCTGGGGGTGTTGTCCGGCTCGAAATCCGCCCAGTTCCCCTGATCTCCGTCATCGGAAGTCAGGACCTCGATGCGTTTTTCCAACGCATCCAGCTTGCTCCGGCAGTAGCCGGCGAGCAGGTTCCCCCGCTCGAAGTTGGCGATCAACTCCTCCAGCGGGACCTTGCCGGATTCCATCCTGGAGACCAGCGCCTCCAGTTCGGCAAGGGCCTGTTCAAAGGAGAGCGTCCTGATTTGGGCGATCATCTCTTCTTTTTTCATGGGATCCGACTCCCCGGGGTGAAGATGAACCTGCAGGAAAGAGGGAAATGACCCGCTTCCCGCAGATGGTTATTATTTCAGACAGGCCAAAAGCTCAGCGGTCCGCTTCTCTTTTTCCTCCAGTTCGGCCAACTGGCTCCGGACCGCTTCCACTACGTTGGCGGGGGCGCCGTTGACAAACTTGTCGTTGGCAAGTTTGGCCCGGGTCCCCTTCAGCCACTTGGTGATATCCTGCTGTTGCTTTTCCAACTTGGCCCGCTCGGCGGCGATGTCGATCAGCCCGGCGAGGGGCAGATAGATCGTCCCGGCTCCGCAGACCTGCGAAGGAGCGGCTCCGTTGGCGGCGCTGTCGAAGGCGTCCTGCGAGATCGTGATCTCGGAGGCATTGAGCATCACCGCAAGGGAATCCTGCTGGCTCTTCAGGAAGGCAAGGGCGTTGGCGTCCACCGCTTTGACGTGGAAGGCGATCTTTTTGCCGTCCGGGATGTTGTAGCTGGACTTGAGGAAACGCCCGCCGCGGACCAGTTCGAATTTTCCGTCCACCGCCGCCATCTGCTCCGCCGGGACCGCCTTGAAGCAGTCGGCTTCGGGCCACGGCGCATACATGATGGTATCGTTCCCTGCGAGGAAGCCCATCTGGTGCGCCAGTTCCTCGGTGATGAAGGGCATCAGCGGATGCATGAGCCGCAGAATACGGTAGAGCGCATAATCCAGCACCGCGAGGGCGCGGGTCTTGGCTGCGCCGCCCTGACGGAGCGGGACCTTTTCCGCCTCGATGAACCAGTCGCAGAAGGTGCCCCAGACCAAATCGTAGATGTCGTGGGCCACCGCGTGGAATTTGAACTCCCCCATATCGGCATCCACGGCGGCGATGGCGGCGTCCAGTTTGGAGAGCATCCAGGCCTCGTCCGCGCTGAGAGACGCGGGATCGGGTGCAGTCATGAAGTCCGCGGAGACCTCGCCCTGCATCCGGCGGAAGCGGCAGGCGTTCCAGAGTTTGTTGGCGAAGGTCTTGCCGATCTCGCACTTCTCGTTGCTGTAGCGGATGTCCATGCCCACAGGCGCAATATAGACGATGGTGAAGCGGAGGGCATCCGCGCCGTAGGTGGCGATCACGTCCAGCGGATCGGGGGAGTTGCCGAGGCTCTTGGAGAGTTTCCGGCCCTGCTCGTCCCGGATGATGCTGGTGAAATAGACGTCCTTGAAGGGGATCTCACCCATGAATTCACAGCCGGCCATGATCATGCGGGCCACCCAGAAGAAGATGATGTCCGGCCCCGTGACCAGCGCGCTGGTGGGATAGAACTTCTTCAGTTCCTCGGTTTTTTCGGGCCAGCCCATGACGGAGAAGGGCCAGAGCCAACTGGAGAACCAGGTGTCCAGCACGTCTTCCTCCTGCCGCCACTTTCCGGGGGCAGTGGGAGCGGTCTCGCCCACGTAGACTTCGCCGTTTTCATCGTTGTACCATGCGGGGATCCGGTGTCCCCACCAGATCTGCCGGGAGATGCACCAATCCTGAATGTTCTCCATCCAGTGGAAGTAGGTCTTGCTCCAGCGCTCCGGATGGAACTTGATCTTGCCGGACTTCACCGCTTCGATGGCGGGTTTGGCAAGTTCCTTCATGTTGCAGAACCACTGGTAACTCACCAGCGTCTCGATCGGCACGTCGCCGCGTTCGGAGAAGCCCACCGCGTGACGGATGGGTTCCACCTTGTCCAGAAGGCCGAGGGCCTCCATCTTCTCCACGCAGAGCTTCCGGGCGGTGAAGCGGTCCAAGCCCTCGAAATCCTTGCCGCAACGGGCATTGAGAGTGGCATCCGGATTCATCACGTTGATGACCTCCAGATCATGCCGCTTGCCCACCTCGAAGTCGTTGGGGTCGTGGGCGGGAGTGATCTTCACGCAACCGGTCCCCTTGGTGGGATCGGCATGCTGGTCCGCCACGATGGGAATCTCCCGGTCGGTGAGGGGAAGCTTCACCATCTTGCCGATGAGATGCTTGTAGCGGGGATCTTCGGGATTGACCGCCACGGCGGTATCGC
>DCGG01000049.1:13891-14021 GCA_002315455.1 Lentisphaeria bacterium UBA1784
GTGGCCACCACCAGATATCCGGAGCCGTCGGCCAGCGGATAGCGGAAATGCCAGAAGAACCCGTCCACGTCCTTGTAGATGACCTCCTCATCGGAGAGGGCGCTTTTGGCCACCGGGCACCAGTTGATCA
>DCGG01000096.1 GCA_002315455.1 Lentisphaeria bacterium UBA1784
GGGCGCTGCGGAACTCGCACGACCTGCCTGCTATTTCGACCTGCGGTGCAGTTGCTCAAACAGTCCTCGCTTAGGTGCTCCCCATTTTCTACAATGCCACGCTCCCCAATTGTCCGCTGGACAACACACATATAATTCTCTTATTCTTTCAATGCCAAATTTATGAATTAATATTTGAATATTTATAACGATTTAATTACATTTGCCTAAATTGTTTTTTTCGTACAATTTGGTTATAACGATTTAATACAAACATTAATATAATATGAAGAAGATTAAGGGGATTATCCCACCTATCGTTACGCCGCTCCTCGACAACAGTACATTGGATGCTGATGGAGCCAAAAGGATTGCAGACAATATGATCAAGGCAGGCGTGGCCGGGATCTTTCTTCTCGGCACCACCGGCGAATCCCAAAGCATCGCAATACATCTGCGTTATGAATATGTGGAATTGATGTGCAAGCACATTGCCGGCCGTGTTCCGGTACTCGTGGGAATTTCGGAAACTTCGCTCGAAGAGAGCATAGCTCTTGCGAACCACGCCAAGCAATGTGGCGCGAATGCTCTCGTGGCAGCGGCTCCATACTATTTCCCTGCGAACCAGGAGGAACTTATAAATTGGTACACCGCCCTTGCAGATGCCTGTCCGCTTCCGGTCTTTCTTTACAACATGCCTTCAAAGGTTAAGGTATTCCTTGATATTCCTACAGTTGTGGCCCTTTCCAAGCATCCAAATATTATAGGCATCAAGGACAGTTCCAACAATCACGAGTACTTCAAGGAAATCATCAACCTCTTCAAGGGCAGCGATTTCGCAACCTATATGGGACCTGAGGAGTACACCTCGGAAATGGTGATGCTCGGTTGCGACGGCGGCGTGAACGGTGGCGCAAATCTCTTCCCGGAGCTCTTTGTGAACTCATATAAAGCAGCTGCGGCAGGAGACAAGACTCTTGCGAATGAATACAACGAGAAGATTTTGTATCTTTCGAAGTCTTTATACGGACTCAATCCGGCATCGGACGCAAGTTTCCTCTGCGGACTCAAATGTGCTCTCGGTTTGCAAGGGCTCTGCAGTCCGTTTGTGGCCTACCCGTACAAGCAGTATGAAGGCGAATTGAAAGAGAAAGCGGCTGCCGCTCTCAAAGATCTCAACTCGAAGAACTATAAATAATGGAACTGACACTACTTGACTTCATCGTATTCTTCATCTTTGTTGGTGGAGTGGCGCTCTTTGGCTGCAGCTTCTACAAGAGCAGCAAGAAGGGTGCTGCGGCATTCACCAAGGCGGAGGGAACAATTCCGACCTGGGTTGTCGGAATGTCGATTTTTGCAACATTCGTAAGCTCCATCAGCTTCCTCGGCCTTCCCGGCGGAGCCTATTCGGGCAACTGGAACCAGCTGATATTCAGCTTCACCATCCCTATTGCCACCTATCTTGCGGCAAAGGTCTTCATCCCTCTCTACAGGGGTGTGGGCAGTGTTTCCGCATACCAGTTCCTGGAAGACAAGTATGGCTACTGGGCAAGGGCTTATGTCGCAATCTGCTATCTTCTCACCCAGGTATGCAGGGTGGGGTCAATTTTGCTCCTTCTTGCCATTCCAATCAATACGATGTTCGGCTGGGATATCAGCACCATTATCATCGTGACAGGACTGATTACTTTGGTATATGCCGTACTCGGAGGCATTTCCGCTGTAGTGTGGACGGATGCCATCCAGGGTATCATACTGATTGTGGGAGCACTCGTCTGTGCGGCAATCCTCACCTTCGGTATGCCTGAAGGGCCTTCACAACTCTTCAGCATAGCAGCGGCAAACAATAAGTTCAGTCTCGGAAGCCTTGGCGCCACTTTGTGCGAGCCTACGGTATGGGTAGTTCTGATTTACGGAATATTCATGAACCTTCAGAATTACGGTATCGACCAGAACTACGTGCAGCGTTATATGACTGCCAAAAGTACCGGAGAGGCCGTCAAGGGTACTCTTTTCGGCGGACTCCTCTACATACCGGTTTCTTTGGTATTCGTTTACATCGGCACAGCCCTCTATGCCTACTATACCGCACAGCCGGATCTGCTTCCTGCAGGCACTCCGGGGGACAAGGTCTTCCCTTACTTCATAGTGCACGGACTTCCTACCGGCCTCACAGGTCTGGTGATTGCATCCCTTTTCAGCGCCGGAATGAGCACCGTGGCCACAAGTATCAACTCCTCCGCCACCATCGTCTTCACGGACTTCTACAGCCGCGGCAAGCGCAAGGATGAAGAGGACGGCAAGAAGAAGCATATGAATGTGCTCTACACCACATCGTTCTTCGTGGGCGTAATCGGCATATGCATCGGCTTGGCCATGCAGAAGATAGACGGTGTGCTGGATGCCTGGTGGAAGCTCAGCTCCATCTTCAGCGGCGGAATGCTCGGCCTCTTCCTGCTGGCTCTCGTGGCAAAGAAGCCTTCCAGGGCGGGTGCAATCGCAGGTGTGGCTCTCGGCCTCTGCGTAATCGCATATATGAGCCTTCCTGTATTCCACAGCCCTGTCCACACTTATCTGACAATCGTTTTCGGAACCACAACGATATTCATCATCGGTTTCCTCTTTACAAAACTGTTTACTCCTAAAGACAAATAGATATGAAAGCTAATCATCCACGTATCGGCATTCGCCCGATTATTGACGGACGTCGCGGCGGTATCCGCGAATCCCTTGAAGAGATGACAATGGGTATGGCAAAGAGTGTAAAGGAGCTCTACGAGTCAACCCTCCACTATATTGACGGCGCACCTGTGGAGTGCGTCATCGCAGACACGACCATCGGTGGCGTTGCTGAAGCTGCAGCTGCCGCTGACAAATTCCGTGACAACAATGTAGGCGCAGTCATTTCCGTGACACCTTGCTGGTGCTACGGCTGCGAGACAATAGATATGGATCCGCTTATGCCAAAGGCTATCTGGGGCTTCAACAAGACGGAGCGTCCGGGGGCCGTATATCTTGCTGCCGCTCTTGCCGCCCACAACCAGAAGGGACTTCCGGCATTCAGCATCTACGGTCACGACGTGCAGGACAAGGACAACTCCGAGATCCCCGCCGACGTGAAGGAGAAGATCCTCGCTTTCGCCCGTGCGGCCATGGCGGCATCGGTGATCCGGGGCAAGTCCTACCTCTCCATGGGCTCCGTGGCCATGGGGATCGCGGGTTCCATCGTGGACCCCGACTTCTTCGAGGAGTACCTCAATATGCGCTGCGTCTCGGTGGATATGTGCGAATTCATCCGCCGGGTCAATGAAAACATCTACGATCCCGAGGAGTTCAAAAAGGCATTGGCCTGGACCAAAGCCAACTGCAAGCAGGGGCCGGACATGAGCAACGGCTCCAACGGCAAGACTCCCGCCCAGCAGGAGGCCATCTGGGAGTACGTGGTCAAGATGACCATGATTGCCCGGGACCTGATGATCGGCAATCCAAAGCTGGAGGCCATGGGCTTTGGAGAGGAAGCCATGGGGCACCACGCCATCCTCGGCGGATTTCAGGGCCAGCGGCAGTGGACCGACCACATGCCCAACGGCGACTTCACCGAGACGATCCTCAACACCTCCTTCGACTGGAACGGCATCCGCGAACCGCTTCTGCTGGCCACCGAGAACGACTCCCTCAACGGCGTCGCCATGCTCTTCGGCCACCTGCTCAGCGGCAGTGCCTCCGGCTTCAGCGACGTGCGGACCTACTGGAGTCCCGAGGCGGTGAAACGCACCACCGGCATGGACCTGGAGGTCCCCGGAATGATCCACCTGATCAACTCCGGCACCACCACCATGGATGCCACCGGCCGCGCCTTCAGGGACGGCAAGCCCGCCATGAAGCCCTTCTGGGAGATCACTTCCGCCGAAGCACAGGCCTGCCTGGATGCCACCAGTTGGATTCCCGCCAATCTCGGATATTTCCGCGGCGGCGGCTTCTCCAGCCGGTTCCTGAGCCGGGGCGGCATGCCCGTCACCATGAGCCGGATCAACCGGGTCAAGGGGCTTGGACCGGTGCTTCAGATCGCCGAAGGCTATACCTATGAACCGCCGGCGGCGATCCACAACGTGATTGATCAGCGGACCGATCCGGGCTGGCCCACCACTTGGTTCGTGCCGAACCTCACCGGTCACGGCGCTTTCAAGGACGTTTACAGCGTCATGGCCAACTGGGGCGCCAATCACGGTGCCTTCAACTACGGGCACATCGGCGCCGATCTCATCACCCTTGCCTCCATGCTCCGGATTCCGGTGTGCATGCACAACGTTTCCGAAGACCGGATTTTCCGGCCCAACGCCTGGGCGGCCTTCGGCATGGACAGGGAAGGTGCGGACTACCGCGCCTGCGCGGCCTTCGGACCGCTCTACCGCTGACGCGGAGAATTTTCGCCCCCTTTCGAGGGCGGGGACGCGGGGACTCCTTCGGGAGGAACTGCTCCCCGCCTTCTTTTTTTCGCGGAAATTCCCGAAGGGGGTGGAAAGCAGGGCGGAATCATGCTATATTATCGGGTTGAAATAGGTTTGTGAAAATTTCATGAAAATGGCGCAGGCTCCGGGAAGAACCGGACTGCCGCAAAACAGGAGTGCAATATGTTTCGTTCTCATACCTGCGGAGAACTCCGCAAGAGTGACGTGGGCAAGGAGGTCCGGCTCTGCGGCTGGATCCACAGTGTCCGTGACCATGGCGGCGTGATCTTCATCGATCTGCGGGACCACTACGGTCTGACGCAGGTGGTCATCGATCCGGAGCAGCCCTTCTATCAGGCGCTGGACAAGTGGCGCGTGGAGACGGTGGTCCGCTTCGATGGCAAGGTGGTGGCCCGTTCCGCCGAGACCGTGAACCCCAAACTCGTCACCGGCGAGATCGAGATCCAGGCCACCGGCATGGAACTCCTCGGTGAATCCGAAGTGCTGCCCTTCCAGGTGGCCAAGGATGACTGCGCGCCGGAGTCCACCCGCCTGAAGTACCGCTTCCTCGACCTTCGCCGGGAGAAACTCCACAAGAATATCCTGCTCCGCAGCAACGTGATCGCCGAGATCCGCAAGTACATGCTGGGGCAGGGCTTCACCGAATATCAGACCCCCATCCTCACCGCCAGCAGTCCGGAAGGCGCCCGGGACTATCTTGTTCCCTCCCGGCTCCATCCCGGCAAGTTCTATGCGTTGCCGCAGGCACCCCAGCAGTTCAAGCAGCTGCTGATGGTGGCGGGTTTCGACCGCTACTTCCAGATCGCCCCCTGCTTCCGGGACGAGGACGCCCGCGCGGACCGCAGCCCCGGGGAGTTCTATCAGCTGGACGTGGAGATGAGCTTCGTCGAGCAGGAGGACATCTTCAAGGTGATGGAGGGCCTCTTCCTCGACGTTTTCACCAAGTTCTCTACCAAGAAGTTCACCAAGCCCCCGTTCCCCCGGATCCCTTACCGGGAGTCCATGCGCCGCTTCGGCAGCGATAAGCCGGACCTCCGGAACCCGCTGGAAATGATCGACGTCTCGGATCTCTTCCGCGACACCGAGTTCAAAGCCTTCGCCGACACGGTGAAGAACGGCGGCGTGGTCAAGGCCATCCGCGTGCCCAAGGTGGCGGCCCAGCCCCGTCGCTTCTTCGACACCATGATCGATTACGCCAAGGAGAACGGCGCCAAGGGCATGGCCTACATCATCTGGGCCGACGGCACCGAGAAAAGCCCCATCGTCAAGTTCCTCTCCCGCGAGGTCATCGACGGTCTGAAGGCCGCCGGCAAGATCGAGGAGGGCGACGCGCTCTTCTTCATCGCCGACAAGGAGAATACCGCCTGCAAGATCGGCGGCGCGGTGATCCCGGAACTGGGACGCCGTCTGGACCTGATCGATCCCAACGACTTCAAGTTCTGCTGGATCGTGGACTTCCCCATGTTCGAGCGGGATGAGGAGACCGGCGAGATCATTTTCTCCCACAACCCCTTCAGCATGCCCCAGGGCGGAATGGACGCTCTCGTCAACAAGGAGCCTCTGGACATTCTCGCGTGGCAGTACGACATCGTCTGCAACGGCGTGGAACTCTCCAGCGGCGCCATCCGGAACCATCGGCCCGAGATTATGTACAAGGCCTTCGAGATCGCCGGATATCAGCGCAGTACCGTCGATGAGAAGTTCGGCGGCATGATCAATGCCTTCAAACTGGGCGCGCCCCCGCACGGCGGCATCGCTCCCGGGGTGGACCGCATGGTGATGCTGCTGGCCGACGAGCCCAACATCCGCGAAGTGATCGCCTTCCCCTTCAACCAGCAGGCGGAAGACCTGATGATGAACGCTCCGGCGGAAGCCACCATCAAGCAGTTGCGGGAACTTCACATCGAGGTGAAACTCCCCAAGAAGCAGCAGGCACCTGCTCCGGATCAGCAGCCGTAGTCCGGACGGGGGCGAGGACCTGCCGAGCGGGTGTTCCGCAGGTCTGTTGAGGCCAGTACAGAAAACTTTTGGAAAGGCGGTATGCCCATGAAAAAAACACTTTTCCTGATGATTGCGCTCTTCGCCGGAGTCTTCTCTCTGCGGGGGGCCGGTTTGGAGAGTTTCCTGCCTGCGAAGGCGGACGTAGTCTTTGGAATGCAGGCGGAAAAACTTCTGGAGAGTCCGCTTTTCACCGTGACCCGGGGGATCTTCAGTTTTCTCACCGCGCTGGGCGGCGAGGCGCAGGATCCGGCAAAAGTGCTCCGCGACCTGAAGGCGCAGGAGGCGTTCGGCGTCATTGTCGAGGAGGAGTGGGCGGTGGTAATCCGCTTCGGCAACGGAGCCGGGGTGGAGCCTTACCTCGCCAAGAATGAATCCCAGTTCATCCGCATGAGGACCCCGAAAGGACAGGTCTTCCGGCGGCTGAAGCTGGACCGCGACACCTGCTTTTTCCAGCCCTCCGGGGAGACTTTGATCCTCTGCTCGGAAAACATGTTCCCCTATCTGGACGGACGCATGGCGGCCACCGGCGTGCCGGTCCGCGACACCGTGAAGCGATTCGCGCAGGGCAAGGGGCTGCCGCTGTGGCTGGCGATCCCGAACCTGCGGAAGTATCCCGTCAACGGTGAGACGGCGTTCTTCTCCTACGGATGGGATGCCTCGGGGCATCACTTCAAAGGCGACGTGGTCTGCGGCGATGAAAAGACCGCCATGCAGAATTCCGCCCTGCTGCCCATGATGGTGCAGCTGGTCACAGCCACGCTCTTCAGCGGGGATCAGCAGTTGATGCAGGACGTCTGCATGCTGGTCAAGGCTCAGCCCCAGGGCAAGAACGTTAAGCTCCGGATGGATTTCACGCCGGAGATGGTCAAGCGGATCGCCGCTTACGGCACGACCATGCTGACCACGGAACTGCAGACCATTCCTGTCGGGAAGTGATGGCGAACCCGTCGTTTCACGGCGCATCCCTCTGGGTGAAAGGGACGGCACTGGCGGCGCTGGCGGCGCTGATCGCCTCGCTTCTCTGCGGACGGCCGCTGAACGACTGGTTTGTGGATGATACCCGTTTTTCCGGGGAGATCAGGGCCGCTGCGGAACGGCACGGCGTGGATCCTCAGCTGGTCCGGGCGCTGATCTTTCAGGAGACCCGCTTCCGTCCCTTTCGGAGGGGGCGCAAGGGCGAGATCGGTCTGATGCAGGTCCTGCCGGAAGGTTCGGCGGCGGATTGGGCGCGGGTCCACAAGCGGAAGGTCCCCGGAACGGATGCGTTGTTCGTCCCGGAGATGAATTTGGAGATTGGCTGTTGGTACCTCTCCCGGGCGCTCCGACGCTGGAAGGAGTATGACCACGGTTTGGAGTTGGCATTGGCACAGTACAACGCGGGTTTGCGGCGGGCCTCCCGGTGGAAACCGGATGACCTCCGCGGCGAGGTCCTGGATCGGATCGACATCCCCAGCACCCGCTCCTACGTCAGGAATATCTGTAGCCGGTATCGGAGATATTTGAAGAAATGAAAAAAATGCTGACGGTCCTGTTCCTGATGCTCTTCGCATTGACGGGAGCCGCGCAGAAGGGGAAACCAGTCTTCCGCTGCGACTTCTCCGAAGATGACGAATTGGAGCAACGCTGGCGTTTTCATGCCGGCATCTTCGGGGTCAAGCGGACCCGGTTCACCATTGATCAGGAGAGTTCCGCCGAGAACGGACGGATCCTTGCGGTGGAAGCCAATCGGGCCACCGGCGCCATGGTTTCCATGCCCCGGCAGGTGGACCTGAAGAAGGCCCCCTATCTGCACTGGCGCTGGCGGATCATCCGGCCCATCCGGATCCGGCAGGAGGGCGTGGAGCCGGACGATCAGGCCGCGGTCCTCTACGTCGGCGACGGCAGCACCATCGGGAAACGGGCCATCGCCTACCGCTGGGAGAATCTCACGCCTTTCGGCAAGACCGGATATCTGAAATACGGCATGGGCATCCTGCGGGTCCGCTACGTCTGCATCCGCAATCAGGAGACCCCCTGCGGCGAATGGGTCGAGGAGGAGCGCAACGTCTATCAGGACTTCATGGACGCCTTTCAGGAACCCCCCAATGCCGTTTTCGTCATCTCCATCGGTGCCAACAGCCAGCACGCCCGGTGTTCCACCCGGGTGGAGATCGACTACATTGAGTTCAATGAAAAGCCGGTGATGGCCTCCACGCCCGCGGCTCCACGGTTGTTCCAATGAGAGAAGGTCAGGAGCACGCTCTCCGCCGGGAGGCCGCTGCGCCCCGGAGTTCCTCCCGTTTGCGGATCATGTCCGAAGCCGCAGGGGAGGTTCTGCGGCGGCTCTTTGCGGAAAAGATGCCTGCAGACCGCACGCTCGGAGATTTCTTCCGTACCCACCGCCAGTGCGGTTCCAGGGACCGCGCCGCCATCTCCCGGGGAGTTTACGCGCTGCTGCGCTACTGGGGCTGGTGGCGCCGGATCTTCGACCGGAAACTGCTCGTGGAGGTGGAATCCGGCTCCGGAGGGCTCTACCACCGGGAAGTCCGGAGCCTGCTGTGGGCCGCGCTCTTCACCGAGGGCGGATACGATCCGGAGGAACTGGAACGCTTCCGCGGCGAACTGGAACTGCCCCGTCCGTCCTCCGGAGACTCCATTCTGGACCGCGGCCGAAACCTCTTCCGGGCGTGGGGCGTGGAGCGGATGCCCGGATTCGCCGACCTGATCCCGGAGGCCCTGCGGGACGCTCTGCCGGACGAGGAAGGATTCCGGGAGCGCTTTTCCGAAGGATTGAGCCGGCGTCCTCCCCTGTGGCTCCGGATGCAGAAGGAACCGGAGGCCGCCCTCGCCGAACTGAAGCGTTCCGGAGCGGCATGGGAGGAGCATCCCGTTTTGAAGGACGCCGTGGCGGTCACCGGAAGATTGGACCTCCGCGGTTTGGAGAGTTTCCGCTGTGGCCGCATCGAAGTGCAGGACCTCGCCAGCCAGTGCATCGGCAGGATCGCCGCCCCCCGCAAGGGTGAACGGTGGTTCGATCCCTGCGCAGGGGCGGGAGGCAAGACGCTTCAACTGGCTTCGCTTATGGAAGGAAAGGGGACCGTGGCCGCCGGAGACGTCCGGGAGTCCGCGCTGGAGGAACTGCGCCAGCGGGTGCGCCGGGCCGGATTCCAGAACGTCACTTGCCGCCTCCACGATGGGCATCCTCACCGGGGGATGCATTCCTGCGACGGCGTGCTGGTGGATGCTCCCTGCAGCGGTTCCGGGGTGTGGCGCCGCAGTCCCGGGAACCAGTGGCACCTGACGCCGGAGGCGGTGGAGGAGTTCGCCCGGCGTCAACTGGAGATATTGCGTCATTTTTCATCGGTGGTGCGCCCGGGGGGGACGCTGGTCTATGCCACCTGTTCGGTCTTTCCCCGGGAGAATGAGGAGGTGGTCCGGGCCTTTCTTGTGGCGGAGCCGCAGTTCGTGCTGGACCCCTTTGCAAGCCCCCTCGAACCCGGCCGCATGATGCCCGGGATGATGCGGATATCTCCCGCCGACGGGGATACCATGTTCGCCGCGCGGATGCGCCGCAGAGCGGAGTGAAGGAGCGTGCATTTCCCGATGAAACCCTTCAACATCGTCCTTTGCGAGCCGGAGATCCCCCAGAATACCGGGACTATCGGACGGCTCGCCGTTTCCACCAATACCCGTCTCCACCTGATCGAGCCGCTGGGCTTCCTGCTGGACGAGAAGCACCTGAAGCGGGCCGGCATGGACTACTGGCAGTATCTGGATCTGCACGTCTATCCGGACTGGGAGGCGTTTCTGCGGCAGAATCCGGGCGCCCGGATGACCTTCTTCTCCACTCACGCCGAAGTCAGCTACTTCGACGAAACGTATCAGGAGGGGGATTATCTGGTCTTCGGCCGGGAATCCGCCGGATTGACTCCGGAGATGTACGCGCGGTACCATGACCGGCTCCGCCTGATCCCTATGCCGGGTGAGTTCCACCGGAGCCTGAACCTCGCCAACAGCGCCTCCATCGTCCTCTACGAAGCCATGCGCCAGACCCGTTCCCTGTGGGATCTCCCCGACGGGCGTTGAGAAAACGCAGGGGACCGGGGATTTCCTTCGGGGGGCGTCAGTGTTTGACGGGGAACTCCGTCTTTTCCAACACTTCGCCCTTGGCGTTTTTTGCGGTGACGGTGATTTTTTCCGTCGCGGCGGTCACGTCCAGAAGTCCGCAGAAGTCGTTGGCCACCACCGGGAAGACCGTTCTGCGCAGGGGCGTGCCGGGGGCGTCCTTGGGATGGGGGATGAAGGAGGAGTCCGCCTTCACCTTAAAATACCCATGGCGGTGTCCCGCCAGCATCAGGTCGATGCGCCGCTCCGGAGCGGTCTCCGTCAGCAGATCCCCGAGGATTCCCGGGATGTACTGTTCGCCCACGATGACCTTGTCATCCCGCCGTTCCCGCGCGCAGGGGATGTGGGAGAGGACGATGCGCACCTTCGCTTCCCGATAGGCCTTCGAACGGCTCAACTCCTGCACCCACTTGCGCTCCTCATCAAGATACCGGAGGAAGGTGTCGTCGATGTCGCCGTTCTCGCCGGTGTCCAGCACGAGGAAGAGCGCCGGACCATGACGGAAGGCGAAGTACCCCCGGGTGGGGTCCGGTCCCAGCATGTCGAAGTAGATACCGGTGCCGCGGCCGACGTATTCGTGATTGCCCCGGGTATAGACGAGAGGGGTGCGGGTCTGCCGGAGGATGGTATCCAGAAGATAATAGTAGGAATCCCTCGCCCAACTGGCGGTCTGCATATCCCCCAGAAGGACGAAGAAATCGGAAGCCTGCACCTCCGGCGTGGAAGCGATGGCCTTCAGTTCCGCGAGGTGCATGTGGATGTCCGACGTCAGCGTGAAGCGGATGCTTTTCTGCGGGTCGACGGAGAGGGTCCTGAAGGAGTAGGTTCCGTTCTCCGGAAGGGTGATCCCGGCGGGGTCTCCGGGGAAGAGCGTGCGGATGCGGTATTCGTATTGTGTATCCGGTTCCAGACCGGTGAAGCGGTGCCGGTGGAGCATTTTATCCCGCCGGACGACGCCGACCGCCACGTCCACTGGGATGGTGCGGAAGGTTTTTTCTCCTGCCTTGCGCAGTTCCACTTCGGCACCGGCGGGGCCGGCTGACTCCCACGCCACGTCTATGGTGCAGGGAGTGGGATTGCAGGTCCACGGACCGTGGGTGACGGTTTCGGGGGCTGGCGCTTCCATTTTCAGCGTGCCGTAACGGGACATGGTGTGAAACCAGCTGGGCATGGGGACCCAGGTATCCATGCGGCCCTCGCCCTTCTGCCGCGCCCGGGTGAAGCAGAGGTTGAAGCGCACGGAATCCCCGTTGAGGATCATTTTTTCCAAGGGGTACTCCGCCTCGAAGGACCAGCTTTTCTCCGAGAGTCTGACGGCGGACGTCCATTCGTTTTCGGTGAGGAGTTCGTTGTAGCGTCTGCCGTTGGCGAAGACCATGGTGTGGATGACCCACTGCCTGGGCTCGAAGTTCCCGAAGAAGATCTCCACGAAGTCGCTTTTTTTCGGGGAGGCGAAGACGCCCTCCGGCCGCTGGACCGTTACGGCGAGGTAAAGTTTGTCGGCCGTGCGGAAGATGCGGGCGTCGGCCTTCAGATCGGAATCGTACCCGACGCCGCCCTGATTCTTGCGGACGTAGAAGCCGGAGATGACGCTTGCGCGCTGCCAGACGGCTTCGTCGGGGACGCCGTCCACGGTGATTTTTGCGTAGGGGTAGCAGGGCGCGCTGACGATCTTGCCGGCGAAGGCTCCGGACGCCGCGAAAAAGACCAGCGGCAACAACAGAAGGGAGAGAGAACGCATAAGTGACCTCCGGATCAGTACTGTCCGGTAAAATTTAC
>DCGG01000011.1:0-4543 GCA_002315455.1 Lentisphaeria bacterium UBA1784
TACATGCGGGATAAGAAGCATTTCAAGGGGGCGATCTACGCCTCCCCCCTCTACCGGACCCTGCAGACCGCCACGCTCATCGCCGAGCCCAACGGTCTGAAGATCATTGCCGAGCCGGGAGTGCAGGAGTACGCGCCCATCCCCACGAATCCCAAGCGCGTCCACAACAACGGAGAATTCGGCATCATCAACTACGGCGTGGATGCCGAGGAACTGGTGAAGTACTTCCCGAACGCAGTGGCCGGTCCCCGCTTCGTCTATCCCTGGCGCTTCGAGAATGAGTCCGATGCCGCCCGTCTGGTGCGCATCGAGAAATGCCTCGATACCGTCCTCGCCGAAACCAAGGGCGACGTGATGTTCGTCGGCCACGGTGCCAGCGTCGGCGACCTGGTCAGGGTCATGGTCAATCGCATGGATGCGAAGCCTTCCCACATCGGCACTGCCTGGAACTGCTGCCTCCACGTCTTCACTTTCGATGACAACGGCAAAGTCACCAACTACAGCTACGAGACTTTTGAGTATCTCCCCAGAGAGAAGGTCACCAGCAATTTCCGCTGCCCCCTGATCGAGCGTCCCGAAGATCCCCGCTATCAGACCAAGGCGCAGGAGAAGGCCGACCGGGCCAAGAAGTCCAAGAAATCCAAAACGTCCAAGAAGTAATCAGGAGCCTTTGTTATGAAAAAGACTTTTCGCGCCGGACTGCTTCTGCTGATCCTCTTCTCCGTCTGTACGCTGTGGGCGGGGGAAAAGCGGATGCTCTACGTCGTCCGGCATGGACAGGCCGGGGAAAAAGGATTCCGTTCTCCGACCCAGGAGACGATTCTCACGCCGCTGGGAGAGGAACAGGCAAAGTGCGCCGGAGCCTACCTGAAAAAGATTGGTTTCAAAGGCACCGTCTACGCCTCCCCCATCTACCGGACCATGCAGACCGCCAGTTTCATCTGCGATGCGCTGGACGTGAAGTTCATCATCGAAGCCGGTCTGCAGGAGCACTCCCTCCCCAAGAACCCGGAGGACGTTCAGACAATCGTCCCCTACGGCTGTTCGAGGGAACAGTTTGCCCAGTATTTCCCCCGGGCGATCATCCCGGAGGACTACGTCTATCCCTGGCGGGTCTCCAAGGAGACCGAGGAGAACCGGACCATCCGGATGGAGAAAACGCTGGACAAGTTGCTGGCCAAGACCAAAGGCAACCTGCTGCTGGTCACCCACGGTGGTTCCATGGGAGCGCTCCGGCGCATCCTCGCCAAGCGGGGCGGAGCCCCCAAGGGGACCATCTGGAACTGTGCGCTGCTGGTCTATGAACTGGACGAAAACGGCAAGGTCATCTCCTGCCGCATCGACACGGAGAAATATCTCACCGACATGCAGATGACCAACAATTTCGTCGGCTCCAAGGTCCCCCGTCCCGATGATCCCCGGTACAAACCGGCAAAGCAGAAGAAATCCAAGAAAAAGTTCCAAAAACAGGACTGAACCATAAATAGGGCTCCGGTCTCCCGGAGCCGCTGTTGTAAAATGAGGGAAAAACAATGAAACGGATCCATCTGACTCTGATCGCGCTCCTGTTCTGCCTCTGCTCCGCAGTGGTGTTCGCAGGAGAGACCCGCACCATCTACGTCACCCGCCACGGCCAGGTCGGCGACAAGAACTACTGGGACAAGACCCTCAATGAGCCTTGGCTCACCCCGTTGGGCCGGGAACAGGCCACTCTCCTGGGCAACTACCTCAAGAAAAAAGGCTTCCACGGCACCATCTACGCCTCCCCCCTGCTCCGGACCATCGAGACCGCCTCTCTGCCCGCCACCATCTTGGGCTTGAAGGTCATCCCCGAACCCGGTCTGCAGGAGATCGCGCAGGGCAAGCGTCCCGCTCCCCGGGGAATGACCATGAAGGAGATGCACCAGCGCTTCGACAAACTCAACGTCATTCAGGCGAATCCCGCATGGGTGGAGCCTTGGCGTCTCTGCAATGAAGATGCCGATGCCCGTTACGTCCGGGTCTCCAAGGCCATCGACCGCATCCTTGCCGAGACCAAGGGCGACCTGCTCTTCGTCTCCCACGGCGGCACCGTCAACAGCGCCAACAAGGTGCTGAACGACCGGGTCTCCGATCCCTCTCTCAAGACCACGGGCGGCGTCTGGAACTGCTGTCTCTTCGTCTACGTGATGGACGAGAACGGCAAGGTCGTCAAGACCAGTTACGAGACTTTCAACTACATGCCGGAAGACAAGGCCACCAACAATTTCCGCTGCCCGCTGATCGAGCGTCCGGACGATCCCCGCTATCAGACCAAAGCACAGGCAAAAGAGGCCTCTCTAAAGGCAAAAGAAGCAAAGAGAGCCGCAAAGAAGGCTAAAAAGAAGCAGCAGGAAGCGAAATAACTCCACTTCCCCTCCTCGAAAACAAGGACCGCACCGGTTGACGATGCGGTCCTTGTTTTACCATGGGAAATGCGATCCGGAGGCAGAAGGGAACACGGTCCTTCCTGCCTACGTAAAATGAGACGTCAACACCCCAAAAGGGCAGAGACCTCTTTCAACATGAGCGCTTCCACGGCCTCCCAGGAATCTGCGGAGATGGTGGCTCCGGCGGCCATGTCGTGCCCGCCGCCATGGTAACGCGCCGCCAAGGGGCGCACGGGATAAACGTGGTCCTTGCTCCGGAGAGAGATCTTGAACCCCTCCGGCTGACGATGGACCAGCATGGCGATCTTCACCGTGTCCACGCCGCGAAGAATGTCGATGAGCCCCTCATCCTCCCGCAGTCGGAAGTGGTATTTCTCCAGCATTTCCTCCGGAATATAGGCGTAGGCAAAGCGTCCGTTGCAGGCAAACTGCAGCCGCTCGTGGATCAGTTCGGCTTCAAAATTCAACTGCCGCAGAGATTTATTGAAGAACAGGGTGTTGACCACACCTTCCAGATCCGCACCGAGGTCCAACAGTTTTGCGGCAATCCGGAGAGCATCCCCGTCGGTGTTGGAGAAGCGGAAACATCCGGTATCGGTCATCATCCCTGCCAGCCAGAAGGTGGCGCATTCCGCAGAAACGGGATGCGGTCCGGCCTGTGCGATCCGGGCCGCGATCTCGCAGGTACTGCAAGCCTGCGGGTCCAGAAATTCAAAAGAAGCCCTGACGCAGTTGTTGGGATGATGGTCAACGCTCAGGAAATGGCGCCTGCGCAACTCTTCCACGGGGATCCCGGCGCTGCCCAGCCGCTCCGGGTTGGCGCAGTCCAAAAGCAGGAGCAGATCATAGCAATCCAGTTCCTCCAAAGTCATTGAGCGCAGCCGCTCCGGGCAGAAGGTGAGGTAGCGCTCCGGGGGCTCCTCCGGAAGCAGGACCTGCGCTTCCTTGCCAAGGGAACGCAGATAGGCGCACATCCCGAAACTGGAACCCAGCGCATCGCCGTCCGGCCGCAGGTGGGTCATGATGAGGACCCGGGAAGCCTGCTCCAAAACGGGCAGGATATCTTCCTGAATGAGCAAACTCATTTCGCAGGTTCCTCGCCATTGAGGATCGCCAGCACCCGGTCGCCGCGCTCCTGCCGGAGATCCTGCTTGAACAGCAATACCGGGGTATGCTTGAATCCGAGGGTGCGCCCCAGCATTTTCTGAAGATCGCACCGGATCGTCTGCAGTTCCTCCATGACCTCCCGGCGATCAGCCGGAACGCCGCCGAAAAGACTCACGTGGACGGTGGCATTCCGCAAGTCCACGCTGGCACTGACCTCCGTGATGGAGACCAGCATACCGGCGGGAGTGTGCAGATACTTTTCCAAAGCGTTGGCCAACTCCTGCTTCAACAGGGTGTTGACCCGGGAGAGACGATCTACTTTCTGGGGCATTTACAGAGTTGCCTTCTTTAATTCGATTTCATAGATTTCGATCTCGTCGCCCTCGGTGAAGTCGGTGAAGTTATCCAGACGGATACCGCACTCCATGCCGGCCTTCATCTCCCGGACGTCGTCCCGGAAGTGGCGCAAACTGGCGACTTCGCCGTTGTAGATCAGTTCCTTGGAGCGGCGGACCCGCGCCTTGGCTCCGACCTTGATGACGCCGGAATCCACCCGGCATCCGCAGATCCGGGTCCCGTTGCTCAATTCAAAGATCTGAAGGATCCGGGCACTGCCGATGACCTTCTCACGCTTCTCCGGCTCCAGTTTTCCGGCAAGAGCGTCGGTGATGTCCTCCAGAAGTTCATAGATGATGCTGTACAGCCGGATGTCCACGCCCCGCTTCTTGGCGAGGTCATTAACTCCGGGATTGACCCGGACGTGGAATCCCACCACGATGGCACCAGCCGCCGCGGCAAGATCAATGTCGCTTTCACAGATGGGACCGACGGCGTTGGTGATGACCTCAGCTTTGATCTTTTCATTGGGAAGTTCGGCCAGCGACTGCTCGATGGCTTCACCGGAGCCCTTCACGTCGGACTTGATGATGATATTCAGGACCGACTTCTCCTCGCTGTTCAGGCGGCTGAAAATATCTTCTGCGGAGGAGATGGCGCTGGTGGCAAGCATCTTGCCTCGCTTCTCCGAG
>DCGG01000011.1:4550-4700 GCA_002315455.1 Lentisphaeria bacterium UBA1784
AGACCCGCTCGTCGGCGATCTGCCGGGCTTCCTTCTCGGAAGCGCAGATCTCCAGCCGGTCACCTGCCTCCGGCACGCCGGAGATGCCCACGACCTTCACCGGAACGCTGGGACTTGCAGACTTCACCCGCTCGCCCTTGTCGTTGATGA
>DCGG01000167.1:0-4918 GCA_002315455.1 Lentisphaeria bacterium UBA1784
GCGCCCGGTTCCGGGCACTGATAGAAGCAGGAGCCGCATCCGATGCAGGACTCGGGTTCCTTGACCTCCACCGCCACGTAACCCTGAACGTTGATGGCACTGCCCTTGGAGATCAACTTTTTGGGGCAGGCAGGAATGCAGCGATAGCACCCCTTGCATTCGTCGGTCGTGAGGCGGATCCTGAATTTTTTAGCCATGATATTACCTCGTTTTGCTTGCTTGCAGAAATTTTATATTGTTTTACGGGAAAGTCCGGAGCGCGATGCGGAATCCGGACCATCCCCTCTTGTCTTTGTCCCTTGAGACGCCTCTCTCCGGCCCTGCCGATCCTTGTCGGCGGACGGCCTCCCGGGAGGCCGTCAGGCCGTCAGTCGCAGATCAGCGGACCGCCGTTCTCGGCGTGCTTCCGCAGGACTTCGCGCTTGATCTTGCCGGAGAAACTCTTGGGCAGTTCCTTCACAAACTCCACCGCGCGGGGGTATTTGTAGGGAGCGGTTTCCTCCCGGGTGTGCCGCTGGATGTCGCGGACCAGATCATCGCTGGGCTCGAAGCCGGGCTTCAGGATGATGTAGGCCTTGATGATGACGCCGCGGACCGTGTCCGGAGCACCCACCACCGCCACCTCGCGCACGGAGGGATGGGTCATAATGGCCTCTTCCACTTCCTGCGGGGAAATCCGGTAGCCGGAGGACTTGATGATGTCGTCGTTCCGGCCGCAGAACCAGTAGTAGCCTTCCTCATCCAGCTTCGCCTTGTCGCCGGTGTAGTAGAAACCGTTAATGAAGTAACGGGCGTTCTCCGCCTCCTCGTCGCCGCCGACGTAACGGTCCAGCAGGCCCAGCGGACGCAATCCGTCGGAGATCTTCACGGCGATCCGGCCGATCTCGCCCTGCGGTACCGGCTTGCCGTCGTCGTCATGGAGTTCCAACTTCCAGTTGGGAGCGGCTTTGCCCATGGTCCCGGGCTTGCTCTCCATGCCGCAGAAGTTGCCGATGAGGGCAACGGTCTCGGTTTGCCCGTAGGCCTCGCGGATGGTGCAGCCGGTGCCTTCCTTCCACAGCCGGACCGTCTCCAGATGGAGGGGTTCGCCGGCGGCGCAGCAGTGGCGCAGCGCGTGGAAGTCGTACTTCTTCAGGTCGTTCAGCACCAGCATCCGGTAGATGGTCGGGGGCGCGCAGAAACTGGTGATCTCGTACTTCTCGATCACCGGCAGAAGGTCGGAACCGTGGAATTTGCCGCGGATGTCATAGATGAAGATGCAGGCGCCGCAGATCCACTGGCCGAAGATGTTGCCCCAGATGTTCTTGCCCCAGCCGGTATCGCTGACGGTCCAGTGGACGTCCTGATCGGTGAGCCCGTGCCAGAGTCCGCCGGTGATGAGGTGGCCGATGGCAAGGTCGTGGGTGTGCTGGACCATCTTGGGCATCTTGCTGGTACCGCTGGTGAAGATCAACAGCATGGGATCCTTGGCCTTGGTGCGGAAGTTGTGGATGTTCAGCACCTCGCTGCGGCAGAGGCGGTCCTTCTCCTTGGGGAAGGAGACCCAGCCGGAGCGTTCGCTGTCGGCGATGATCCTGACGGAAAGGGAGTCGCACAAATCGGCGATCTCATCCACCTTGGGGGCATTTTCGCGGTCGGCGATCACGACCTTGAAGTTGCCGTAGTCGATCCGGTGCTGGATGTCGTGAGGGGTCAGCAGCGTAGGAGCCGGACAGAACACGGCGCCGATTTTCATGCAGGCGAGGGCGAAGATCCACCACTCAGGGATCCGGGGGATCAGCATGAATACCCGGTCATTCCGGGAAACGCCCTGGGAGAGCAGCAGATTCGCCGCCTGATTGGAGAGGACCGTGAAATCGTGGAAAGTGAACTTTTTCTCGTCGCCCACCTGGTTGGCCCAGATCATGGCCAGTTTGTTGCGGTCATCCCGCCCCATCCGGTCAACAACGTCGTAGGCGAAGTTGAAATACTCCGGCGCCGACAAGTGCTCCCAATCGAAATCTTGGGGGATCGGCGTCTCGAATTTTACACTCGGGTCATACTGTTTCATGAATACGCCGCCTTTGGGGTTTTGTTGAACGTTTTGTCTCGGAACGATTTTCAGAGACATTTACGTAAAATACACGCAAAACGGCAAAAATTCAAGTTCCTCCGGCCGGAACGGACGCGCTTTTCAGGAAAATCCTGTTTTTTTTGCCATTCCGCACGGAAATCGTTTGACAAATCGCCCCCGATGCACTATGTTAAGGAAGTGTTCCGGTTATCCGGAGCCGACGAGGCGTGGTAGCCAAGAGGTTAGGCAGCGGTCTGCAAAATCGCTCAGACCGGTTCGATTCCGGTCCACGCCTCCATTTTTTTGCCCTCGCTCCGGACAACGGGAGTTCTCTCCGCAGAAACGAGGGGGATTTTTTGAATATGGCCGTGAACCCGCGGCAGAGAATATTGAACACAACCCTTCCAATCGAAAGGAACTTTCCATGAGTCTCGACCTCAACGACCGTACCGCCCGCCTCAGCTACGCGCTGGCCATCAACGTGGCGGAATCCCTGCGCCAGATGCCCGTGGAACTCAATATGGACGTCATCGGCAAGGCCCTCCCTGCCCTGCTCACCGGCGGACACCCAGAGATGGACGAGACCGTCTATCGCGCCTCCATGCAGGAACTTCAGCAGGATCTGCAGAAGGCCGCGCAGACCCAGCACGACAAGGCCGCCGCCGCCAACGTGGAAGCCGAGAAGGCCTTCCTCAGCGAAAACGCCAAGAAGCCCGGCGTGGTCACCACGGCCAGCGGCCTGCAGTATCTGGAACTGAAGGCCGGTACCGGCGACACCCCCAAGGCCAATAACGTGGTGAAGGTCCACTACGAAGGCAAGTTGCTGGACGGCAACGTCTTCGACAGTTCCATCCGCCGCGGCGAGCCCGCCGAGTTCCCGGTGAATCAGGTAATCGCCGGATGGACCGAAGCCCTCCAACTGATGAAGGTGGGCGGCAAGGCCCGGCTTTTCATCCCGGCGAAACTGGCCTACGGCGAGCGGGGTGCCGGTGCGGCAATCCCGCCCAACTGCTGTCTGGTCTTCGAGGTGGAACTGCTGGACATCGTCCGCTGACCGGTTTCGGTCTTTAGGGCGCTGCGAAACAGTTTTCGCGGCGCCTTTTCCGTATTCTGCGCATGATGGCCGCGGACGGACAGCGCCGCAAAGCGCGGAATTTCCCCCAATCCACTTTACAAACGTGCGTACGTGCGCTATATTATGGAAACGGGAGTGCGCCAAAGCACTTCGGAACGTCATTTCCATCAGGAGCAAAGCAAAATGAACAACAGCAATCGGGTCTATGCAGTCAATTCCGTAGCCGCACGCCCGGTCCCGCCGCCCCTTCCGCCGCGGAAGGTGGAGCTGGTGGGATACGGGGAGGACGTCTTTGGCGAGGAAGCGATCCGACAGTATCTCTCCGGACCCGTTGCGAAAAAATTGCTGGCCACCATCAACGACGGCGCTCCTCTTGATCCCGCCATCGCCGGAAACGTCGCCCACGCCATGAAGGAGTGGGCCATGTCTCGGGGAGCCACCCACTTCACCCACTGGTTTCTGCCGCTGACCGGAAGCACCGCCGAAAAGCACGACTCCTTCCTCGAAGCGGTGGGCCGGGGGCAGGCCATCATGGCCTTCTCCGGGAAGAACCTCATCGTCGGAGAGCCGGATGCCTCCAGTTTCCCCTCCGGCGGTCTGCGTTGCACCTTCGAGGCCCGGGGCTACACCGCGTGGGACCCCACCAGTCCCGCCTTCATCAAGCGGCACGCCAACGGCGCCACCCTCTGCATTCCCACGGCCTTCTGCAGTTACACCGGGGATGCGCTGGATAAAAAGACGCCTCTGCTCCGTTCCATCCAGGCGCTGACCCGCTCGGTGGAGCGTTTTGTGCGGGCCTTCGGCAGAGAGCCGGAACGCATTTCCGTCACCCTCGGCGTGGAACAGGAATATTTCCTCATCGACCGCAATTTCTACCTCCAGAGGCCGGACCTGCTTCAGACCGGGCGGACCCTTTTCGGAGCCCCTCCCCCGAAGCATCAGCAGTTGGAAGATCACTATTTCGGAGCCATCCGCCCCCGGGTCCTCGCCTTTATGACCGAGGTGGAACAGGAACTTTGGCGCCTCGGCATCCCGGCCAAGACCCGCCATAACGAGGCGGCGCCGGCACAGTTCGAGCTGGCGCCCATGTTCGAGGAGCAGAACCTCGCCTGCGACCACAATATGCTGGTCATGGAGGTCCTGCGGCAGGTGGCGGAGCGGAACGGTTTGGTCTGTCTGCTCCACGAGAAACCCTTCCGCGGCGTCAACGGTTCCGGCAAGCACAATAACTGGAGCGTCTGCTGCGGCGGCGAAAACCTGCTGGACCCCGGCCATGATCCGCATCGGAATGCCATGTTTCTGGCGATGCTCTGTGCGGTGATCCGCGCGGTCGACCTCCACAGTGACCTCATGCGGGCCGCCACCGCCAATGCAGGGAACGACCACCGGCTCGGCGCATCAGAAGCGCCCCCCGCCATCATCTCCATCTTCCTCGGGGATCAGCTCTCGGAGATCGTTTCCCAGTTGGCCAAGGCCGGAGTGGCCGGCGAGGGCCGCCACGTGGAACCCATGCGGATCGGCGTTGATACGCTGCCGGCCCTGCCGAGGGACGTCTCCGACCGTAACCGGACCAGTCCTTTTGCGTTCACGGGGAACAAATTCGAGTTCCGGGCCCCCGGCTCCAGCCAGTCCTGCTCCGAAGTGAACGTGGTGCTGAATACCATCGTCGCGGAGTCGCTGGATTTCATCTCCGGTCAGCTGGAGAAGCTGAAGCCAGCGGCCTTCAACACCGGTTTGCAGAAGATCCTTCAGAAGATCGTCTCCGCGCATCAGCGCATCATCTTCAACGG
>DCGG01000167.1:4966-16665 GCA_002315455.1 Lentisphaeria bacterium UBA1784
GGGGACTCCCGAATTTCAGTTCCACGCTCTCCGCGCTCCCGGTGTTCCGGAAGCAGGAGAACCGGGACCTGCTGGCACATTACGGCGTGCTCTCGCCCACGGAACTGGATTCCCGCTACGAGGTCTCCGTCGAGGAGTATGAGCGGAAAATGCGGATCGAAGGCGCCATCGCCCTTGAGATTGCCCGGAGCATGATCCTGCCGGTGGTTTCCTCGGAACTGGGCCGTCTGGTCTCCTCCCTCCGGGATTCCGAAGGCGTGGGATTGGAGCATGGCCGCAAGGGTCTGCGGGCCGCGGCGGAAAAACTCGGCGTCGGTCTGGACCTTCTGGAACAGCGTTGCGATGCGCTGGAAGGCGTGCTGAAGGGCGGCGCCAACGGGGAAGCGGTGGGCGTTGCCTCCGCTTCTCTCCGGGAGATCGTGGATTCCATCGAGTACATCGTGGATGATTCCAAGTGGCCGTTGCCGAAGTACAGGGAGATGCTTTTCATCTACTGACACTCCGCTGGGTGTCAAAAAGGAGAAAGATATCATTTTTTTCGATTTTTGCGTTTTTCCACTTGCAGAAATCAGAAAAATTTGGTATAATATAAGATGTTGGTACTGATTTCAATCAATAAACCGGGCAAAAGCCCATCCATTGAAAGGACGTTTTTCATGAAAAAGAACCGGAGTTTCACCCTGATCGAGTTGTTGGTCGTGATTTCTATCATCGCCGTGCTGGCCGCCATTCTGCTGCCCTCGCTGCAGTCTGCCCGTGAGCGCGGTACCCGCATCAGCTGCACCAACAACCTCTCCAACATCGGCAAGGCCCTGTTGCTCTATTCGGAAGACCACAGCGGCTGGCTTCCCGCGACTCCGGCCCGCCGCGGCGGTTCCGAGAACAAGGGAATCACCAAGAGTTATCAGAACTACGGAAACTATCGTCTGGAGATTCTGAGAGCCAATGATTACCTCTCCAGCCCCAGCATCTACATCTGCCCCTCCAGTTCCGTGCAGATTTCCGCAATCACCGACGATGCCCTCTATCCCCTGCTCTCCTACGGGAAGGAAGGCAAGGCGGACTCCGCCAATGCCAGTTATGCCGTCAACACCATGTTCATGACCAAGAAAGAGAACGTCCGCTACGGCAAGAGCGATTCCGCGATCGTTACCGACATGATCGGCAATAACAGTTCCAGCAAGAGCGTCGGGTACTTCAAGAACGGCGACGACGGCACTCCGAACCATGACAGTTACGGAAACATCCTCTTCCTCGACGGCCACGTGAAGGGCTTCACCGGAAAGAAGTGGTTCTCCTACAGCAACCTCGGCTACGTTGATTCCAAGAAGAACACCTATCAGACGGTCATTGATCCCAATAAGATGGAAGCGGAATAAATAACCGATTCTCAGCAGATCAAAAAGGGGCTGTTGCTTGCCTGTGAGGTTTTGCAACAGCCCCCTTTTGTTGCCCGGAAGCCGGGGCCGGGAGTTCCGGCCTCTGGCCCGGTTGCTGGTTTACGGTCAGAAGATCCCGAAATCAATGATCTCATCGCTGTCGGGCGCGAAAACGATCTGGAACAAGGTGTCGGCCTCCACCTCGCCGTCAGGACCGGGAACGAGTACGCCGAGTTTCCATACGGTGACTTCCTGTTGCGGCTTGTTCAGCGTGGCGACCAGTTCCGCAGACTTGACCTTGCCCTGATCGGCGCCAAGTTTCTTCACGGTTTCGGCAGCCTTCACCTCGCCCTGAACGCGCTTGGCTTCCGGCAGGTGAGCGGCAAAGGCCTTCTGATCGCCCTTGCAGAGCGAGGCGAGAGCCTCCCCGGCCTTCCGTATCTTTTTAATGCACTTCTCGGAGATTTTCTTTTCTGCGTTGGGGCAGTTCGCCTTCATGACGGGGCAGGAGGTCCTCGATCCAAGGAAACAACAGCAGCAGATGGTCCCGGATCCCGATGCCGGAGTCTTGCCGCACTTTCCGGCACCGTCCTTCTCCTCCTCGGCGGAGCAACAGCATCCGGCCAACAGAATGGCACTGGCGATTCCTGCCCACGACAACATCTTGTTACGTTTCAACATACTCCCGTCTCCTCTTCTTTCCAGAAACGGCACCATGCCGTTCCTCTTCACTCATAAATAGAAGCCGTTGCCGCAGAAAATCAACCCCTCCCCGGAGAAATATACACCTCTTTTTCCGCCGCCGGCAAAAAAACGCCCACCGGAAATCCCGGTGAGCGGACGGAATGCAACAGTCGGTAAGGATCACGACTGAGTAGCGGAACGCTTGAACTTCCGCAATGAAAGCCAGAAGAGGACCGTTCCGATACAGGCCAACCAGAGGAAGGGCTTCCACGCCGTCTCGATCCCCGCACCGCGGAACAGTATCTGCTGGCAGAAGGTGACAAAGTGCGTCGTCGGCGCCGCCATCATGATGTTCTGCACACATCCGGGCATACACTCCCGGGGGGTGATGCCGCCGGAAAGCATATTCATCGGCAGTAAGACCAGAATGATGAGGATACCCAGCTGCGCCATGTTCTGCGCGATGCAGGAGAGAAAGATCCCCATGGAGATCACCGCGAACAAATGCAGCGCCACTCCGCCCATGAAGAGCAGAAGCGATCCGTCGGTAGGCATGTTCAAAAGATACTGCAAAATGACAATGACTGTAAACATCGTCGCACAGAGCACCACCACAAGCATGGACCAGAGTTTGGCGCACATAATCTCATAGGTCTCCACCGGCATCACCAGCAGATGCTCCAGCGTTCCCCTTTCCCGCTCCCGGATCAGCGCCGCACCGATCAGCACGATGGCGAGCATGGTGACGGTGTTGACGGTTTGGTTGAGTCCGCCGAACCAGCAGGGATCCAGGTTCTCGTTGAAGCGGTTGCGGAGGTCCAGTTTGGCGGGAGTCGGAAGTTCCGCAACCCCCAACTCGAAACGTTCGATCTCCTTGCTCACGATCTGCTGGATGTATCCGGCGCCGACAAAGGCCTGCGTCATCTGGGTGGCGTCAGCATTGAGCTGCAGTTCCGGCATTTTTCCGGCAAGGACGTCCTTCTGAAAATCCGCAGGGATGACCAGCGCGAAGGTGTAGAGGCTCCCGTCCAATCCGGGGTCCACGTCCTTCATCGTGACCATCTTCGGAGGCAGGAACAGCGGCGGCAGCAATGCATCCGTGATCCGTTTGGAGAGTTGGGTGTTATCTTCGTCCACCACGCAGACCGGAGCCCGGCAAACCGGTTCCGGCGACCCGATGGCGGAAATGTAGATGCCCAAGGAAAACGCATAGACAATCAGGATTATCATGCACTTGTCGCGTGTAAGTTCAATGATCTCCTTGATGCCGAGATGATAGATGTTTTTCAAGTGCTGATTCATGATCAGGACTCCTGTTTTTTCTGGAGGATCACTCCGAAGAAGAGGATTACGGGAGCTATCGCCAGCAGAATCAGAAAGGGCTGCCAAAGATCGGCGATCCCCAGCGCCTTGTTGAATACACCGCGGCAGAGAAGCATCATATATGTAGTTGGATAGATCGTCCCGATGAGCTTGGCTCCTCCGTCAAGTGAGGGGACCGGATTGATCAGCCCGCAGAAAAGCTGCGCCGGGATCATCGTTCCCAGCAACGTCATGAAAAGCACCGCAATCTGACTGCGGGTCACGGAAGAGGCCAGCAGACCGACTCCTGTGGAAATAAAACAGTAAATCACAAGCGAAATCCCCAGAAGCAGAGCGCTTCCCTTGACCGGCAACTGGAAGATCGTCATCGCCACCACCACCATGACCAACGCGCTCAATATCGAAAAGAGCAGATAGGGAATCTGCTTCCCCAGCACGAACTCCAGTTTGGTCAGAGGCGTGACGTAGAGATTGATGATGGAACCCTGCTCCTTCTCCCGGACCACCGCCAGTGCGGCCAGTACGGCAGGAATCATCATCAGAAGCATCGGAATCGTTCCCGGGACCAGAGCGGGGATACTCATGACGTCGGGATTGTACCGGTTCCGGAGCTCAAGTTTCGGAGTGTTGCCATGGCCGGCTTTCTCCAGATTGGGATTGCTCTTGACGCGATCTTTGCACCACTGCTGGTGGACCGAGTAGGCGTAGTTGTCCATGGTATTGGCCTGAATGGGCATGGAACCGTCGATGAAAAACAGCACTTCCGGCGACTTCCCGTCGTCCACGAACTGCCCGAAGCGCGGCGGGATCACCACCGCCATGGAGATGTCGCCCTTCCGCATCCGGGCATCGATCTCATCGTAGCTTTTCAAGGGCGGCCGTTCGTCGAAATAGAGGGGGGAACCCGCAATGCTGAGGATGTAGTCCTGACTGGCCTTGCTCTGGTCCTGATCCAGCACCGCGAACTTCACGTGTTCCACGTCGAGATTGATGCCGAATCCCATCACCAGCATCAGCAGAATGGCACCGAAGAGCGCCAGCGTCGCCCGGATAGGGTCCCGCATCAGCTCCAGCGTCTCCCGCCAGCAGCAACTGTACCAACGCTGAACGTTGAAGAACTTGTTGATCTGATCCCAGAGGGCGGAGTGTTTGACCGGCGGCTTCTCCACCGGAGCGTCCGCCGTCATCTGATTGACCTCCTTGGCCAGCGGATCGGCGCTCTCCAGGTAGTCGATGAAAGCCTCCTCCAGCGTATTCTTCCCGCGCTCCTCCACCAGCCGCTTCGGAGCATCACAGGCGAGAGATTTGCCGGCGTGCATCAGGGAGATGCGGTCACAGCGATCCGCCTCGTTCATGAAGTGCGTGGTGACGAAAATGGTGACCTTGTCCTTGCGGGAAAGGTCGATGATCTGACTCCAGAAAAGGTCCCGGGCCACCGGGTCCACGCCGGAGGTGGGTTCGTCGAGGATCAGGATCTTCGGATGGTGGATCACCGCCGCGGCCAGCGACAGACGCTGACGGATGCCCATGGGCAGGGACTTCGGCGTGACCTCGGCCACGTCGTTCAGCTGATAGCGGTCCATGACCTCGGCCACCCGGGCTTTGACCTCCGATTCCGGGATCTGATATAATCTTGCGTAGAGGGTGAGATTCTGCCGGACGGTGAGGTCCACGTAGAGCGAGAAAAGCTGGGTCATGTATCCCAAGTTCTTCCGGACCGCCATGCTATCATCCCCCACCGGCTTGCCGAAGAGCAGAGCCTTGCCTTCGGTGGCGGGGAGCAGCCCCGTGAGCATCCGCATGGTGGTGGTCTTGCCGCAGCCGTTGGAACCGAGGAATCCGAAAATCTCGCCCCGGCGGATCTTGAAACTCACGTGGTCCACTGCGGTGAACGTGCCGAAACGCTGGGTCAACCCCTCTGCTTCAATGGCATACCCCTCCTCGGGATCGCAGACCAGCGGAGGAACAACGAGATCCGTGTGTCCGGAGCGCCGTTCCTCGGGGAGCAGTTCAATGAAGGCGGCATCCAGATTGTTCTTGCCGGTCTTCCGGAAAAAATCGTCGGCAGTGCCGGTATCGAGGATGTGACCGCCATCCATTGCAACGAGCCAGTCGAAGCGCTGTGCCTCGTCCATGTAGGCAGTGGCGGCGAGGACGGTCATATTGGGCTGTTCCTCCCGAATGTTGTCGATCAGATCCCAGAACTGGCGGCGGGCCAGAGGGTCCACACCGGTCGTGGGTTCGTCGAGAACCAGCAGATCGGGATCGTGGATCAGAGAACAGCACAACCCCAGTTTCTGCTTCATTCCGCCGGAAAGTTTCCCGGCGGGACGGTTCAGAAAGGGGAAGAGACCGGTGCATTTCGTCAGTTTATCAATGCGGCGGCGGCGCTCGGCGGCATCATGCCCGAAGAGCCGGGCGAAGAACTGCAGATTCTCCTCCACGGTGAGGGTGAAGTAGAGGTTCTTGCCCAATCCCTGCGGCATATAGGCGATCCGGGGACATACGGCGGTACGGTGTGCCTGACTGCGCATGTCGCCGCCCAGCACCTGGATCTCTCCCTGCTGCAAAGCGTGGGCCCCGGTCACCAGAGAGAGCAGGGAGGACTTCCCCACGCCGTCCGGTCCGATCAGCCCAAGGAGAAGGCCGGGACGCACCTCCAGAGAGATGCGGTCCAGCGCCTGGACCTTTCCGTATCGGAGGGAAACATCGCGCAAAGAGACAACGGGAGTTCCGTTCTTTTGCGGGGATTCCGTCATTTTGCAACTCCGTCGGCAGGAGCCTTCAGGGCAGCCTCATCGGCCTTCTTCTGCTCGGCGACGATCTTATCGACTTCGGCCTGCCTACTCTTTGCATTCAACTCGGCGGCCTTCGTGGAGGCATCTTCGGACGCCTTTTTCGTCTTGCTCAACTGCTGGGCGGCCTTGACTTCGGCATCGATCAAAGTTTCCTTGTTGGCGCCTTCGATCTGCTTAAGGAGTTTCGCCTCATTCTTAAAGCGGCTTCCGGCCTGCTTCGCGGTCTCGGACTGGACCACTTCGCTGGGGGAGAGATATCCGCCCTCGATCAGTTCCTTGCGGACCTTTTCCGCACGGGCGAGAACTTCGGGGGAGACTTCCAGTTCCTCGGGCCAGGGAGCGGCAGGATCGATCTTGACCCACGCCATGCCGGGCAATCCGGTCTTGATGATGTCGATGTAACGCTCAAGAAGCGTGCGGTCAATGTGGGCCTTGATGCGGAACATCAGTTTCTGACGCTCGACCTGCGTTTCCACGGTCTTGGGAGTGAACTGGGCTACGGCGGCCACGTAGGTGACCTTGGCGGGGAGAGGATAGAGGGGAGCGGCATCCAAAACGATCCGGACGTCGGAACCGATCCGGACCTTGCCGGCGGCCTGCTCCGGCAGGAAGAAAGTCATGTAAACGTCGGTGAGATCCACCATATTGAGGGCACGGCCGCCGGCGGAGAGGACCTCTCCGGGCTCCGCAACGCGGTACTGGATCCGTCCGGCGAGAGGAGCCTTCAGGATGCTGTCGTCGATATCAGCCTTGATGCGGGAGATCTCCGCCTCCGCAGCGAGGATGTTGGCCTTGGCGCCGAGGGCCTCGGCCTCCGCGATCTTGAGGTTGGCCTCCTCTTCCTTGATGGCGGCCACGGCGGTCGCGTACTTGGCCTTCTCCGCCAGCCATTCGGTCTCGGAGGTCTCGAAGTGCTGTTGCGAAGTGGCTTCCTTGGTCAGCAGGTTCTTGTAGCGGTTGTAGCGGACTTCGGCGTTGTTCATGACCACCTTGGTGCGCTCCAGTTCGGCCTTCATCCCGTCCAGACTGGCTTTCCGGGAAGCGATTTTGGCGAAGGCGCTGGCCTCTTCAGCCTTGGCCTGTTCCCGTTTGGCTTCAGCCTGCGCGAGGTCGGCGACCAGAACGTTGGTCTGCATCACAACCAGCACCTGACCGGCATTCACCTTATCGCCCTCCAGCACCCGGATCCGTTCCACCTTTCCGGCGAGGCGGGCGGCGATGTTGATCTCGGTGGCCTCGATCCGGCCGTTGCCGCCGGCGAGCGCGGGATTGCGGTAGAGCCGGTTGGCGATCCACGAGGAGACGGCGTAGTATCCCAGCCCGATGGCGGCCAGAACAAGCAGTGCGATGATAATCTTTTTCATGGAGTCAGGATTCCTTTCTTTTTTTGGTATCTTGAGAAAACTTTTCGTTCAAAATCAAAGTGGGCGCCCCTCTCCCGGATTCAAAAAAACGGGAAACTGTCCGGCGGCCGGACATGCAGATTCCTACTATAGCACACAGGGAGAATGTTTGCAAATCTCTCCTGTTTTTTTTTACGGGAAACAGAAAGCGGCCACGATCTGCTCCGTCATTTTTTCCGCCAGCGGATCCGTTCTCCCCACAAGGGGATCCAGGCGGTGCCGCCGGCGCGGCGGACCTTTTCCGCCTCCTCGATTCCGTCGGCGGGAGTCCAGCGCCAGCGGTCCCTGGGATGACTCAACTCCAGCAGGTGGCTGATCAGCGTCACCTGCGGCCGGACAGTCTGAAGCGCCTCCTCCACCTTCAATCCCACCCGAGGATGCACGAGAAAGAAGTCCACCCGCGCCGAAACCGGATGAAGCTGCCGGGCATCGCAGGTGTCGCCACCAGAGAAGATCACGCAGTCGTCCGCATCGGGACCGCACACGATCTCGAAGGGCATCACGAACTTCGGCAGAAATTTGTTGTGATCGCTCTCGAAAGTGCGGAGCGTCAGTTCGCCGTACCGGATCTCCCGGAAGGGTTCCTTGCTGTAACCGCCATAGTTGGGGAAGAAGTTGCTGTACACCGTTTTTTTCGCCTTGTCCATGGCGCAGGCGAGGCGCCGGGTGTAGTGGTCGCTGTGGTTGTGGGTGATTAACAGAAACTCCAGATAAGGCACCAGTTCCTCGCCCCGCCGGTGACAGACGTCGATGCCGAAGCAGTGCCGGGAGGTCTTGACCACGTAGCCCATGTTGTAGACGTGCCAGAGGACCACCTCCCCCGGCGGGACCTGCTCGTCTCGGACCTCCTCCAGGACCCGCTGAAAGGCGCAGTCATAGAACGCAAAGAGAGGATGCGCCGCATAAACCTCCTTCAACTGCGCGGAGGGCGTACCGACGTCCATGCGGCGGAAGGTCTGATATGCTTCGGGAGTGACGGCGTCCGCCTCCTGCGTCAGCCGGGCCATGACCGCCAGCCGTTCCCGGGATCCGGAGCGGCAATCAGTGGCGCGGATCGCCCTGAAGATCGCTTCCGGATCAAAGTGCTCCGTTCCGGCGTGGAGGAAATCCGGCATCAGCGCGAAAAAAAGAAGCGGGAGAGAGAATTTCATGAGGTGCCCTTTTGTTTCAGTATGACAATCCGCCATAATATAGTTGCAGTTTCTCCCCTTTTCAAGGCCGGAAAACAGTTCGGGAAACCGGGGAAACTCGATATGTTAACAAATTAATTTTCCGCGAACTTGACATCCGGGAAAAGCATGCTATATTATTTGTTAACATAACATGGAGGCAAGAAACATGAAAGCAGCGCTTTATCAGGGAGCAGGCACCATGGTCTGTTCCGAAGTCCCGGGATCCCATCCCGGCGAAAATGAAGTCAGGATCCGCGTGGGGAGCTGCGGCATCTGCGGCACCGATCTGCACATCTTCCTCGGACACATGGATAAACGGGTCTCCATCCCCCAGTCCATCGGCCACGAGATGAGCGGAGTCATCGCGGAGGTCGGTCCCGGAGTCACGGGCTGGAAGCCGGGAGACCGGGTCACCGTCCGCCCGCTGGACAACTGCGGAGAGTGTCCCACCTGCAAGCGGGGCTTCACCTGGATCTGCGAGAAGTTGAAGTTCCTCGGGATCGACACCCCCGGAGCCTTCGCCGAATACTGGACCGTCCCCGCCCGGTTGCTCCACCGCATCCCCGACAACCTCACGCTGGAGACGGCGGCGCTGATCGAACCTCTCGCTGTGGCCTGCCACGACGTGCGCAGGGGCGGTGTGAAACCAGGTGACCACGTGATCGTCAGCGGCGGCGGTCCCATCGGGATGCTCATCGCCATGGTCGCAAAGATGGCCGGCGGCAACGTCACCTTGCTGGAGGTCAATCCCAGCCGTCTCGAATTCGCCCGGAAACTGGGATTTCAGGCGGTGGATGCCCGGGATACCTCCGCCGTGGCTCCCGCGGACGTCTTTTTCGAGGTCTCCGGATCCAAACCCGGCGCGCTGGCCATGACCGCCCTCACCCGGCCCAGGGGGACCATCGTGGTGGTTGCGATCTTCCCCGAACCGGTCCCGGTGGATCTGCACAAATATTTCTGGAAGGAACTCAACGTCTTCGGAGCCCGGGTCTATGAGGCGGAGGATTTTGACCGTGCCATCGCGCTGGCCGCCTCCGGAAAACTGCCGCTGGATAAAATCATCACCAAGGTATTCCCGCTGGAACAGGCGCAGGAGGCCTTCTCGTTTCTGGCCTCCGGCTCCGGGGATGCCATGAAGGTGCTGATCCGCATCAGCGGCGAAGAAAAGTGATCTTATCCGCAAAAACACGCATACATATGGAGGTTACGTCATGATCCTTGATGCATTTGATCTCACCGGGAAAACCGCCCTCGTCACCGGATGCCGCCGCGGCATCGGCGCCGGGATCGCCCTCGGTCTCGCCGAAGCCGGAGCCGACGTCATCGGCGTCAGCGCCCATCTGGAGGCCGACTGCGAGATCGGGAAACAGATCCGGGCGCTGGGCCGGAAATTCTACGGTTACTCCTGCGACTTCTCCGACCGCAAGGCGCTCTATGACTTCATCGCCAAAGCCAAGGCGGAGGCACCTGCCCCGGAGATCCTCTTCAACAACGCCGGACACATTCTGCGGAAGCCCGCGGCAGAACATCCTGACGAATACTGGGATACCATCATGGCCATCAATCTGGACTCCCAGTTCATCCTGACCCGGGAGTTCGGCCGGGACATGGTGGCCCGGGGCCGTGGCAAGATCGTTTTCACCTGCTCGCTCCTGACCTTTCAAGGGGGCATCAACGTTCCCGGCTATGCCGCCAGCAAGGGCGGCGTGGGTCAGCTGGTCATGGCCTTCTCCAACGAATGGGCGAAGTCCGGCGTCAACGTCAACGGCATCGCCCCCGGATACATCGCCACCGACAACACCGCCGCGCTCCGGGCGGATGCCGATCGCTTCAAGGCGATCCTCGACCGCATCCCCGCCGGACGCTGGGGCACCCCGGAGGACTTCAAGGGCATCGCGGTCTTTCTCGCCTCCGCGGCATCGGACTACGTCAACGGGGCGATCTATCCCGTGGACGGCGGCTGGCTGGGCCGGTAAGCGCATCCGTTCAACGGTTCCACAAACAGGAGGAACAATATGGACTATCCGATTCCGATCGAAGAGATGCGTCAGCGGTACATGAAACTCTATTCCGCCGCGGTCAACGACGTACTGCGCTTCGACTACAAACTCCACGTGGCGCTTCCGTCGGACTACGCTCCGCTGCGGGAAAACATGAAACTCTGCGGGCAGGCCTTCACCGTGAAGGGCGCCCCCGACATCACCATCGACGGCGAACTGGAGATGCGCACCCGGATGCTGGAAGACATCCCGGCCGACAGCGTGGTGATCTGGGACTGCACCGGCGACACCGTCACCGCCCAATGGGGCGAGATGATGACCAAGGCTTCCGCCAACGCCGGATGCCGGGGAGCGCTGGTCAACGGCATCCGGGACACGGATGCGATCCTCGCTTCGGGATTCCCGGTCTTTCACAAGTACCGGACCAACGTGGGGATGCTGGGCAGATTCCGGATGTACTACTACCAGAAACCGGTCCGCATCGGTGAGGTGGAGGTCCATCCCGGAGACTGGATCTACGGCGACATCGACGGCGTGATCTGCATCCCGGAGGCTCTCGCCTATGAGGTCCTGCTGAAGGCAGAAGCGGTCCTGAAGCGGGAGGAGGCCATCCGCAAAAACATCGACGCCGGAAAATCCCCCTCTGAAGTGGTCGCTGAAGGCGGTTATTTCTGAAACGCAACGAGTTCTGAAAGGAGAATTTCCCATGATCGATTGTTCTTACGGCAGACTGGCCCGGCGCCTCTGGGAGCGGTACCAGCAGGTCTCTGACTTCCGGCACTACGCCTCCATCCTCGCCATGTTCGCGGCGGCCCGCTCCGCCAAGGTCATCCAGGACGAAGAATTTTTCGAAAGCGTCCGCGCCCGGCTGGAGCCCTTCCTCAACGGCGGGCAGGAAACCTACGGTGCCTACGGCAAAGTCGTCTACAAGTACGGCGGT
>DCGG01000167.1:16707-32785 GCA_002315455.1 Lentisphaeria bacterium UBA1784
GGAGTACGCGCCCGTGCTGGAGGCCGCCGCCGATGACCTCTGCAAAAACTTCCCCCGAATGGATGGGATGTTCTCCATGCCCGGACGGAACTTCGTCTGGATCGACACCGTCAGCGGCATCTGCACCTTCCTGCTCTGGACCGGCAAGGCCCTGAACCGGCAGGACTTCATCGACGAGAGCGTCAATCAGATGCTTCGCCATCACGACCTTCTCGTCGACCCGAAAACGGGACTCTATCATCAGGCTTTCAACAAGCACGGCGATGGGAAACTCTCCGCCGCCTTCTGGAGCCGCGGCGTGGGCTGGGGGGTGCACGCCCTCGCAGAAATGGTTTTCGATGTTCCCAAGGATCATCCCGGATATCCCCGCATCCTCGCCGCATGGCGGCAGGTTCTTGACGGGTGCCTTGTCATGCAGGACTCCGAGGGTATGTGGCATCAGGCCATGGAGGACTTCAGCACCTACCCCGAAACCAGCGGCACCGCCCTCATCTGCTACGCCATGGGCCGGGGCATCAAGCAGAAGTCCATCGACGTGGAGCGCTTCCGGGAACCGCTGGAACGGGGCATGAAAGGAATGCTCCGGTACGTCTCCTTCCGGGGATCCGTCTTCAACACCTGCACGGGTGCCCTCGCTCCCGGCGAGACCGGGTCCGCCGCTGAATATCAGGCGCTCCCCCATGCCATGGACGACGAACACGCCTTCGGCACGGTGATGCTCGCCTTGAGTCAGGCAGCCCAACTGCAGAAGCGCGGCGACTTCCCCTCCATGGAGGAACTGCTGGGCGTTTCCGCCGGCAACCCCCTTGTCTGATCCAGCAAAAGAAAGGATACTCTCATGAAAAAAATGCTCGCTCTCTGCAAGATCGCCGACCCGGATGCCCGCGCCCGGATCGCCCGCTGTTACGAACTGGAGGAACGCGAAGGCGTCACCGAACCGGAACTCCTCACGCTGATCCCCGGCTATGAAGCCCTCATGGTCCCCTTCACTTCCCAGATACTGGTCTCCGAACGGGTGGTGGATGCCGCCTCCAAACTGGAACTGATCGCCTCCACTTATGGCGGCACCCGGCAGAACATTGCCGACGTCTATGCCATCGGGAAGGGCATCACCGTCATCCACACCGGCGCCTCCCGGGAACGGCCCATGGCGGAGTACACCCTCGGACTGGTGCTCTCCAGTCTGCTGAAGATCGCAAGTTACAACCATGACATGCGCGGTTCCGAACCGTGGCCCCGCTTCAAATATCCCCGGACCCGCATTCTCTCCGGACGGAGCGTCGCCATCGTGGGATACGGCAGGATCGGGCGCGCCATTGCAAAACTGTTCAGCGCGTTCACCGATCAGATCGCGGCGGTCTCCAAACACCTGACGCCCGAGGCGGCGGCGAAGGACGGTGTCGCCATCGTCTCCAAGGAGGAGGCCTTTGCCAAGAGCGACATCATCATCCTCGCGGGCGGCAACACGCAGGAGACCCGGCACCTGGTCGGCGCCAGAGAGTTCTCCCTGATGCGGGATGGCTCCCTTTTCGTCAACATCGCCCGGGGCGCCATGGTGGACGAGAAAGCCATGGCCGAGGCGGCCAAAGACGGACGCATTCAGCTGGCTCTGGACGTCTTCGAGACCGAACCGCTCCCCGATGATTCCCCTCTGCGGAAACTGGACAATGCGGTCCTCACGCCCCACCGCGCCAACAACTCTCTGGAGTTCGAGGAGCGCTGGCAGTGTCTCGCCGCCGACATCGAACTTCTGGCACAGGGCAAGATCCCCGATTCCGCGCTGACCGTGGAGCGCGCCCGGGTCATGAGCGAATCCTGATCCGCAATACGGAGGAGTCCGCCATGCACACGCGCCGTCACGTTGTGAACCTCTGCACCTTTGCGCTGATCCTCTCGTCCTTCGTCCTCCTCGGGGCGAAGGCGCGGGAGCGCAGCGGTTTTCCGGTCTACAACGGCCAGAAACTCGCAAAACCGGCAGACGTCAGGACCGTTTCCGAGGCGGACTTCTCCATTGATCCGGCCCGGGTGAAACGCCTGGACAAAGGCTCCCTGATGGCTCCGCGGGGAGCCTTGATCCGGCTGATGAAGGTCCTGCAGAACACGCCGGAAGGCAGGCTCGTCTGGCAGAGCATGGTGGACAAAGCGGTCCGGCAGGTGAATCTCTGGGACGTTCCCCGGGATCCGGACCCGAGGAAGTTCCAGTACCACAGCGGCGTTTGTCAGCTTATCGACCGGCTGCTCCCCGTTTATCTGCTCACCGGGAATCCGGAACTGGGGCGCCTCATCAAGGCCCATGCCCTGCAGGCGGCGGAACTGCCGCTGGATTTCTGGTGCTTCGCCCGGCTCCGGGGGTGCGATCCCAAGTTCCCCGTGGGCGGGCTGGAGACCGCCGCACTGACGCGCTCGTTCTCCACGCTGATGAGCGCGGCGGGCAAGGAACTTTTCACGCCGGAGGAGAAGCGGAAGATCGACAACGCCCTGCGCCAAAAGGGGTTCCGGGTGGTCTTCAACTGGCTCTCCAAGCGGACCCCGGCGGGGAAAACCATCAACAACTGGGCGGCGGTCATCGCCACCGGCGGTCTCTTCGCCGCGGACTATTTCCATGATGAAGCCCGCAGAAAGATCGCGCTGAAAACGTTGAAACGCTATCTCGAAGACTCCATCGAGACGGACGGAAGTTACGGCGAAGGATACTCCTATTTCGGCTACCCCATTGAAACGGTCCTGAAGGCGCTGCCGATCCTGACTGACGCGGAGAAACAGGAACTCTTCGGGGTCTCCCCTCTCCGCCGATCCGCCCTTTGGATCACCGCCGGATACTTTTTCCCGGAGCGTCCGGCACCCGAGGACCGGGGCCGCTTCGCCTACGGGGACAACGGTTATCTCGGCATACCGCCCACGTCGCTTGCGCAGTTGGCGGCGGCATACTACCGCGACGACACGCTGGCAAATCTGCAGTTCCGCTTCCGGGGACGCGGCTGGGACCGCAATAACTGGGACGATCTCCTCCGCGGGACCATCCTGAATTGGCAGCCCTCCGACTATACCACCACTCTCCCGAAACTGCCCTGCGCCGTCAGTTTCAACAGCGGCGAGACCTTTCTGCGGAAGAACAACGAATCGGATACCCCTGCCCTCTCCATCATGCGGAAGCGCCGGGTCCGCACCGGAGAATCCCACTCCCGGCCGGAGAGCAACTCCATCGCCATGGCGGCCTACGGGGAATATTTCGTGGTGCTCTGCTCCAGCGCCAACTACCGGAGTAAAGTCCACCGGGAGTACGACTGCTCCACCCGGAGCGCCAACGCCATCATGGTGGACGGCAAGGACCAGCTGCTCCGCAACGCACCGGGAGACGCACGGCTTCTGCTTCTCAAGGACACCCCGAAGTGGGCGGCCGCCGTGCAGGATTCCTCCCTGCGGTACGCCACTCCCATGCAGAAGGCGCTCCGGGCGGTGATCCTGCTCAAGGAACTTGACGCCTTCGTGGTGATCGACCGTTACGAGGCGAAGGCGGGAGCGCACCGCTACGATGCACGGCTCCACTTCAACAACCGGGACGGGAAAGCCGCTCTCAAACAGGTCGGCACCGGAGAGTTCCTCCTTTCCCGCCCCCTTGCGGACCTGAAGGTCCTGATCGCAGGAAGCGTTCCGCTCACCTTCGCCACCGCCCCCGGATACATGCACGGACCTCACCGGGACCTCGGCGTGAAGGCGCCGGCGGTCCCCGCCGGGACCGCCATCGAACTCACCGCCACGCCGCAGAACGACGTGCAGGAACTGACGTTGTTCACCGTGCTGATCCCGGTCAAACACGGGGCGGCAGCGGTCCCGGTCAAGGTTGAGGGTCCGGTCATCAAGGCGGGCGACGTCACGATCGCCGTGCCCCCGGGAGGCATCTCCGTCAACGGGGAGCCGCTGAAGCCGGAGTTTTGACGGCCATAACGGGATACTCCAGTCTGGAACAATCGTAGCCCCAGAGTTTCAGCATTGCGACGTACTTTGGCAGGACTTTGATCGCGCGGTCAGGATCCCGCACGAGGACCCAGGCGGAATCCCTGGTGGAAGACGTCACCAGCGCCGCCGAATAGTCCGGAGTCAGGGCAATGATCCGGTAGGCCCCGTAGAAGGGCCGGAAGAAACTGACCTCCAGCGCACCCGCGCCGGGGCGCACCTGCCGGACGTATCCGTTGGCGACCGTCTTCGCGCCAGCCCGGTAACCGGTATTCCTGACCCGGATGGAACCATCCGGCGCACGGTAGTACTCCGCCGTCACGGACTCCAGCCCCCGCTCGAACCATTGGGGCAGGCGGGCGGCTTCGTACCAGACGCCGAGATAGCGGGAGAGATCGAAAGGCTCCACCACCGGGATATCCAGCGTGGAAACGCCGGACCGGCATCCGGCAAGAAGGAAACACACTCCGTACAACAAGATCCGGCACGACCGCAACATACTCCAGCCTCCTTTCCATTCGTCCAGTCTTCAATGTAAACGGGAAAAGCGGATTTTCAATGGCGGACGAGAAAAGATTTATGCTTCTTCGTCCTCCGGCGGGTCGAGCAGCGTGATGTTGTCGCTGAGCATGAAGGAGGTGTTGCTCAACTGCGCATGGGTCATCTCCGGCATGATCTTCACGGGGATGTTGGAATCCAGTTCCACGGAGAGCGATCCATCCGGCTGGTTGGCCCACTTGACCCGGAGCCGTCCCCGTGCCATGATTACCGACCCCTCCGCCCAATCCAGCAGTTGGTGTGCCGGATTGAAGTAGATCACCGAATGCCCCGCCTCCGCGATGCGGATCCCGAGGAACTCCCGGATCAGAAACACGTTGGGAGATACGCAGCTGCCATCGGAGAACCGGGTAGGCGCAGGCGCGGAATCATCCGCCTTGCTCCGCCACGCGCCGGCATCCTCGCAGAGGCGCTTCTTCCAGTAGTCCAGGAAGTAGCGGTAGGCCCAATCCCGCTGACTGAAGGCGAACATCATCTCCATGAAGAGGAAGTGGAAGTACGGAGAACGGGACTCCTCGCTCCGGTCGTAGGGCGGATCGTAGTTGAAGAAGGAAAAGAAGAAGTGCTCAAAGTACTTTTCCGGCTCCAGTACGCCGCTGAAAAGCGAGCAGAAATTGGCGAAAAGGTTGCAGTCCGGCTTGGTCTGCGCCTTGACCCGCCAGCGGGCGAAAAGCTGATTCTTCTCATCGAAGCACTGCTCCCAAAGGGAATCCGAGACCTTCTGCGCCAGCCGGATCGACTGCGCCGCAGCCCCCTTCTGATTCGTCAACCGGTAAATCTCCGCAGAGGAGAGCAGAAAGCGGCAGAAAAGGCTGTTCAGGTAGGTGGGCAGTTCGTCTTCGGGGAAGTCCCCGGCGCTGATGCGGCTGTGCAGGCGAAACTTCTTTTCCACATCCCGGAGCAGACCGGTATCCTCGTCGATCATCGCCTCAAAGAAACTCCGCACGAGATCCAGCGCGGGCAGTCCCTGGGTCAGTTCCACGAGATCCGCCGAGAAGCGGTAGTTGTAGTACATCCAGAGCGGCAGGAAAAAAAGATGGTGGATCTGGGATTCCCGCCGGACGCCGTTGGCCAGCGCGGGGATGTCACCATTCTCCAGTTGCGAGGAGAGAAACTGCCGGAGCCGCGCCGTGATGTACTGGTTATCCCCGAACACGCAGGCCATGTTCATCGCATCAATGTAGGCGTCCAGCAGATAGCAATCACTGTCCGGCCGGGCATCTGCGGGCGAGACGTAGGCGGCGCTCCGGCGCAGGGTCTGCCGTCCGGTCTCCCACAACTGATTCAGCAGGGGATCGGAGGAACGGAAGGTGGTCTCATGGTGCTCCTGCCGCAGCAGTTCGCAGAAGTCCAGTGCGGTGATCCGCACGCCGGAAGCGGACTTGCGGATCGATACCATCACGTAGAGGCAGTCACAGGGGACCTGCGCGAGGCAGACGCTGATGCCCTTCCGGCACCGGAGAGTCGCGGATCCCCGGGCGTTGTCCGCCTGTCTCGGGAAGCCATTTGGTTCCCGGGAGAGTCCCACGGAGACGTCCACCACGTCGCCGGCGGAGGCCTCCACCTCCAGCCATAGGAATCCGTAGCGCAGACAGTCCAGCCGGAACACCTGATAATCACCCGCCTGAAGCGGCCGGGCAAGGTCCGCGTCGGGAGCCGCGGTGAAGCGGCTGTTCCGCAGGATGGCGCAGACGTCGCACTCCTTCTCGGGATCACAGTTGTAGTCCGTCACCCGGAAACGTTCGAATCGAAGCGAACTTGTGGCTTCCCGGAGGGTCAGCCGCAGAGGTCCCACCACGCCCCAGCCGGCAGGAGCCGTCTCCACCGCCTCGGAGAAGATCGCAAGTTCCGGAGTTTCAGGCGCCTGCTCCTTCTCGACAATGATGGTGAAGCCGAGCGTCCGGTACCCCGGACGCTGGATCAGCAGAAGGCGGTTCCACCCGGCGTGAAGCCGCAGGACCTTGACCTCCTCTCCGGCGCAGGAATCTCCGGATGCCACCGGCCTGTGGTCGCAGTAGAATTTGAAGGGATCGTCGGAAAACACCCGCACGCGAAGTTCGGCATCCTTTTCGCTGAAAAGATATCCGGCGGCGGCATAGCAGTTGCGGTTGCGGGGCGGCACCTCCCGGAAGCACACCGAACTCCACTTGGGCAGATCCTCGATCTTCCCCCGCTCCACGGGATTGAGCGGGATGCGTTCGGCATTGACGGAGGGAGGCGGCAGCGGATGGAGTTCCAACTGGGAACGAAAGCGCTCCACCGAAGTCACCACGTCCGGACTGCTCCACTGGGCATCCGGCTGGAATCCGGGCATAAGCCACGCGGTGGGACAGAGTTCTGCATCGAAGTACTGGGACAATCCCTGCCCGGGAGAAAGCCTTGGGCGAAACGCGGAAAAGCAATTCCCCTCCAGCACCGACCAGGTGCCGTCGCTGGCGACGAGGTCCCGGCTGCCGCACTCCATCTGGCACCAGAATCCGGGGGAAACGTCCCCCGCATCCACGCTGTAAGTGGCAAGCACGGCGATCACGTTGATCCCGGATTCGAGATAGTAACTGACGTCGTACTGATCAATGTAACTCACGCCTTCGCTCTGGTGGGCCCGGGGACCGAAACCGATGAAGCGGCCGTTGATGAAGAGTTGATAGCTGCTGTTGGCGCAGATCCAGAGGGTGGCATCCAGCCCCGCACAGGAACAGGGAAACGTCTTTCGCATGAGGAGTACGCTGTCCGGTCGTCCGGAAAGAGACTTTTTCCAGATCCAGTGTCCGTAGATTCGATTCGGCAGTCTGACGCTTCCCATATCTGTTCCCTCGGTCGTTAAAAAGGTAATGTTCCGTTCAAATAGGCGGCGACAAGCGCATCGGGCGGCCCGTCCAAGTCCCGGATCAGGGGGACTCCGGCCTGTTCCAGTTCCGATTCCAACTCCCGGTGGACCCGCCCCGCCAGAAGCAGGTCCACCTCCAGACCGGTCAACTGGGCGGCGAACCGCCCTGCTCCGGCGAAACACCGCACTTCCTCACGCTCCCGGATCCGGCTGCCCTCGATTTTGAAACAGAGGATGCGGTCAAATTCGGGTCCGGTGCTGGTGGTTACGGCAATGATCATGATCTTTCCTGATAAAATACCCATCACTCCGGATGGGAAGCGCTCAAACGAACGCCTCCCGCACCGGAACGAGTCTCTTCCGGGACGTCTGGGACGGCATTTTTCAACTTATTGTAATACACGGGGACCATGTTCCCATCATGATACATGTGTATATTCGTGTATATGTTATAAAAAGTTTGAAACAGGCGTCCCAGGCGTCCCAGGCGTCCCACCCGTCCCCGTTTCAGCGGGGACGCGGGGTCACATTTCCGCCATGGCCTCCTGCGCCTTTTTCAGCTCGGAGTCGCAGAGCGGGACTGCCTGATGGTCGCGGATCTTCTCCTTCAGAGAGTGCAACTGTCCCTCCACCTTGTCGGCGGCGGCGTCAATGGCACGGTACAGATCGAAATCCTCAACAGAAGCGGTATAGACGTGGTATTTGCAACTGAAAACGAAGTTCGCCTTGAAACTGTTCTTGACCCGCTCCAGAACAAACTTGGCGGAAGTAGGCTTCAGAGAGGCGTCATCGACCATGGGCTGGATCCTTCCTTCGGCCTTTTCGCGGATCGCAGGGGTGATGTCAAACTGCCTGCCGGTTACAATAACGTTCATACACGCCTCCTTCGGTAAAGGTCCCGGGGGAATTCCCGAAACCGGATGCTCATCTTCTTGCCGCCGCGCCTGCCGTTCCGCCCCGAAACCGGGCTGCCGTCTTCTGCGGATATTCCCCAAGAACTCCCAACGGCTCTGCTCGCGGCCCACTGATGGCTCTCTGTCCTCTGCGCTCCGCCCCTTGCTCTCCGCGCCCTGCCTCTCTGTCCTCTGTTCGCCGGGCATCCGGCATCACATGGAGAACTGGGGTCCCAGATAGACTTCCTGCGCCTGCTTGTCGTTCACCAGAAATTCGCTGGGACCTTCCACGAGGATCTTGCCCTGACACATGAGATAGGCCCGGTCCACCACGGAGAGGGTCTCGCGAACGTTGTGGTCGGTGATCAGGATGCCGAGGTTCCGGTCCCGCAACTGAAGGATGATCTTCTGCACGTCGTTGACGGCGATGGGGTCCACTCCGCTGAAGGGCTCGTCCAGCATGATGAAGGAGGGATTGGTGACCAACGCCCGGGTGATCTCCAGCCGGCGGCGCTCTCCGCCGGAGAGGGTCATGGCCTTCTGCTTGCGGAGCCGGGTGAGCTGAAGTTCATCCAGAAGGGCGTCCAGACGGCGTTTCCGTTCGGCGCGGTTGATGGCCAGCGTCTCGAGGATGGCCATGATATTCTCCTCCACCGTCAACTTGCGGAAGATGGAGGGTTCCTGCGCCAGATATCCCATGCCCATGCGGGCGCGCCGGAACATGGGCATGTGGGTGATGTCCACCCCGCGGAAGGATATCTCGCCCGCATCCGGACGGATCAAGCCCATGACCATGTAGAAACTGGTGGTTTTGCCGGCACCGTTCGGGCCGAGCAGGCCCACGACCTCGCCGGCCCGGACGTTCAGCGAGACGTCATTGACCACGTTGCGGTTATGATATGTTTTCACGAGGCCGTGAGCCTCGACGAGCATTTCGTTTTTTTCCAGTTCGTTCACGATCCAGCAATCCTTTCCCGGGGAGTTCATCGGGGGATCCGGGCATCCCACACTCATATTATACCACTGACTTTTCCACATTCAAGCGGAAAAAGAACTTTTTTTCAAAAATTTTCGGATTTCCGCCGCACAGGAGCGTTTTCCACCCGTGCGTTCCCTCCGGGAAGTGCAGAAAAGCCCGCTTTACGCCTGCGCTTTCTTCTCTGCGGGCGGGCGGTTCCAGACCTTCCGGGAGGAAACGCAGGGCGTGGATTTGATCCGATAGCGCCCCTTCCCCAGCAGACGGTCGGAAGCCTCCAGCAGTTCTATGGTGGGAGTGATCTCCTTGCCGGTCTCGATGAAGTTCACGGCGCCGGATTCATCCACGACGCAGAGCATGAGTTTGGCCGTCCCGGGACGGGAGCAGGCCAGTTGTGACAGTTCCTTCAGCGAATCCGTCCGGATCTCCTTCTGGAAAATGTGGAAGTAGATCTCCATGGTGTAGCGCTCTGGCGCCTGCGCGAGGGGATAGGCCTTCTCCACCACGATCCGGGGACGGTCGCCTTCGTCCCGCTTGCTGACGGTGGCTTCCACAATCAGCTCGGCGCCCTGTTCCAGCACGATCCCCTCCTGCTGAATGGCGTTCAATGCGCGCTCATAGACCATGCACTCGCAGGAACCGTCCAGATCCTCCAGCGTCATGACGCCGAACTTCTTGCCGGAGTTCTTGCTGAATTTCACGTTGTAGGCGCTGACCATTCCGGCCAGCCGCACCGGGCTGCCGTCCTTGAACTCGTCCAGCGCATGCAGGGGCGTGGAGTAGGCGTGGATCAGAGCCGCGACCCGATCCAGCGGATGCCCGGAGACGTAAAAGCCAAGCAGTTCCTTCTCGCTCTTGAGGATCTCGTCCCAGCCGAATTCCGGGATGTCCGGGATCGGCACGGAATCCGCCTCGCCGGCCTCATCTCCGCCCAGCATGTCAAAGAGGGAACCCTGCCCCGCCGCCTTGTCTCTGGCCCGGCTGGCGGCGAAGTTCATCATCGGCTCCGCGATGGCGAGGATCTGGGAACGCCGGATCCCGAGGGAGTCCAACGCTCCGGAGCGGGTCAGATGCTCCAGCATCCGGGAGTTCACGTCGCTGCCGCAGCGTTCACAGAAGTCCAGAAAACCGGTGAATTTGCCGTCTGCGGCGCGGCTGTCGATGATCCTGGTGGCCGCCACTTCCCCGAAACCCTTGATGGCGCCCAGACCGAAGCGGATGCAGCCGTCCGAAACCGAGAAGGTGATGCCGCTGGAGTTCACGTCCGGCGGCAGGATCCGGATCCCCATCTCCCGGCAGGCGTTGATGAGGAACGCCAGTTTCTCGGCGTTTTCGATTTCACCGGTCATCACCGCCGCCATGAATTCCACCGGATAGTGCGCCTTGAGGTAGGCGGTCTGATAGGTCACCACGCCGTAGGCCGCAGAGTGAGATTTGTTGAAGCCGTATCCGGCGAACAATTTGATCTTCTCCCAGATCTGGTCCGCCAGTTTCTCGTCGATGTTGTTGGTCTCCCTGCACCCCTTGAAGAATTTCTCCTTCTGCTGGGCCAGCACGTCCACCTTCTTCTTGCCGATGGCGCGGCGCAGAATGTCCGCTCCGCCGAGGGTGAAGCCTGCCAGCACCTGGACCACCTGCATGATCTGCTCCTGATAGAGCATGATGCCGTAGGTCTCCTTCAGGCAGCTCTCCATGAGGGGGTGGTCGTAGATGATCTCCTCCTGCCCCTTCTTGCGGCGGATGAAGTCCGGAATGAACTGCATGGGGCCGGGCCGGTAGATGGCCAGAAGCGCGATGATGTGCTCGAGAGTCTCCACTCCGAAGGAGCGGCAGAGGTTCTGCATGCCGCCGGATTCCAGCTGGAACACCGCGATGGTATCGCCTTTCTGCAGCATCTCGAAAGTCTTTTTGTCGTCCAGCGGGATCTTCATCATGTCGAGATCGATCCCCTGAGATTTCCGGATGAGGTCCTGCGCCTCCCGGATGATGGTCAGCGTCTTGAGTCCGAGAAAGTCCATCTTCAGCAGGCCCTGCTCCTCGCAGGGGTGCGCCGGGAACGGCACCACCATGCTGTCGGAAGCACTCTTGGCAAGCGGCACCAGATTGTCCAGCCGCTGATCGCCGATGATGACGCCGGCGGCATGGATGCCGGTCTGCCGGTTCAATCCCTCCAGCACGGTGGCGTAGCGCCAGACCTTCTGAATGTCGGGATCGCTCTCCAGCGCCTGCGCAAGTTCGGGGTTTTCTTCCCTGGCCTTGGCGAGGGTCATCTTGGGATCGTCCGGAATCATCTTGGTGAGTCGGTTGCCGAACTCGAAATCGTATCCCAGCACCCGGGCCACGTCCTTGACCACGGCCTTGGCCTTCAACTGCCCGTAGGTGCAGATCTGCGCGACGCTGTCGGCTCCGTAGCGGCCGCGGACGTAGTCAATGACTTCGCCCCTGCGCTTTTCGCAGAAGTCCACGTCGAAATCGGGCGGGCTGACCCGTTCCGGGTTGAGGAAGCGCTCGAAAAAGAGGTTGAACCGCAGGGGATCAATGTCGGTGATCCGGGAGAGATAGGCCACGAGGGAGCCTGCGCCGGACCCTCGCCCCGGTCCCACAGGGACGCCCTCCGACTTGGCGTGGCGGATGAAATCCGAAACCACGAAGAAGTAACTGATGAAGCCGGTGCGTTCGATGATGCCCAGTTCGTACTCCATGCGTTCCAGGATCTTCTTCTGCCTCTCGTCCGGCTCTCCGATCTTCCGGGGGTCGAAACCGTAGCGCATTTCCATATTGTCGAAGCAGACCTCCCGCAGATCGTCCTTGGTGGCGAGGTGTCCGTCCGGCATGAAGAACTTGGGATAGTGGTTCACCTCCGGCACGTAGTGGAACTTCATGGAACAGCGGTCCGCAATGAGCCGGGTGTTGGTGATGGCCTCGGGGAGTTCCCGGAAGATCTCCCGCATCTCCGCCTCGCTTTTGAAGTAATAGTCCGGCCCCGAAAACTGAAAGTGCTTCTCCGAAAGTTTCGCGCCGGTCTGGATGCAGAGCATGATCTCGTGGGCCTCGGCATCTTCCTTGCGCATGTAGTGGACGTCGTTGGTGGCGATGAGCTTCAACTCGTGCTTTTTCGCCATCTCCACAAGGAAACGGTTGCAGCGCTGTTCCTCCTCCATGCCGTGGTCCATCAGTTCGATGAAGTAGCGGTCCCGTCCGAAGATGTCCAGATGTTCCTTCAGGGCTGCCTCGGCGCGCTTCTCGTCCCCCTGCAGAAAATACTGGGATATCTCACCGCCGATGCAGGCGCTGGAGCAGATCAGTCCTTCGTTGTAGGCACGGAGCAGTTCTCTGTCGATCCGCGGCTTGTAGTAAAAGCCGTCCTTGTTGGCGGCGGACATCATCTTGCAGAGGCTCTTGTAACCCTGCTCGTTCTCGCAGAGCAAAATCAGGTGGAACCCACCCTTGTTGAAGGGTTTGGCGGCGGAAAAATCCCGCCGGTCCCCGGGCGCAACGTAGGCCTCCACGCCGACGATGGGATTGATCCCGGCAGCGGAGAGTTCCCGGTGGAACTCCTCCACGCCGCCCATGTATCCGTGGTCGGTAATGGCCATGGCGTTCATATTCATCTCGGCGGCCAGTTTCTTCAATCCGGAGATGGTGCAGGCCCCGTCCAGCATGCTGTAGTGGGTGTGCAGATGCAGATGTACGAAATCGGAAGGCATGAGTGAAATCCCTAATTTTCTCTGGTGGTCACCGTCCGGCCCTGCGAGGTGAAGATCCCCTTCTCGACGTCGAACAGGATTTTGTCGCTGGTCTGCTTCATCCCGCTGCCCCGCAGCCACGGACGCGCCGGCGGCTGTGCGGAGAGGACGACCATCTGGTCGGCGACCGTGTAGACGCAACGGTCACCGCCGGCCTGCTGAGCCTCGCCGTTCTCACCCAGACGCTCCATCTGGACCTCCTTTTCGCAGATCACGTACTGGAGTTCCAGACCGTCTCCAAAGAGCAGCCGCGAAGGAACCATGCTCGCATTGGGCAGAGCAAAGGGATCGTCGTCGGGGTCCGCCGGCTTCCCCTTCACGGGGTCGTTCTTGGAGGCGGGAACGGCGGCGAGATACATATCCTGACAGGAGACGCGGTTCTCGGCGTCGCTGATCACCACGTTTCCGTGGAATTCGGAGGTATTCTTCAGCAAGTCCATGGAACCTTTCAGAGAGTTCAACTGGCGTGTCCCGGTACCGCCGCTCAGCAGGCCCGGACGCGTCGGCTCCTTCAGATCATCGGAGCTGGAGGCAAGGCTCTCCGCGTGGAGTCCGTTCTCCGCGATCACGGCGATCAGGCGGGAATCACCTGACTGGAACATCCCGGGCTTCTTGACCTCGCCCGGCCGGACCTCCTGAAAAAGCAGCGAAAGTTTCTCGGTGGTGAGCTTGGCTCTGGGGTCCGTCAGCACCACGCTGCCGGAGGCCACCGCGTGGTCCAGCCGCTTGGAGCCGCCGGCCCGACCGCCGAAGAAAGGCGAGGAATCCAGCCGCTTGATGCCGGTGGTCTTTGCGGTCTTGGAATCGCCGAGGAAAAGTTCCAGTTTGTCGCAGTCCAGCGAGGAGAGGTCGTCGGAACCATGGACCTTCCCTATGAAGGTCACCACTCCAGAGGCATAGTTGAACTCACCCTGCTGCGCCGTCAGTTTCCCGGCGCCCTTGCCCGGCAGTTTCTCCTTGGTCGAAATGGTAAGCGGACCGGGAGATTCGATGCGTTCCAGACCGCCCACCGCCGCGGAAAGACCGTTCTTCCCGCCCTTGGGCGTGAGAAAGACCAGCAGACTTTGGCTCTCCAGCGTCATCTGCGGATCGACGATCCTGACGTTGCCCTGCATCTCGCCGCGGTTGGCGTTCATGTCGAAGACGCCCCGGTCGCAGTACGCCCTGCGCACGATGTCGCCCTCCTTGGATTCGACGATGCAGTTTCCCAGCGCCAGCACCCTGCGGTCGTTGCGGGAGATGATGATGCGGTCCGCCTCGGCGGTCTCGCCATCCGCGGAGATGACCCGGGGCCGATCGGTCTGGCAGGTCAGAAGCAGTTCTCCCCGCTTCATGTCGTACTCCATGTGGTCGGAGTGGGCGCGGGCGGGCTTTTCGCCGGGGACCCGTTCCCCGTAAACCGTCACGTTTCCGTCGGCGAGGACGCGGGAGATTCCGGAGGAGAGGACGTTGGCATCCGGGACTTCGTTCTTCTTATCCGCGCCGCCCTTCCGGTCGATGAAGATCGTCAGCCGGTCGCACTCCAGTTTGCCGCGGGCCTCCAGCAGGATCACGTTACCAATCAGCATGGCCTGGGAACGGTCCACGTCGATGAGCATGGAATCGCCGGATGCCTCCACGAACTGCTGTTTCAGGGGAAGTATCGCCCCGGGGGCGAATTTGCGCGGATCGCTCTCCTCCTCCCGGACCACGATGCGCACATCGGAATTCACCACCAGCGTCCGGCGGGAAAAGTCCACCCGGTACCCCAGACCGTCGATATCCAGCTGGGGGGAGCGGAAATAAACATCGTTGTTCCCGGTGGCGCAACGCTGTTCGATGTCGATCTCGCAGGTGGGCGAAAAGACGATGCCGTCGCTGTACGCATTGCGGCTCGGCGTCCAGAAGGCGGAAACGTCCTTCAGCCTGGCCTTCAGGGGATAGGGAACCTTGTCGAACCAACTGTCCATAATCACGTCAACATCGCTGTTCCGGCGGATCACATCCAGCAGGACGTTGGTTCCCCGGAGCAACCGTTCCACCCGGTCGGCATAGCGGAAAAACACCATGAGCTGAAGAATCCGGTTGTCCCGTTCCCGCTCCGGCGCGTTGTAGATGGGGATCTTGGCGTTCCGCATCTTCAGTCCGCGCAGACTGTCGAGATCTCCGCCGCCGCGGACCGGCAATACGGCACCGAACAGCAGTACCGCCAACAGCAAACCTGTCCCGAAACGCTTCATTTGTAGTAACGCTCCAAAGCCGCGTTCAACTTGTCCTGTGCTTTCAGCAACATGCACACCGCCTCGCGGACGGCTCCGTTGCCGCCGGGTGCCTTGGTGCGGAAGTGGGCGCCTTCCTCCAATTCAGCGAGGCCGTCGCCCACCACCACGCCGACGCCGCAACGGCGCATCACCGGAAGGTCCACGATGTCATCGCCGATGTACATGCACTCCTCGGGAGTGACCTGCAGTTCGGCGAGCAGATTCTGAAATTCGTCCGGCTTGTTGTGGACCCCCTCCCGGAAGAAATCCAAACCGATGTCCGCCATGCGGTCCCGGGTGGCGCGGTCGCTGCGCCCGGTGATCACGGCAAGTTTAATTCCGACCCGGCGGGCAAGTTTCAGCCAATGGCAGTCCCGGACGTGGAAGAACTTGATGACTTCCCCGGCCCCATAGCCCACGCGGCCGTCGGTCATGACGCCGTCGATGTCCAGGATCACCACCTTCACGCGGCGGAGGTCAGCGCCCGATCTCATAAAGTTCCCTCACCTTCCCCAAAACGGTACGGATCGCGTTGAAATCCAAAGAGTTGGGTCCGTCTGACCAAGCCTGTTCCGGCCGGGGATGGACCTCGGCAAACAGTACGTCGATCCCGATCGCGGCCGCCGCCCTCGCCAGCGGATATACGAACTCCCGGTTGCCGCCGGAGGCATTGCCGAGCCCCCCCGGCAACTGCACCGAATGGGTGGCATCGAAGACCACCGGCACGCCAAAGGAACGCATGGTGACGAGTCCGCGCATGTCCACCACCAGATTGTGGTATCCGAAACTGGATCCCCGCTCCGTGAGCATCACTTTGCGGTTTCCGGTGGAACGAACCTTCTCCAAGGCGCCTTTCATATCCTCCGGCGCCATGAACTGCCCCT
>DCGG01000167.1:32872-40292 GCA_002315455.1 Lentisphaeria bacterium UBA1784
TAGAAAGGCGGGAATCTGAAGGACGTCCACCACGCCCGCCACGGCCTCGGCCTCACAGCACTCGTGAATGTCGGTGATCACCGGGACGTCCAGTTCTTTTTTCACCTGCCGGAAGTACTCCAGCCCCTGCTCCATGCCCGGTCCCCGCCGGGAAGCGCCGCTGGAACGGTTGGCCTTGTCGAAGGAGGCCTTGAAGACGTACTGCACGTCCAACTCCCGGCAAAGTTCCTTGAGGTAGGAGGCGACTTCCAGACAAAGTTCCTGACTCTCTGCGGTGCAGGGGCCGCCGAAGAAGGTCAGTTTGTCCCCTCCGACAATAAAACGATCCGCGATGGATACGGTTTCCATAGATGATGATCCTTGCAGAAAAAGGTTATGGTCAATTCGAAGCGGAACGGGCGAGTTTCAACTCGGCCGCCGCCAGATCTTCAGGGGTATCGACTCCCACGCTCTCCAGTTCAGAGGTCAGGACGTAAATCCGGATGCCGTTCTCCAGCGCCCGGAGCTGTTCCAGTTTTTCGCAGTTCTCCAGTTTCCCGGGAGGCAGGGCGACGAAACGGTCCAAAGTGGACTTCCGGTAAGCGTAAATGCCCCAATGGAGCCAAGTCCCGCACTCCGAACCGCCCTTCCGCAGAAACGGGATCTCCGCCCGGCTGAAATAGAGGGCGTTGTGATCGGCCCCGAACACCACCTTCACGTTGTTTTCGTTCATCTTCGCGCGGTCGCCGGGGACCGCCACCGTCGCCATCTCCAGCGCAGGATCGGAACGCATCAGCCGGATCAGATCGTCGATAACCGACGTGGGGATCAGAGGCTCGTCCCCCTGCACGTTGATGATGACGTCCGCGTCGAGGCCGCACTTGGCGGCGGCTTCTGCGATCCGGTCGGTGCCGGAGGGGTGATCGGCGCGGGTCATCACCGGCTTGCCGCCGAAAGCGGTGACTGCGTCTGCGATCCGGGAGTCGTCCGTAGCCACGAAAACCGCGTCGGCACAACTGGCCGCGGCCTTCTCATAGACGTGCTGGATCATGGGTTTCCCCGCCAGCAGGGCGAGGGGCTTCCCCGGAAACCGGGAACTTGCATAACGGGCAGGAATGATCACTGCCGCCCGCAGATCGGACTTACTCATGTTTCTCCTCATCGAACTCTTCCACCGCCTGTTTCAGTTCTGCGGTGTGGATCGGGGCGGTTCCCATCTTCCCCACCACCACTCCGGCGGCAAGATTGGCGATCTCGGCCGCCCGGCCGGGATCGGCTCCCGCCGCCAGCGCCATGGTATAGGTCGCGGTGACCGTATCTCCGGCACCGGAAACGTCAAAGACTTCCCTGGCCCGGGTGGGGATCACCGTGGGTACAGCCTCCCCTTTGCGGAAAAGCGCCATGCCCTGAGACGCGAGAGAAATCAGCAGCTGATCGGAATCCCACAAAGAGAAAAGTTTCTCTGCCGCCAGAGTCAGGGAGGGATCCTGTTCGGGAGGCTGATCGGGAAATTCGTCTTTGACTTCGGAAAGGGCAAAGGCTTCGCCCCGGTTGGGCTTGATCACCGTCAAGCCGGAAGCAGGAGGCACACCGCCCGGCTTGGGGTCCAAAGCGGTGATGACGCCCCGCTCCCGCGCGGCGGAGATGATGTCTTCCAGCATGGAACGTTCCAGCACGCCTTTTGCGTAATCCTCGAAGATCACGGCGTCAAGTTTGCCGGCCTTCACTAATGCGACCAAGCGGTCCACCATCTGCCGGCGCAGAGACTCCGAAAGAGGGAAACGATCCTCGAAATCCTCCCGGAGCAGTTGCTGACCGCCAGCGACCACCCGCCGCTTCTCCGTGGAACGGCGCGACGGATCGACAAGGATGCCGGAGGCATCAATGCCCTGATTCTCCAGAAGTTGCCGGATCTCCTCGCCGCAGGCATCCTTGCCCACCACGCCGAAAGCCGTCACCCGGCCGCCGAGGCAGGAGAGGTTGCTCATCACGTTTCCGGCACCGCCGAGGCAACTGGTGCGTTTGGTCATGTTGACGACCGGCACCGGAGCCTCGGGAGAGATCCGGGAGACCTGTCCCCAAAGATAGACGTCCAGCATCAGGTCGCCCACCACCGCCACCCGCAGGTTGGCGAAGCGGGCCAGCAAATTCTGCAGGTCACTTTCCATTTTTTATCAATTCCTTCTCAAGCAACGCATCCAAATACGCTGAAGTCTGTAATTTTGCTTCCACGGAATGGGGCTTCCCATTCGCCAGCTGGTACAGAGCGCGGGACATGACCTGAATGGACTTATGGAGGTGCGCGATCTCTTCCGAGGTCAATTCTGCGGAATGATCCCGCAGATAGTAGGCGAGTTTGTCCATATTCCAGCGGATCAGCCGAATCTCCAGAGTTGAGGCCACGGACTTCGGGACGATCCGGGACGCAAAGGCCCGGGTATAGTCGAAATCCAGAGTCATGCGCTGGCGCTGGATCTGCCGCGCCATGGCGTTTTCCCGCTGCAGATAGAGCGGAATGCTGAACGCCAGCACGATCTCCGCCGCAATGATGAAAAAAAAGATCAGCACGGCGGTCACCGCCACGTAATCCCGCTTGAAGTTGGCGGAAAGCATGGAACGATCGAATTTTTTGCTCATGTCTCCATCCTGTCATCTGGCAGAGCCGTTCGCTCCCGCACCCCGGGACCAAAAAACATCCGAAAAACGGCTCTCCTGAAGATAATATATCTTCACAACGCGAGAAAAGCAAACCGAACGCGCCCCGCCTGCCCGATTTTGCGAAAGAAAAGCCGGCATGGCACATCTCTCCCGGAGAGTCCACGCCGGTATCAGGGGCGTTCACACTCCCGGATGCGGCCGGGGACGCTGTTCAGTCCGCAGAGCATTCGCATCATCTCACCGGTGAACTCCCACGAGCAGGGCGGCATCAGGAGGAGCGCCGCCACCTCCACGCCGTCCACCTGATCCCAGGAGGAGGAGCGCAACAGCAGGTCCAGGTGGTCCGTTCCGGAGATCTTCACCGTCTGCGGGCGCCGGTCCAAGCTGAAAGATTCGCTTTTCCCGTAGGGGAAATCCCAACTGAAGCGGCTCCGTGCTCCTGGTTTGCCGAACTCCGCCTTCAGAAAATCCACCGCCCAGTTCCGCAGGGAACCGACCGCAAGCGTCCTGCCATCCGGAAATTTCACCTGCAGAGGCCGGTGCAGATGGTTCAGTTTCACGTGGGAGGGATAGCGGGTGAGATTCCAGATCGCGTACTCTCCGGCAGGAATCGCCCCAGTGAACCGCCCCAAAGCCCCCATGTCCTTCAAAAGGAGACAACGCTGGACCCGGTCCGCCCCCGGAGAGACGACTTCCGCGTTCTTCAGAGGGACGGCCTGCGCCGCCGTCAGCAACTGTGCCTTGGAGGAGACCAGCACGGTCAACTCCTTCACCACGTCCCGATCCTTCAGCGTCAGTTCCTCGAAGCGGGGGTCTGCTCCGGGCATGGCTTCCACGGAGAGTTTCCCGTCCCGGAAAGAGCACCGGAGGCCGTCTCCGCTCCGGACCACCGTCTCCGGACCCGCGCCCCGGACGGCGAGTTCCGCCCGTTCCCCGGGCCGCAGAAGCACCATTTGCCGCACGAATCCTACACGGGTGCCCCAATGAACGCCGCCCTCGATTTCCATGGGGCGATCCGGCTCCCGGTAGGCGACCGTGACCGAAGCGCGCAGTCCGGAAACGGCCTTGAGGGTAAGTTCGTTTTGCCCCTTGTGAAGTTTTCCGGGAAGCACTCTCGGGTTAGTCATCACCTGCGTTTTCGCCTGCCAGCGCCGGACCTCCGGCAACGGTGCCTTCACCCGGAGCAGGAGTTCGTGGCGCGCCCTCACGGGGTAGGTCAGACGGCAGACGCCCCGCCCATCCGCCGGAACTGGACGGAAGGTGCGGCCCCGGTCGGTGGAGAGTTCCAACTCCGCCGCAGACCCGTCTTTGAGTTGCGCGGAATAGGTGCCGCACACAATGGGATACCCGGAGCACACCTGATAGCAGAAGGAGTCCGGCTTCACGCGGCAGAAGGTCCCTGCATGCTCCGCCGGGATGCCGTCGAAGGCGAGGTATCCCGTGCCGAATTCCGGGAAGGGCCGGGGCACCCGGCAGATGGGCCACTTCCAGCCGTTGGGGGCGGCGTGGATCTCCCCGGTCATATCCGTGGAACCGGCCGGTATCTTCTTCTGAAAGGCCCGGCTGATGTGCAGGTCATTGAAAACACCGTCGTTGCCATAGTACATCCGCAAACGTTCCCCGGAGCGAACCGTCAACCCCACTTTTTCCGGGAAATCCGGCGGTGCCGTGGAGAGGGTGCGGGTGGTCAACCGCACGAAGCTGTTGGTGCCCTTGTCAAGCCGGGTAAAGGCGCCCGGTTCGGACTCCAACTCTTCCAGTGAGGCGACTTCTGAGTTGTCCATTCCGGGGTAAAATGCCTGTGTCGCAAGATCGTAAAGCCGATTCTTCCCCCGGTAAAAGACCTGCTCGAAAACGTGTCCGTTGCCGTCGGTGACCATGGCGGGACAGAGCGCAGATTCCGCAAATGAATGAGCCACCATGGTGTTCTGCGGTCCGCACTCGAAACCGCAGTATCCGTTGAGCATCAGGAGAGCAAGATAACACGCCTGCCGGGGAGTATCCGTCCCCGGGGCGAAATCCACCTGATAGGTGTTGAAGTAATCGCTGGAGGCGAGAAAAAAGTTGAAGAGTCTCCGGCACCGGGTCTCCGGGTCAGCGTTCTTCAGGTCCAGAGAATCCGCAAGGTCTCCGAAGCTCCGCGCGTCGATCTCTCCCCGGTTGACAAGCTGTGGGAAGCGGAGCGGCGCCGCAGAATCGTTGGCATACTCGATATAGTCCATGACGGGAGCACGAAGACAGTCGATCCGGATTGTTTCACCGGGTTTCCCGGTCACTTTCACGGTATGGGTCCGGTATCCGGTGCGGAACTCCGCCGCATCCGGGAGAACCGGGAAATTCAGCATGTTCAGTACCTTGGCGGGATTTGCCTGCGCCATCAGCGTTTCGGGGTAATAGGAGACCCGTTCCCCGTTTATGGCGAGGTACCGCTCTCTGCGCCCCGCTTCGGTGGTGACGTCTCCGAGAACAAAGGGAAACGTCCCCCCGGAAACGCCGTCGAAATCCCGGTCAAAGGAGAAAAACGCGCAAGTGAGATCATCCGGAAGCATCCGCATCTGCGGCGTGAAATCCCCTTTGTAACGGGCGCAGGAGGAGACCCGGAGCCGATCTGCCCTCCCCGAGAAAAACGAAGCATCCGGCGGCGGCTTCACCCAGCGTTCCCTTCGGGCATACCCGGAGGTGGCCCCCACCGTGAACACCTGCGCAATGAGGGCATTGGGATGCTTGCTCTTCCCGAAATCGATGGGGGCAAAAGAAAACTCCGGCGCATCCATACACTTCTTCCCGTCAAGAAAGAGCTGGACCCCACCCGCTTCGCTCCACTGGACCGCACAGTGGAACCATTTCCTCTCGGGCATGGTCCACGGGATCTCACGCTGAAAGATCCGATCATTACCATCTTTGAGGTGGAGGAGAAGTTTCTTCTCCTCCGGGCGGTAGGCGAGAGAAAAAAGATCCCTGCGCACCGGCAGATAGTTGCCGTGGTTATCATTGAGCAGATTTCCTGCATGAAACAGAGTGATTATGCCCTTTCCCGCATTGTTTTCCGCGAAGAAGAAGCACTCCGCCGTGCCATCGCCCACCGGGAAGAAGCAATCCTTTCCGGAGCGGATCTGATACCCTTCTGTCCAAGTTGCCCGGGGAGTCGTCACATAGTAGAAAGCATTATCCCTGCCGAGCGCCAGCGCCCGGTCCGCCGGATCACCGGAAACACCCGCAGGAAAAAGGTCATTCCGCCATTTCGGGAAGGGCAGCGTTTCGGCGGGACGCAGGTTCAGTTCCGTCACCAGAAGTTTCGGGAAGAGCGCGCTCTTATCGGAAAGCGGCAGTCCATAGCGGTCGAATTTCGCATTGGGGGTCCGCAGTTCCAGTTCCATGCGAAGCCTGCGAGTTTGCGGATGCAGTCTCCCTTCCACGCAGTACCGAGTGTTCTCCCCCGTCGGACGGAGGTGGCTGATGGAACGCACATCCACGGCGCTCCCCGGAAGGATGCTGCCCTTGCCGTCCAGCTGGACCACCCGATTGAGGTTGAGCCAGCGCTGAGCATTGAGACTCCGGAGCGCCAACTCGAAGCGCACCGGTCTCCCGGCAAGATACGCCGGAACCGGGACCTCCGTGCGGAAAATGCAGGAATTGGCGGATTTGACCTGAAGCAGGATCCCCCTGCCGTCGTGCGTCACCGCGCCGTCGGCACCGCTGACGCTCCAGCGGGAGAGGGTCCCTGGAGCAAGGACTCCCCCGAAAAGGTTCTCCTCCTGCGCCGGATTTGAAAGAGACGCGAGGCCCTCCGCCGTCTTCAGCGCGAGGCTCCGGGTCCCGGCAGGAGGCACAAACCGCAGAAGCTGAAAATCTTTGTCGTGACCGGGAAGCAGTTTGACGGGAAGCGTTTTGGTCCCCGTTGCCGTCACTGCTTCCACCGCGAGAGCATGCTTCGCCGGGATGCCGATTGTTTTCTCCAGCCGGCCCCGGTCGATCTCCACTTCACAGGGACGGCCTCCCGCTTTTGCGGGACTCCATTCGAGCTGGATCCCCGGAGCCGCCCCCAAGGTCAGCGTACAAAACAAACATCCGAGCCAGAACAACATTCCATCCTCCTTATTGCTCTTTCTCCAACAGTTCCGCGGCGAACTCCACGCAGCGGACGCAGGGGACTCCGGCGGCCTTCAGTTCCCGGCAGCGGCAGGCGCCGAGTTCGGCGGAGAAGACCTCCCGCAACGCATTCCGTCCGGACTCCGGGACCATGCTCTGCGCAGCGAACAACGCCCCGCAGAGGCCGTCGGGGGCACGGCCGCCCCCGGCGTTGGCCAGTTCCGGGACAAGTTCCTCGCGGCCGGCTCCAGCGGCCACGGCCTGCGCGCAATTGTAACAGCGGGGAACCGCCGTGAAAAGTTCGACTGCCTTCATTTGCGAATACCCTCCCATAGTTCTGCACGCGTCTCCGACGAGGCAAACGCGCCAAAGTTTTTCTGCGTACTATACCTCTGATGCCGTCAAAATACAAGGCCGTTTTGAAGCCGCGGAAGGGAAAACTGAGCATGCGGAGGTCCTGCCGAGCACCTTATTCCGGCAGTTGTGACGAAATATGGACTTTTTCACTTGCATAACGCCCGCTTGCGGTCTATATTAGAGCACAGTAACGATTTTCGTTCCCTAAACCAATTAACCAAGGAGTACTGAGTCATGGTCAATTACAAGGATCTTGGACTGGTCAATTCCCGGGAGCTTTTCAAGAAGGCGGTCTCGGGAGGCTACGCGATCCCCGCGTACAACTTCAACAACATGG
>DCGG01000167.1:40432-40760 GCA_002315455.1 Lentisphaeria bacterium UBA1784
TTTCCAACGGCAAGGGCATTCCGATCGTGCTGCACCTGGACCACGGTCCGGATTTTGACACCTGCAAGAGCTGCATCGATCTTGGCTTCAGTTCGGTGATGATCGATGGCTCCAGCCTCCCCTATGAAGAGAACATCAAGCAGACCCGCCGCGTGGTGGAGTATGCCCATCAGTTCGACGTCACCGTCGAAGGCGAACTGGGCGTTCTCGCCGGCGTCGAGGATGAAGTCAAGGCTGAAAAGCACACCTATACCCGCCCCGAGGAAGTGGAAGACTTCGTCAAGCGCACCGGCGTGGATTCCTTGGCCATCGCCATCGGCACCAGCCA
>DCGG01000167.1:40790-40973 GCA_002315455.1 Lentisphaeria bacterium UBA1784
GCCACGGCGCCTACAAGTTCAAGCCGGGCGACAATCCCCGGATCCGCCTCGACATCCTCGCGGAGATCGAGAAGCGCATTCCCGGATTTCCCATCGTGCTCCACGGTTCCTCCAGCGTTCCCCAGGATCTGGTCAAGATCATCAATGAGAACGGCGGAAAACTCAAGGACGCCATCGGCATCG
>DCGG01000032.1 GCA_002315455.1 Lentisphaeria bacterium UBA1784
CGGCTACGGCAAGGCCAACGAAGTCAGCGATGCCATCCGTAAGGGCGGCGAAGCGGCGAAGCGGAATCTGGTGACCGTTCCCATGAACGGCCAGACCCTTCCCCATGAGATCGAGGTAAAGTTCGGCGGAGCGAAGGTTCTGCTGCGTCCTGCCTCCGCCGGTACCGGTTTGATTGCCGGCGGCGCGGTCCGGGCGATTTTGGAACTGGCCGGCGTCAAGGACGTTCTGGCCAAGTCGCTGGGCGCCTCCAACGCCGCCAACGTTGCGAAAGCGACGTTCAAGGCGATCGCCGGTCTCAGCACCCGTGAAATGGTCTTCCAGCGCCGCGGTATCGCGGTGGCTCCCAAGGCTGCTGCGGAAAACAACTGATAAGGGAATACTGAATCATGAAACTGCATGAATTGTCTCCCGCTCCGGGTTCGACGAAGCGCCGCAAGCGCGTCGGCCGCGGCGACAGCTCCGGCTGGGGCAAGACCGCCGGCCGCGGTGAAAAGGGACAGAAGTCCCGTACCGGATCCAAGATCCGTCCCTTCTTCGAGGGCGGTCAGATTCCGTTGTTCCGCCGTCTGCCCAAGCGCGGCTTCAAGAATGCGGACCGGATCATCTATGCGCTCATCAACCTGAACGTGATCGAAGATCATTTCCAGGCTGGCGACGTGGTGGATGAGGCATCTCTCCGCGAGAAGAACCTGCTTGGCAAGGCCGATCGTCAGATCAAGGTCCTCGCCAACGGCGAACTGACCAAGAGCGTTACCGTCAAGGCCGCGAAGTTCTCCGCCGCTGCTGCTGCGAAGATCGCCGCTGCCGGCGGCAAGGCTGAAGTCGTGGAATAAACCCCGGAACAAGTGGGAATGACATGTGGCGAGCCTTTCTTAACATTTTGAAGGTCAAAGAGCTTCGCAACCGGTTGCTCTTTACGGCGTTGATCATTGTGCTGGTCAGGTTCGCCAGTACGATTCCCTGTCCTGGTGTCGATCCGGCGGCCCTGAAGGAGTTTATGACCGCCTTGGCGCAGAAAAGCGCCAATGGCGGCGGCTTCATGGCCCTGATCGATCTTTTCTCCGGCGGCGCTCTGGCGCATTTTGCGCTGGGCGCCCTGGGGATTATGCCTTACATTACGGCATCCATCATCATGCAGCTGCTGGTCCCCGTGCTTCCCAGCTTGGAGAAGATGCAGCGAGAGGGAGAATCCGGTCGTCAGAAGATCTCCCAGTATACCCGTTATCTGACCATTATCGTCTGTCTGGTCCAGGGCGCGATGGTCGCCATGGCCATGGTCAATCCGACCAAGATCGGTCTGGATGCTCCTGCACAACCCCTTTTCACCGGCAGCGTGGCTGTTTTCGTGCCGGTGACGATGATCGTCATCACCTGCACCACCATGGTTTTTACCTGGCTGGGTGAGCAGATCACGGAGCGGGGCATCGGCAACGGTGTCTCTCTCATCATCACCATCAACATCGTTTCCCGGTTGCCTCACTCTGTCATTGAACTGGTGGATATGGCCATGAAGGGGCAGACGCCCTCCGGCGAGAGTTTCCGACCTGTCCATCTCCTGTTGCTTCTCATCGTCTTCTGCGTGGTGACTGCTGCCACGATTATGCTTTCGCAGGGATACCGCCGCGTGCCGATCCAGATGGTCCGCAAGACCGTTGGCAAGCAGATGATGGGCGGTTCCACCTATATGCCGCTGAAGGTCAACTTCGCCAACGTGATGCCCATCATCTTCGCCGGAGCGATTCTGATGCTGCCCGAGTATCTCTTCCAGTACATGGCGGCGCGGCACGGCGGATTCTGGATGACTTTGACCACCACCTTCCGTCAGGACGGCGCGGGTTACATCACCACTTACGGATTTCTGATCCTGATCTTCAGTTTCTTCTGGGTCGCCAACCAGTTCAATCCCATCCAGATCGCGGACAACCTGAAGAAAGAGGGAGCCTACATTCCCGGCATCCAGCCCGGTCAGCCTACTGCCGACTTTCTGGACGGAGCCATGACCCGGGTGACGGCGGGAGGAGCGATCTTCCTGTTGGTGCTGGCGCTCTTCCCCATGTTTCTCTACAACAATTTCCGGATTCCCTTCATGGTGGCTCAGTTCTTCGGCGGGACCAGTCTGCTGATCATGGTGGGCGTGGTGCTTGACACCATGAGCCAGTTGGAGTCCCACCTGACCATGCGCCACTACGAGGGATTCCTCAAGAGCGGCCGTTTGAAGAGCCGTATCAGCGGTTAGCCCGGATCCGATGAGCACCGTAGTCGCAATCGATGGTCCGGCCGGCGCCGGCAAGAGTACGGTGGCGCGGCGGTTGGCGGAGAAGTTGGGATTCACCTACGTGAATACCGGGATGCTGTACCGTGCCGTGGCGTACGCCGCCATGCGTTCCGGCTTGGATTTGGAACGTATTCCCGAAGATTTTGTCGCCTCCCTGAAATTAGTCCAGGAAGGCGATTCTTTGTTTTTGGACGGGGAAAAACTGGAGGCGCAGTTGCGGACTCCCCAATGTGCTCGGGGCGCCAGCATCGTTTCCAAACAGCCGGCGGTGCGCAGCGCACTTCTGGAACTTCAGCGCGATGCCGCCCGGAAGGGTTGGATCGTCATGGAGGGACGGGACATCGGGACCGTCGTGTTTCCGGATGCGGAAGGCAAATTTTTCATCACCGCTTCCGTGGAGGAGCGGGCCCGGCGCCGTCTGGCACAGCCGGGCGAAGTGATCGGCGGAGCCACGCTTGAGAAGGTGATGGCGGAGATCCGGGAGCGGGACCTGCGGGATTCCACCCGGGAGATCGCGCCTTTGAAACCGGCTCCGGATGCCGAAGTGATCGATACCACGGGGATGACCATCGACGAGGTGGTCTCCGCCATCGCCGGAGCGCTGGGGCGTTGATCCGGTAAGCTCCGGAGGTCGTCAGGCAGGAGTGCCAACACAGGGAGGACAGGATGTATTACGATTGCGAATACCGGGTCTCCTACGGGGATACGGATCAGATGGGCGTGGTCTATTACGCCAACTATCTGGAACTGTTCGAGCGGGGACGCACGGAGATGCTCCGTTCCGTCGGACTCACCTACCGCGAACTGGAGGAGATGGGGATTCTGCTTCCCGTGACTGAGGCGTTCTGCAAATACCGGATGCCCGCTTGCTATGACGATCTGCTGACGATCCGCTCCAGCGTGGGGGAGATCGGCAGGGTGCGTCTGAAGATCGTGACCGAGATCTACCGGGATGGGGAATTGCTGGTCTCCGGGCACGTGATGCTCGGTTGTGTCAATCGGGAACATCGTCCGGTGCGTATGCCGGAGGCTCTGGCGGACCGTTGCCGCCGGTTGCTGACGCCGGATCCTGCAAAAAAGGCGTAGAAAGAAAGGGGCACTGCTATGAACGGAATGGTGGATTCCAGCGCGTTATATCCCTTGAAGTTTCATCCTGTCTACGTCCCCCGGATGTGGGGCGGGACGCAGATGGGGGCATTTTTCCATCGGGAGATCCCGCAGGATCGGGGACCGATTGGCGAATCCTGGGAACTTGTGGACCGGGAGGACGTCTGCAGCACCGTGAGCAACGGCCTGCTCGCCGGGGCCTCGCTGCAGGATCTGCTGACGCATTTCGGCCGGGATCTCGTGGGCAGTTCCGCCTCCGTGACGTCCCGTTTCCCCCTGATGGTGAAGTTGATCGATGCCGGGGACCGGCTCAGTTTGCAGGTCCATCCGGATGCCTCTACCGCGCGGATGATCGGCGGCGGCGCCGAACCCAAGACCGAGATGTGGTACGTCATCAATGCCCGGCCGGGTGCGGTGATTATGGCCGGTTTGAACCATCGCTCCACCAAGCAACTGGTGCTGAATTCCATCAGCGGGGGCGAAGTGGAAAAGTATTTGCAGGTCTATGCCTCCCAGCCCGGAGATTCCTTTTACATCCCGGCGGGGACGCTCCACGCCATCGGAGGAGGCAATCTTCTTCTGGAGATCCAGCAGAACAGCGA
>DCGG01000089.1:0-13896 GCA_002315455.1 Lentisphaeria bacterium UBA1784
ATTCATGAAGAGGTTCCTTATCTTTGCCGAACGCTCCATCCATTTGCGGAGGGAACGGATCGTTCCGTCAGCGGTCTTCCGCGAATTTCAGGTGATTCTCGGGGGGGCGCGCCGTGATCTTGGTCCCGGCGGGCAAGCTCTCGGTGAGCCAGACGTTTCCGCCGATGACGGAATCATCCCCGATGGTCACGTCTCCCAGCACCGACGCCCCGGAATAGATGGTCACGTTGTTGCCGATGGTGGGGTGCCGTTTCCGGCCCTTGATGAGCATGCCGCAGGCATCCTTGGGGAAATTGGCCGCGCCGAGAGTTACCCCCTGATAGATGCGGACGTTATCCCCCAGTTGCGCAGTCTCGCCGATAACGACGCCGGTGCCGTGGTCGATGAAGATCCCCTTGCCCAGTTTGGCGCCGGGATGGATGTCGATCCCCGTCATGGAGTGGGCATATTCGGTCATCATCCGGGGCAGGAAAGGCACCTTGGCACAGTAGAGCACATGAGCGAGGCGTTGGATGCTGGTAGCCTTGATGCCGGGATAACTCAGAACGATTTCCTCGAACCCGGTGGCGGCAGGATCGCCCGCGTAGGCCGCGGCCACGTCCGCCTTGATGATCTCCCGCAGGGAGGAGAGACAGGAAAGCAGAGAAAACGCGATCTCATCGCAGTTGTCCTCACAGCCCTTGCCGCAGTCCCGGCACTGGGTAAAGCACCTGGTCGCCCGACAGATCTGGCCGGAAAGTTCCTGATGGATCTCCGCCATGAGCGCCACGGGATTCCCGGCGCTGCGACGGCCGTCGAAGCCGGGGAAGAGCAGTTCCAGCAGTTTTTCGGTGACGGAGATCACCTCGTCCCGGCGGGGGAGGTTGTCGCCGTTGTCCGGATTGACGGCCACGCCGTCGGCGTAACTTTTGGCGAGGTCGTCGGCGACCTGATTGAGTTTGCTGAAGTATTGCTGTCGGTTCATCATGATGGGATCACTCCACGTTTTGGATCTGTTCGCGCATTTTTTCCATCTCGCTCTTGAAGGCAACGGAAATCGGCGAGACCACGGGTCCGGCGGCCTTGTTGCCGAGGGTGGTGATCTCCCGGAAGAACTCCTGCGCGAGGAAGTCCAGACTGCGTCCGGCGGGTTCGTTGGCGTCGAGGAAGCGGTGAAGCTGGCAGAAGTGGCTGTGGAGCCGGGTCAGTTCCTCGGTCACGTCGGAGCGGTCCGTATAAAAGAGGATCTCCTTCAGGAGCGAGGGATCGTCCGCAGGAACCTCCAGTTTCGCAGCGGAGATCTTCTCCTGAAGCCGGGCTTTGGCGGTCTCGGGATAGCCCTTCACCGCCTCCTCCAGCTTTGCGACGAATCCCTCCAGCAGCGCGGTCCGGCGCAGAAGGTCTTCCCGCAGAGCGGTCCCTTCGGCGGCGCGCATCGCCTGAAAATTCTCCCCCGCTTCCGCGAGAGCGGCCTCGAAGGCCGAAGCGAACTCCGTTTCGCCGTTCCGCACGGCGGCGCTTTGGATCACGCCCGGGATCTGCATAAGAGTCTCCACCGCGACCTCGCCGGAAAGTCCGGCCTTCTGCCGGGCCTTGCGGGCGGCGGCGACAAGGGTATTGAGGGCATCCTCATCGACGGCGAGCCCGGAAGCACGTCCCACCGCGGGAGTGACGGTCGCCCGGAGCATGATGGAACCCCGGCTGATGAGAGCGCTCACCGCCTTGCGGGCCGCGGGTTCCAGCGCAGAGAGTTCCGGAGGCAGGGCACAGCGGATCTCCAGTTGTTTGCGGTTGACGGAGCTGATCTCCACTTTGATGGTATAAGCATCGGCGAAGGTGCTTTCTCCCCGTCCGAATCCGGTCATACTCAACATATTGCGTCCTCCGTTGGTTTACTTTGCGGGAGCGGTTTTGGGAGCCCCGGCATCTTTGGAAGCCGCAGTCTTTTCAGAGGCAGAACCGTTCTTCGCAGGGACCGTCTTGGGAACGGCTGCGGCTTTCTGGGCGGGAGCCGCCGCATCCTTGGAAGCCGTCTGCGGCACGCCTTTGGAAACATTCTCCTGCAGATTGATGGAGACCCGGTGAGCCTTGCCGTCCTCGCCCGGGATGGCCAGCGTATCCACCGTGTGTTTTTTCACGTCGTCCGGGGACAGGAATCCGGCCATGAGGATGGACCATCCGACCATTTTCTCATCCCCTACGCCGGAAAAGACCACCCAATCGCCGGCTTCCGGCTTCCAGACAAGGGAGATCTGGGTCTTTCCTGCCGCCTTTTTTCTGGCCTTCTCCAATTCCTCCGGAGAGAGTTTGCCATCGGGGTTGAAATTCAAATCGAAACTGGTCTTCAGCACCCATGGATCCCGGAAGCGGATCTGGTTCAGAACCTTGGGCGTCATGATCTCCCAAAGGTTGTCCTGCGCGTACCGGCGGGCGCTCTCCACCGCACTCCGGAACGCGGAACTCTCCTGCTTCACAAAGTTTTTCCGGATCAGCCGGGAGGGATACCACCACTCCATGGTCCGGCTGGAAACACCGTAGACCATGTAGTATTCTTTGCGGTCGGGGAACTTCCAGGTGACGCAGATCTGCTTCTGTTCCGTTATCAGCATAGCCTTTCTTTCCACGTTTGTCCCGCCCACCGCCACGTCGCCGACAACGTCGGAGACCAAAAGGATCGGCTTGTGATATTTCGCGTAGTAGAGTTCGGAGGCGGTCAGTTCCGGGGCGTTTTCCGCAAGAAATTCCCTTGCCCGGTTCACGGCGCGGTCCTGATAGTACTCCACGGTGGAACACCCGGCCAGCAGCAGTGCGAAAATGGTGGCGGCCCCGGATTTCCAAAGCATTTTCATTCTGGTCTCCTTGATGCAACGACAGTATGTTTTCGTATAAAGATAACGCTTCGGGGCGAAAAGTTCAAGTAAAAAGGGTTGAATTACTGCGCTTTCGCGGTATATTAGTCCCCGGAAAGACAATGCCGGACGGAACGGGGCATTTCCGATGCTCTGCCCGCCCTCCCCGGAGGAAAGATGCCGGATCTGAAAAAAAACGATCTCAACGTGTTTGACACCGCCTTCTTCGGCGGAAGTTTCGACCCGCCGCACGCAGGACATCTCGGCGTGGCGCAAGGAGCACTGACCAGCGGACGGTGCCGGCGCGTGCTCTGGGTCCCCGCCTGGTCCCCCGCCCACAAACAGGGACGCGCCCGGGCCTCCTTTGCGGACCGCATGGAGATGGTCCGGACGGTGGTGGCGGGGCAGGCCGGCATGGACCTTTCCGGCATCGAGGGAGCGCTGCAGCGTTCCCCAAGTTACACCTTCGAGGTGCTGGAAGCACTGAACGCACCCGGGAATCCTCCGGTAAAGGCCCTGCTCATCGGCGCGGACAGCCTTTTGGACCTGCATCTCTGGCACCGGGCGGAGGAACTGGTCCGGGAGTACGGTGTCCTCACCTATCCGCGGGAGGGGTTCGGCGTCACCATCGAAGCGCTGGAGAAGCACTGGCCCCAGGAGTTGGCGGAAAAACTGCTTTCCGGAGTCATTCCCGGGATTTTTTTTAAAATATCTTCGACCGCGATCAAAAAATCAATGGCAAATTTCGCCGATCGGTACAATATTAATACGGGGGACCTCCTACCCGACGTGGCGGATTTGATCCGCCGCCGGGGATTGTACCGGGACCCTTCGACGTTGAATGAGCGCTGTCAGGAAGGACGCAAACATGGAAATGAATGAAGAAAACAATCGGCCCGCCGTTCCGAGACCGACTCCCGCGGAGCTTGCCGGATTCTGCAAGTTGTGCGCCGAAGACAAGATGGGGGAGGATACTGTCCTGATCCCCATGACGGAGGTCTCCAGCATCGCCGATTATTTTGTGGTCTCCACCGCGAACTCCGAACCCCAGCTCCGCGCCATGGCTGGCGCCATGGAGCGGCAGGTGCGGGAACGCTACGCCCTGCGTCCGCTTGGCGGGCCTTCCAGCGAGACCAGCGGCTGGGTGCTCATTGATTTCGGCGCAGTGATCGTCCACCTCATGACCCGGGAGAGCCGGGAACGCTACGACCTCGAAGGCCTGTGGAACCGTGCCGAAGCAAGCCGCAAACAGAAAGATTGATCCGGGACGTCCAGTATGGCAGACTATCGGCACAGCAGTTGGGATGAGTTCCAGTGGGAGGAGGAGATCCGGCGGGATGAACGCCGGATCAGCCGCTACTACGGGGAACTCGCCTCCTGTCTTGACCTGCCCGGAGAAGATGAATTGATCATGGGGCAACTTTCCGGCGAGACCGATCTGGTCCCCAAGGGCTGCTCCGCTGACGCGCTGCGGGGCCGAGCCTTCCGGGACGAGGAGGATGACGAGGAGGGCGACGATTACGATGCTCCCCGCCGGACCTCCGAGATTGTACTCCAGACCGACCAGTTGGCCGCCCGCTGGAACCTGGAACTGATCCGGGATCTGGATCCCCGGGCGTTTCTGGCCGGTCTCGGCATCAGCTGCGCCTACGCGAAACTGCTGGCCCGGCTCATCGACTTCACCGACGCCGACGAGGAACAGGAGAAGGGGCTGAAGATCAGCCTCCTCAAGCGCTCCCTCGCGGATCAGAACGAATTGCTGGGCATGTTCGGACGGCTGGAAAAATTTCAGCCGTCGCTTCGGGACCTCGCGGATGCGCATCGGCAGGGGCTCGCCCGGATCCGGGAACGGCTGCTGGACCGGATGATCCGGTTGCGGCAGGCAAAGTAAACAGAAAACATTTCGGAGGAAAAATGATGATGAAGCGATCTCTTGTCCTGATCTTGGCCGTACTGCTGGCGCTTCCGCTGCTGGCGCAGGAACCGGTGCGGCGTATTTTTACCACCCGCCACGGTCAGCGTCCCGGGCGTCCCAGCAAGGTGCTGAATGACCCCTACGTGACCGATATGGGCCGGGAACAGGCCACCATCCTCGGCAAACACCTCAAGAAGCTCGGCTTCAAGGGCCGGATCTACGCCTCCCCCTACCTCCGGACGGTGGAGACCGCCGTGCTGATCGGCAAAGAAGTCGGCACCAAGGTCTATCCCGACGTGGGATTTGAGGAGGGCGTTTATAAAAACAAGACCAATCTGCCCAATGGCGGACACACCCTTGCCATGCTCCGGGAAAATTTCCCCGGAATGATTGCCGACGATGCCGTCCTCCCCGACAAATGGATGGGCAGCAAGGCGGAAAAGCAGCCCGACATCACCCGCCGCGTCATGAAGCGCCTCGACGAGATCATGAAAGAACACCCGGAGGGCGACATCCTCGTGGTGGGCCATGCCGGAACCGTCATGGCGTTCGCCCGGGGCTTCTCCGCCCGGATCGGCGAGGAGGTGAAGGGCTCCGCCTGGAACTGCTGCCTCTTCGTCTACGGCATCGACAAGGAAGGCAAGCCCTTCCTCATCAGCAACAACATGAAGCACATGCCGGAGAAACTCTGGGCCAGTCCTCCCGGATGCCGCACTCCCGAGCAGAGGCAGAAGGCCTTCGAGAAACAGCAAAAAGCCGATGCCGCAGTGAAAGATTGAGGGGGATCATAAAGTGCCGATCGTCGATTTGACCCGTCCTTTCTGGGGACATAAAGCGGAACTGGTCCTCTATCCTCTGAAGTCCGACCGCACCGAGTACACCGGGATGGTCTATAACTACAGTTTCAACTCCATGGACTCCACCTATCTGGACCTCCCTGGACACATCCGCGAAACCGATGACGGCGTCACTGCCGAAAACTACGATCCTGCGGCATGGTACCGGGTCCCCTGCAGAGTGGTGCATCTGCACCGGCAGGACAACTCCGGCGGAGTCTCCGCCTCTGACCTGGAGGCTGCCTGCGGCGGAAAAATCTCCACTCCGGCCCTCATCCTCAACGGATTGGAGGGACGGAACGCCTGGGAGATGACGAAGCGCTCGGTCTTTCTTGAGATGGATGCCGTGGAATGGATCGTCGACTGCGGTGTGAAACTTCTGATCTCCGACATCTACGAAAGCACCCGATTGGACGGAGTGTTTCTGCGACTCTTCGAGAAGGGAGTCGCAACCGTCTGCGAACCGGCCAACATCTACCGGCTTCCCTGCAAGGAGTGCAGGATCACGGTGGCCGCAACGGCGCTTCCCACGCCGCAGATTCCCTGCCGCCTCATTGCCGAATATTGATGCGGCTCCTCCATGACCCCTGCAGATTTTTGAAAAATTAAGGATCCCCCCGCTTGACTTTTCCGTTTTGCAGGAATATATTAAGGCATTGCTTCAAGCGAGTGTAGCTCAGTTGGTAGAGCATCACGTTGCCAACGTGATTGTCGCCGGTTCGATTCCGGTCACTCGCTCCATTTTTTTTGTAGCGTAAAAAACCGCAAAATTTCGCCGCAGGAAAAGCAGAGAACTTTGCTTTTCCTGCGGCTTCTTTTTTGCTTTTTTTCCCCCGCCCCATAAATGTCGCGGGGGTCTGGATTTTTTTACGGTTGCGCCTCCGACTCTGCCGGATGGCGCTTGTCGGGCGCGCTGCGACCGCCATCAATTCCGAGCGCGGTCTGGGAGGTTGCAGACTTTCGTCCCGAGGGCTACCTTTTCGTACTTGGGGGGCCGCTTCCCCCATTTTTACTTCCGGACCTTGTCCGCGAGGGGGATCAGCCAGCCGCCGATGGAATTTCCCAGCGTCATCAGCAGGATCGCGCCCAAAGTGGGCCAGCTCCATACGCCCGCCGCCGAGAAGTAGTACATGTTGGCGATGCAGTGCTCGAATCCGCAGAGGATAAAGACCGCTACGCAGAGAAAGACGCTGGCAAAGCGGAATATCGGCGCCAACTCCTCCCTGCGGAAACTCTCCACCGCCACGTACATCAGGATGCCGCAGAAGAAGGAGAGGATCAGCAGACTGCCCGCTCCGTCTGCGAGTTTGTCGGCGCAGATCCCGGCGACCCGGGCGTCGATGCGGGGGAAGGACCTGCTGGTGCGGACCAGCGTCCCCACGGCGAAACATCCGGCGAGGTTTCCCGCCCAGATCAGCACCAGCGTCAGCAGATAGGAGGGGATTTCGCTCCATCTTTTCGTCATCAGATAGCCGATGGCGCCGGTGTAGAGTTTGAACTGATAACAGAGGATCGTCATCAGACCGAAGGCGAAGAGGAAGGCTCCCAGCATGGCATTGGGGGTGGCGAGATAGACCGTCCCCGCGATCCCGATGAAGAGTCCGGCGAAGATGGCGTTGAGAAACGTTCTGGCACTGGTCTTCAAGAGCATATCGTGTTCCTTTCCGGCGGAAGTTGCGTCACTTGCCGGAGTTCCTGGCGGGACGGACCAGATCGATCACGTCCACCCACTCCACTTCCGGGTCGGAGGAGAGGAAGTCCAGTTTCCGCTCCATTTGTTCCCACAGCCCTGCGGAATCCAGCATCTCGTAACTGTGGCCCCAGAAGTAGAAGATGCCGTTCCGGGCCTTGGCTTCCGCAAACCTCCTGTAGAAGACCCCGTCGTGGACGTGGCAGGAGGGTTTCAGCATCATGGGATGCTCGTACGCTTCCACGTGCTCCGTGCTGGTGACCATCCGGCCGTAGGCGAAACCGGCATCCCGCAGGGCGTCCGCCGCCTCCGGGGTGGCGATGCCGCATGGCCATGCGAAACCGGGGCACTCCTGCTGGAAGAGGTCCTCCAGAAAGTGCTTGGCATCGGTGGCCGCCTTGACGAACACCGGCAGAGGGTGGGCATCGGCGTTCTCATGGCGCCAGCAGTGGGATGCCACCTGAAATCCCCTGTAGATGGAGAGCATTTCCGCCTTGCCCACCTTGCCGCACCGGAAGCCCTTGAAGGACCAGTCGGCGTAGCCGGCCGGGACCCACAGCGGTTCCTGGCGCTTCTCCTCGTGCAGTCCCGGATTGAGGTTGAAGGTGGCCTTGGCGTGATATTTCTTCAAGAGTTCGATGAGGCGGATGTCGTTGGTGACGCCGTCATCCCAGCACTGTGCGACTTTGACCATGACGTGATCTTCTCCTGCGTGATCTTTTGGAAATTTCTGTTGACGGTTCAATATATCCCGTCCCTGGAATTTCTGCAAGTCGAAGGTGTCAGTCCATCGTGAAAAAACACCTATTGCCCGGCAGGAATCTTTTTTTGCGATTTTGCCGGAAAATAAATTGCATTTCTTTTGCGTTAATGGTAAAGTATCCCGCAGCAGTCAGAGGGATGGGGCAACGGAAGGAAGAAATCATGCCGGAACTGCCGGAAGCGGAAAACATCCGAATGGCATTGGAACGGGCGCTGACGGGACGCCGGATCGTCGGCGTTCAGGTATTTTCGCCTGCCATGCGCACCAGCCTTCTTCCTCTGAAAACCGCCGCACTGGAGGGGCGGATCGTCACGTCGGTCCGGCGCCGGGGCCGCTACGTGGTCGCGGATTTGGACGACGGCCGCGGTCTGGTGATGCACTTCGGGATGTCCGGGGTGGTCCGGGTGGAATCGCTCTCGATCCCCAGACGCAAACACGAACACGTCTTTCTGGAGTTGGATGACGGCCGGGCCTTTCGTTTCGAGTGTACCCGCCGCTTCAGTTTGCTGGAAGTGTTCACGCCGGAGACTCCCGGCGGATGGCCGTCCCGTCTCGCGGACCTCGGGCCGGAGCCCCTTTCCGGGGAGTTCTCGGGAGCCGCGCTGAAGGCCGCCGCCAAGGGCCGGAATTGTCCGGTCAAGGCCTTCGTCATGGACAACGCCGTGGTCACCGGCATCGGCAACATCTATGCCACGGAGAGCCTTTTCGCCGCCGGAATCGACCCGCGGAAGCCCGCACACCGGATGACCCGGCTTCAATGCGACCGTTTCTGCGAGGAGGCCAAGGCGATCCTGCGGAGGGCCATCGCGGCGGGCGGCTCCTCCATCTCCGACTTCCGCAACGTGGATGGTTCGGAGGGGAGGTTCGCCCGGGAACTGCTGATCTACGGAAGGGCCGGGGAGGCCTGTCCGAAGTGCGGCGCCCCTTTGAAATGCGTTCAGATCGGCGGCAGGAGTTCCTGCTTCTGCCCCCAATGCCAAAAATAGGAGGAATGATCATGAAGTCCCTGTCTGTTTGTCTGTTCTGCGGAGTTGCCGCGCTGCTTCTCGCTGCCGGTTGTTCCACGGCGAAGGTCCCGGAGTCCGCCGATCCCAAGGCCGCCGGAAAGCCGGAGAAAAAAGATCCGCCCATCACCGATACCAAGGCGGCGGCAGCGAAGTATTTCGCGGGCGTGGAGAAGGCGATCCGCACCCGGAACATCAAGCCGTGGCTGGAGGTCACTCCGGCAGAGGGCCGGAGCCGGATCCGGCAGAAGCAGTTCGATACCATGCTGGCGGCGCTGGACAAGGCCGGCACGCTCAAAAGCACCACCTACCTCGGCGTGCTGGATCACACGGTGGTGCTGGACTACCTCTGGAAGTTCTCCTTTGAGCGGACGGAGAAGGACGGCACCAAACTGCAGACGGAACTTCTGTACATCGTCCGCATCTACAAGGCCGAGGACGGCTTCCGCTTCGCCGGTTCCGGGTTCAAGAAGATCTGAACCGCAGAGGAACGCCCCGCAATCAGGAGAGGAGAGAGGAGAAACATAAATGAGAAAATTGACGGAAAAGCAGAATGATCTGCTCATCTTCATAGAACGCTTCATCCGCAAGGAGGGAATGGCTCCGACGGTCTATGAGATCTCGGAACACTTCAGGATCAAGACCTCCACGGCCTTTTCCAACTTGCGGGCGCTCCAGAAGAAGGGGCAGATCTCCCGCAGTTCCAAGGCGAGGAGCATAACCGTCCTGCGTCCGATGACCTCCGGGGCCACCCGGGAGGTGGTCAGCGTGCCGCTTTTCGGGGAGGATTCGCCCCGGACGATCACGGTGGCGAAGTCCATCTGCGAAGCCCCGTTGCGGGACGGGTTCGCCTTCCGGGCGAAGGACGACTCCATGCGGGAGTGCGGAATCTTCTCCGGCGACCTGCTGGTGGCGATCCCCCGGGAGCCGCTGGCAGGCGATCTCGTTGCCGTGGAACAGGAGGGCGCGATGGCCGTGCGCTCCGGGTTTCCGGACCGGGAGGGCCGCATCGAACTGCACTCCTTTCCCGCAGAGGGCCGTGCCCGGCGGAGTGTCATCCGCAAGGAGGAGATCCGAGGCGTGGTGGTGGCGATGATCCGGAAGTTCTGAGCGGAAAAAGAGGAGTGTCGACGGAAAATCATGGGAACGACAGGGATCAAAATTCTGCTGGCGCTGCTGATTGCGGCAGTAGGGGCCTCCGGCTATCTCATCGTGGAATCTCTGGACCGGGTCCGGGCTACCAACGTTCGGCTGCTGGACCGCATGGAGCAGATGGAACGGCGTCTGCGGGCTCTGCCGTCCCCTGCCGTTTCCGGAGAGACGCCTCCGGATCCTGCCGCGGCACCCCCCATCGCCAACCGGAAATATTTCGATCCCGCCGCCGAAGTCGGCGGACGGCTGGTCCTCGCCATCGCCGCCGAACCACCCTCCCTCAACCCCATCATCTGTAACGAAGCCACCGCCGCCGAGATCTACAGCCGCTGTCAGAGTGCACTGGCGGAGCCGGACCTCGCCGCTCCCGAGGAACTTCGCCCCATGCTGGCAGAATCGTGGGATATCTCCCCCGACCATCTGCAGTATCACGTTTTCCTGCGCAAAGGGGTCAAGTGGCAGGACTTCACCGACCCGGTCACCGGCCGTGTCTTCCGCGACCGGGAGGTGACGGCCCGGGACTTCGCCTTCCACGTGCAGGTGATCCGGGACCCGGCTGTCAACTGCGCGCCTCTCCGCTCCTACTATCAGGACCTGAAGTCGGTGCAGGTGCTCAACGACTATGAATTCATCGTCACGTGGAGCAAGCCCTTCTTCGGCTCCAGGAACGCGACCCTCGGGCTGACGCCTTTGCCGCGGCACCTCTACTGCGGCGAAGACGGTTCCTTCGACGGCCGCAAATTCAACGAGGACCACCGCCGGAACCGAATCATCGTGGGCTGCGGACCCTACCGTTTCCGCTCGTGGGAGAGCGACCGGCGCATCGTGCTTGAACGGAACGAGAACTTCTTCGGCAACGCTCTCGGGGTCGGAGCATCCATTCAGACGGTGGTCTATGAGGTCATCAAGCACCCCAACACCCGGTTCCAGTCCCTCCTCGCGGGGGAACTGGATCAGCTGGCACTGACCCCGGATCAATGGTTCAACCGGACGGCAGGCGGTCCCTTCGCCTCCGGGAAGCTGAAGAAATACCGCTATCTCGTCCCCTCCTACAACTACATCGGCTACAATCAGAAAAATCCGCTTTTTCAGGACAAACGGGTCCGCCGCGCCCTCACCATGCTCATCGACAGGGAACGCATCCGCCGTGATATCTACAAAGGCCTCGCGGAACCGGCGGTCTGCCCCTTCTTCCCCTTGAGCCGGTACGTTCCTGCCGACCTGAAGCCGCTGCCCTACGACGTGGCGGCCGCCCGACGTCTGCTGGCGGAGGCCGGCTGGCGCGACTCCGACGGGGACGGGATACTGGACAAAGACGGCAAGCCCTTCACCTTCACCATGCTTCAGATTGCCTCCCATCCCATTCAGGAGCGGATGATGCCCATGCTGAAGGAGTTCTTTGCGGCGGCGGGAGTGGATATGCGCCTCCAGATCGTGGAGTGGAGCGTCTATATCGAACGGCTCAATCAGCGGAACTACGACGCCTGCAGTTTAGGATGGAGTTCCGGGTTTGACGTCGATCCCTATCAGGTGTGGCACTCCAGCCAGTGCGGCGAGAACGGAAGCAACCACATCAGTTACCGCAACCCGGAACTGGATGCCATGATCGAGGAATTGCGCCGCACCTTCGATCCGGCGGAACGGGTGAAACTGGCGCATCGCATCGCCAGATTGATCCATGAGGAACAGCCTTATACGTTTCTCTTTTTCAGTTATTCGCTCGCAGCGGTCTCGGGGCGCTACCGCAACGTCCGGGTGTTCCCGGGCGGGATCGAGTCCCTCCTTTACTGGGTCCCCCGGAACGAACAGTTGACGGTTCCCGGAATTTGACCGGATGGTCAGAGTCGTTCCGCATAGGCTTTGCAGAGCGCGCGGAAGCGGCAGAGAAGGCAGTTCTCTCCGGAGGCGGGCGGGAAATCCCGGCTGTCCACGGAGCCGTCGGCGCCGACCGGAGCCAGCATTTCGCACACGTCCTTCCGAATCCGCCGCAGGGGCAAACTGACGTCGTCGCACTGCAGCCGTTCCAAGTCCCCGGTATCGGTGTGGATCAGCACGGAACGGACCCGCTCCGGAGCCCGCCCCAGCCGGTTCAGTGCATAGAAGCGGTGCAGCAGGGAGATCTCCTCTCTTTCCGGTCCGGAGGAAGTCCGGGCGTGTTCGGAACCCTCCGCGATCAGCAGTTCTCCGCCGGGAAGGGCCGCCGACAGCAACGGGACCGCCGCACACTTCAGTTCGTTCAACTGCAGAAAGAGGGGAGACTCCACCGGACGGCGTTGCTCCCAGTCGAGGGCGAGGAGTTCTCCCCATGCACCATTTTCCAAAGCGGCTGCGGCTGCGTCCAGTTTCGTTTCGATGATGGCGCGGAACTCCCCTGCGGAAACGTGGGGATCGAAAAGTTCCTCCAGCATAGGCAGACCGTGGTCCGCCTGCGCCGCGCCCAGAAGCATCGCCTGATACTCCCGCAGGACCCGCATCCGGCAGGCCCGGGCGAGTTCACCGGGCGGTGGCGGTCCGAGTTCCGGGTCCCGCTGGTAGAAGAGCCGGCGCATCTCAAGATTGAGGACCCGCCGGACGTACACGGGCAGTACGAGCCGGCGTTTCCGGTCGTGGACCTCCCGGCAGAACGCCTCCGCCTGCGGATCGTGTCCGCCAAAGGCTCCATAGTAGTGCAGAAAATACTCCCGGCGGCAACGGTGCCAAAGACGCCGCCGTTTCAGGCTCCAGCAGAAATCCAGCTTGGAAGCGTCCAGCTTCACTGCTCCGGCTCCGGAGAGAAGATACCCCACGGGAACACCGGCGCCAGTCCGGAGCGCTTTGCCCAGCCATCCTGCCCGTTGGCGGAGACCCTGACCCAATCCCCGCGGCGGTCGAGGATGCGCGCGGAACTTCCGCCGGGAATGGCGCTCTCCTCCCGTCCACCGGAACCCGGCAGCGTGTAGAGTTTCAGCGCTCCGGCGGTGACAACGGCCTCGTCCGCGCGGTAGGAACTCCGGCTCTGCACCCACGCGAATCCGGCGGCAAGGATCAGCAGGAGCACCCAGACTCCCGCCGTTTTCAGAAGTGCCCTGCGGGAGAGCACCGGGGAGAACCCGAGGGTCAGGCAGAGCAGGAAGAAGGCCCCCGCTGCGATCAGCAGGTATTGATCCGGACGGAGCAGGTCCCGGTACTCCCGGAACAGTGCCGCCGGCCCCGCATCGCCGTAGAGCGGTCCCTGCAGGAGTTTCCGGTTGACCCACTCCAGATTGGAGGTGATCTCGCTGTCGGATGGCTTCAGCAGATGGGCCTGCAGGTAGCAGAGCCGGGCCAGCGGCAGTTCTCCCATGCGGGCGTAGGTCCCGCCGAGGTTGTAGAGGGCGTCCGGCGAGACGGCGCCGGAGGTGATGTCTCTGCGGTAGCGGGCAACGGCTTCCGGAAAATTCCCGGCCTCGTATGCCTGATTGTAGTTTTCGGCGGCGCTTCCGAGCAAGGGCAGGAAGAGAACGGCCCAGAGACAAAGCCTCTTCAGCAGGGTGTACAACTTCTTTCTTGCGGGGTCGGAGAGCGCGGAACCTCCGGGGAGGAAACTGGAGTTCTCCAGCTCCTCCACCGCCTGCCGGACTTCGGGGTCCCGGACCCGGGCGGCGGCCGCAGAACCGATCTCGGAAGCGCCGGCTCCGGGGGGCAGAGCCAAGGCGTCAGCCAAGGCATCCAGCATTTTGCGGCGGGTCC
>DCGG01000089.1:13965-27616 GCA_002315455.1 Lentisphaeria bacterium UBA1784
CCTGATCGGGAACGTCCGCGCTCTTCAGGGCCTTCAGCAGGGCCGGGAGCGTTTTGCGGCGCTGTTGTTTCCGCCCGATGGAGGGATCGGAAGCAAGGTGTTTCCGGCGGGTGAGCCAGCCGAAGAGAAGGAGCCCGAGAACGGGGCCGAGATAGAGAAGTCCGCGGAAGAGCCAACCCTGATTTTCGATGAGCGGAGTCAACACGGGGCGTCCCGGAGCCGCCTTCAGGTAGAAGAGTTCCTCCCGGGCGACAGTCTGCTTCACCTTGCTTGCTGGGACTTTTTCCGCGCCGGAACGCTCCGGCACCGCCGCCGCCGCACCCGGAGTCACCACGCCGGGACGGACCGGGAGTTTCAGGGCAAAACGGTGGATGCGGTACTCCTTGGACTTGGGATCGAAGACGCTGACGGCGAAGTTCAGAACGGATTCCCCCTGCGTCAGAGGGACCAGAACGTATTTCACCGTGACCTTGCCGAAGGTGCGGATCTCCTTGGGCGGATAGGCGCGGAATCCGGAAAAGGAAAGTTCCGGCACGCGGAAGGGTTCGGCGCTACCCTCTCCCTCTGCGGAGAGAATCAGTTCCACGGGTTCTCCCACGGCGGCGGAGGAGGGTTCCAGTTTCGCCTTCAACTTCCACGTTCCCACCAGACCGGAAAAGGCCGCATCCGCGGGCGGCGGCGGCAGCGGATGGATGTTGACGGGAACGGGACAGGTGAATTCCGCCGTGTAGGGCATCAGTTGCTGGCCCCCGAAGAAAGAGAGTCCGCCGAATCCTCCGAAAAGATCGTCGTCCCGGTGGTCCTGCCGTACCAACTGCATGGCGATTCTGCCGCCGGGATGAATGGTGCCCGGCCGTACCCCCCGGCAGAACGAGATGAAATTCAGCACCTGAAAGCGCTGATCTTTAACGTACTCCGTGCGGGTGAAGGGCGTGTCGAAGCGGGGGTCCCTGACGCGACGGGAACGGTTTTCCGGCAGGACGGAGAGGTTGGCGAAGATCAGATCCTGCACTCCGGAGGGATCGGGGTATCCCACGTTGTGGATGCGGACGCCCTCCCGGATGAAGAGCTGATAGACCATGCGGAACTCCTCGCCCTCGTAGAAGTCGGCACGGTCCGGCAACAGGATGCGGCCGAACACCGCTTGAGAAACGGGGATCGTTTCGCCATCGGCGGAAGTCCGGGCGGAAGCGGCGGTCCGGGCATTTCCGGCGGCTCCGGCCTGGGAGACGTCTATTGCGAGGGCCTCCTGCGGGACCTTCACGCCGTCAACGTCGAATGCCTTGGCCGGAATCGTGAGTTTGCCCGGCCGTTCCGGGACCAGAAAATACACGGTGGTGCAGGTGGTTTCTCCATTGATGTTCCGGACCCTTTTCTGCCGGGCGTTCTGCCAGCGGGCGCCGGGGATCGCCGGCAGTTTCCGGACGTCCGGAGAATCGGAACCGCTGATCTGAATGGGAAGCGGCTCGCCCACGGTCCCGAAATTCGGCGCAGACACCTGAAAAACGCCTTCCGCGCTCCAAAGCGCGAAGCAACTTGCAACGAGCGATCCCCAAAGGAGACGAAACCCTCTCATGATCTACCAATCCTTCTCCACACGGGGGGTGCGGTACTGCTGACGGCGGACCCCTTCCCGGAATTTGGACTCTTCATCCTGCGCGGCACGGAGCAACTGCTCCGCACCCTTCTCACCCGGCTTGGGTGCCGGAGCCTGCCGGGGCTCCTCCTTGCCGGGATCTTTTCCCTTATTCTGCGGAGCTTGGGGCTGACCTTGCGGCTTGGAGTCCTTGCCGTCCTGCTTTTGCTTGTCGCCGGAGTTCTGCTTCGGCGGTTCGGGTTTCCCCAGCGCCTCCTGCGCCTTGCGGATATGCTCCTTGCGGGGTTCCGGGCGAGGGTCCTTCTGCGCCTTCTCCAGCTCGTCCCTGGCTTCGCCGGCCTTTTGGCTCAACTGCTTCTGCCCAAGCTGGTCGGCCTGCTTCTGCAGTTTTTCTGCGGCCTGCCGTGCCTTGTTCAGGGCATCGTCCACGGGATCCTTGTCCTGTTGCGGCTTCTGCTGGTCCTGCTTGTTTTGCCGCTGATCCTGCTTCTGCTGGTCCTGCTTGTTTTGCCGCTGATCCTGCTTCTGCTGATTCTGCTTGTTTTGCCGGTTCTGCTTCTGATCTTTCTGCTGTTGTTCCTGCTTCTGCCGGGCTTGCTCGGTGCGTTTCTGCGCCTCCTGCTGCTGTTTTTTCAGTTCTTCGATCTTGCGGCGGAGTTCCTCCACCCGGGCGCGGTCCAGAGTGAGCTGCTGCAGGTTCGCGTTGAAATCCCCGAGGTACGCGCCGGATTCCGGAATGGAGATGGCCCGCATGTTCAGGTCCTCGCCCACGTCCAGAGCCTGCTTCGCCCGATCCAGGGATTTGAGTGCGGGGTCCAACTGCTGTTTCTGCACCAGAGCCTCTGCCTGCAAATAGGCCTTGCGCCCGGACTGCAGGGCCCCGGTCCCCAGATTGAAAAGCGACCGGGACTGGATCCCCGGCGGAACCGTGGAATCGTTGAGCAGGGTTTCATACAGTTTTTCCGCCTTGGCGTCCCCGGCCAGTTGAAGTTCCCTCGCCCGGTTGTAACGCTCCTCCGGAGTCCCCTGAAACAGTTCTTCCTGCGTGGGATTGGCCGCCGCCGGAGGTTCCCCGCCCTGCGCGGAAGGAACGGCAGCGGAGGTCCCCGGCTCCGCGGCTCCCAGAAGGAACAAGGCAAAGAGCAGCGTCAGCGCGGGCATTTTCCTGCGGGTCCCGGGACGTTCGCCCAGGAGCAGAAATCCTGCGAGAAACACCGCCGCCGCGAGAAGCGGCAAGGGGAAGCGTTCCACCGGGATCGTCCGGCTCCGCTTCTCACCATCGGAGGCGCGGCCCAGCGCGGCGATGCGTTTCTCGATGATGCCGAGGGAGGAGTCCGCAACGCTGGCGCGGACGTAGACCCCTCCGGTCTCAAGAGCCAACTTCTTCAGAGCGGTCTCGTTGAGGCGGGTGGAGATCAGATGGCCCTGCCGATCCCGTCGTGCCTCGCCCTTCTCGTTGAGCACCGGCGCTCCGGCGGAGGGGTCTCCCAGCCCCACGACGAAAAGCGGAATCTCCCGTTTCTTCAGTTCGGAGATTGCTTTGCCGCTGGAGCCGGTGAGTTCGTCTCCGTCGGTGAAGAGCAGGATGGCCCGGTTGTTTCCGGAAGCCGCCTTGAAGGCATCCATGGCTTTGCGAAGCGCCAGTTCCAGATTCGTCCCGCCGATGGGGACCACGTCAGGGGAGAGTTCTTTCACATACTCCTCGAAGGCGACCCGGTCGCTGGTCAGCGGGCAACTCAAATAAGCGGTCCCCGCGAAGGCCACCAGACCGAAACTGTCGCCGGGATCGGCCGAGACCAGCTGCCGCAACAGGAATTTTGCGTGTTCCAGACGGGATGGCGCCAGATCCGTGGCGAGCATGCTCTTGGAAACGTCGAAGAGGACCAGCACGTCCCGCCCGGAATCCCCGGTGGGGCGCACTTCGCTGTTCCAGTAGGGGCGAGCCGCCGCCAGCAGAAGCGAGACGAGGGTCAGCGCCAGAAGCACGTGGCGGAAGCGGCGTTTCTGCGGAGAGAGCAGGACCGCCTGCGGATCCTCCGCCGCCTGTCCCAACAACAGCCGGAGCCGGGAACGGCGCAGCCGTCCTCCCCGGAAAGAGAACCAGATCACCGCGGCGACCGCCACCGGGATCAAATACAACATTTCAGGATGAATGAAGTTCATTTCGTTCCCAGCCTCCTCTGACAAGACGGACCATCTCCTCCTCGCAAAGAATATAATCATTTCCTGCCGAAAAATCAAGGGGGATTTCAAAAGGAACCGCAAGAAAAGCGGAGAAAGCCGCAGACGCAGGACGCTCCTTCTTCAAAATCCGGGGAAGAGATCGTCAGCATCCGCAGGCGCGGACGACTTCGGTTCCTCTGGCTCCGGCTTCGCGGAGGTCGGAACGGCATTGGAGAAAAGATCCAGATCGGCGAAGCCTCCTTCTCCGGGGGAAGAGGAGGGGGCCGCTTCGCCGAGATCAGCAAGGAACGCTTCCAAGCCCCGGATGGCGACGCCGTATTTGCGAGCATTGTCCAGCTTTCCGCCGGAAGCGGTCGGGTCCGCCGCCACAAGGAGGGAGAGTTCCTTCGTCACGTCGGAAACCGGCCGGTAGCCGTGATCCGCCGCAAGTTTCTCGTAGAAGGTGCGCTTCTCCGGCATCTTTCCGGTGAAGCACACCGTTGGCTTCGGCGCCTCCGCTTCTGCGTGGAGGAGATCCACCGCTGAAAGCAGTTCGTCCAGCGCCTCCCTGCCCTCGGAAAATTCCCGGCACAGCACCTTGGCCCGTTCCGGCCCGATCCCGTAGATCTCCGCCAGCGAATCCTCGCTCATGCTCCGCAGTTCGGCAAGGGTGCGGCCGGTCAGCAGTTGCCGCGCTACGTTGAGGCCGATGCCGGGGATGTTCAGCGCCGCCAGCAACCGGAAGTCCTCCACTTTCTGTGCCCGGCGGATCTCGTCCAGCACCTTCCGCGCGGACTTTTCCGCAAAGCCGTCCAGCGAAAGCAGATCCGCCATCTGCAGAGAGAAGAGTTCCCGCAGGTGCCGGACGCCGCACTTTTGCATGATCTGCCGGAGGGAGGGTTCGCCCAGTTCCTCAATGCCGAGACTGCGGACCGCTCCGAGAAGCCGCTGAAGCAGCGTCTCCGGGCATTCGGCGTTGGGGCAGACCAGTTCCGGCCCTCGGCGGATCAGTTCGCTCCGGCAGGCGGGACAGCGGTCGATCAGGGGGGATCGCCGTTCCTTCCCCGGGGTCCGTTCCGAAATATAGGGGATCACGTCTCCCGCCCGTTCCACGATAACGTCGTCGCCGATCATAAGGTCCATGTCGAGGATGTTCTGGACGTTGTGCAACGTGGCGCGTTTGATGGTGATGCCGTTGACGTCCACCGGTTCCAGCAGGGCCACGGGAGTGAGGCAGTTCTTGCCGAAACTCCACTCTACGCCGAGGAGTTTTGTGGCCTTGCGGACGTTGCTGAACTTGTAGGCGATCTCGCCCCGGGGATGGTGTGCCGTGTTTCCAAGGGAACGGCGGAAGGTCTCGTCGGCGAACTTCACCACCACGCCGTCCTGCGGATAGGGAAGTTCCCGGAGCTGTGCCAAAAGATCGTCCCAGCGCTCCTCCAAGGCGGAGAGCGCCAGCGGGATGCTCACAAGATTGTAGTCAACGAGGGTCAGCCGGATCTGCTTGTACTGGAAGATGCGGATGTCGTCCCTGCGGAGGATGCCGGGGACAGCATTCCGGCTGTTCTTGAAGAACGGGGTGCCGTCTGGCTTGGTCAGTTTCTCCGAGAGTTCCGCAAAGCGGTCGTTGCGCAGGACCAGTTCGCCCAGCACCGGGCGGTCCACCGGACCGGTGTAGCCGGGCGTCTCCAGTTCCACGAGGGGGAGTTTGGAGGTGATGTCTTCGCCTTCGGCTCCGTCCCCCCGGGTGGAGAGGATCTTGCCGTCGAAGCGGGCGGAGATGCCGTCGTACTTCGGCTCCACCAGCAGCGGTTCCCCGGGAGAGCGGGCGAACTTCCGCGCCCACTCCAGCACCGCCGCTAAACTGTACGCCTTGTCCAGCGAAAGCATGGGTTCCGGATGCCGGACTTTGCCGCCGCCGGAGGCGATGGAGGTGCTGCCGATGCGGCTCAACAGCGGATGGTCCGGGTCCAGCCGCCGCAGCGCTTCGATCAGGGCGTCATAGGTGTCGTCGGAGATTTCGGAGACGCCCCTTTCCCAGTAACTGCGAAAGTGGTGGTCGATCAGTTTTTCCAGTTCTTCCCGGGTCAACGTCCGGGGATCGGGAACGGGGCGCTCCATGATGAGATCCGCTGCGAGGGGGTGCCTATTTCAGCAGTCCGTCGATGCCCAGCCAGGACTGGACCACGGGGCCGAACTTGATGAAGACCGGCGCAAACACGATGCAGACCATGCTCATCAACTTGATGAGGATGTTCAGCGCCGGACCGCTGGTATCCTTGCAGGGATCGCCGACCGTGTCGCCGATGACCGCCGCACCGTGGGTGGGATTCTTGCTGCCATCGGCCAACTTCTTGCCGCCGTGGGCGCCGTTTTCGATGTACTTCTTGGCGTTGTCCCAAGCGCCGCCGGCGTTGTTCAGCATGGTCGCCAGCACGAAGCCGGAGGCGAGTCCGCCGGCCAGCAAGCCCATGACGCCGGGCAGTCCGAGGATCAGTCCGGTGAGCACCGGGATCAGGATCGCAAGCAGGGACGGGACCAGCATCTCCTTCTGGGCGCCAGCGGTGGAAATGGCAACGCATCGGGCGTAGTCCGGCTTCTCCTTGCCCTCCATGATGCCGGGCATCGCCTGGAACTGGCGGCGGACCTCCTCCACCATCTTTCCGGCGGCGCGGCCCACGGCCTTCATGGTCATGGCGCAGAAGAGGAAGGCGGCCATGGATCCGATGAAAAGTCCGCCGATCAACAGCGGATTGATGGCGGTGATCTGATACTCCGCCACGAAATCGAGGATGCTCTTCCTGGCGATGTCCGCCACGTTCACGCTGGAATCCAGCCGGGCGATCCAAATCTTGCACTCCTCGATGAAGCTGGCCAGAAGGGCGAGGGCGGTCAGCGCCGCACTGCCGATGGCGAAGCCTTTGCCGGTGGCGGCGGTGGTGTTCCCGAGGGAATCCAGCGCATCGGTGCGGCCCCGGACTTCAGAGGGCAACCCGGACATCTCCGCGTTGCCGCCGGCGTTGTCGGCGATGGGCCCATAGGCGTCGGTGGCGAGGGTGATCCCCAGCGTGGAAAGCATGCCGACCGCGGCGAAACCAACACCGTAGAGCCCCATGGAGAAGGCTCCGTCCACGCCGGAAAAGCCTCCGGCGAATCCAAAGGCGCAGAGAATGCCGATAACGATGGTGACCACAGGAACGCCGCTGGAGTACATCCCGGTGGCGAGTCCGTCGATGATGGTGGTGGCGGGCCCCATCTGGGCCTGCGATGCAATCCCCTTGGTGGGACCGTATTCACTGCTGGTGTAGTACTCCGTGGCCTGGCCGATGATGACGCCAGCCAGCAATCCGGAAATCACGCTGCCGAAGATGCCCCACGTAATGAAATCCATCCGGATGAGGACGAGAAGCGCAAAAAGGATCATGATGGAACTGCCGAGCGTTCCCGTCAGCAGACTGCGGAGCAACTGTTTCTGGCTGGCGCCCTCCTTGCAGCGGACCAGTCCGATGCCGATAAGGGAGAGCAGCGTCCCGATGCCGGCCACGATCATGGGGGCTGTCACCAGCCTGATCCCGAGGTTGACGTCGTTGTTCCGGGCGGCCACTGCCGCGCCGAGGGCCGCGGTGGCGAGGATGCTGCCGCAGTAGGATTCGTAGAGATCCGCGCCCATGCCGGCCACGTCGCCCACGTTGTCGCCCACGTTGTCGGCGATGGTGGCGGGGTTCCGGGGGTCATCCTCGGGGATGCCGGCTTCCACCTTGCCCACGAGGTCCGCGCCCACGTCAGCGGCCTTGGTGTAGATGCCGCCGCCCACCCGGGCGAAGAGGGCCTGCGTGGAGGCTCCCATGCCGAAGGTGATCATCGTGGTGGTGATGTGGACCAGCCGTTCGGTGGCGGAGCATCCGGCGGGGACCAGTTCCATGCCCCAGAGCGAAAGTCCGGTGGCCATGTGGCAGGGAGTATAGACCAGCTTGTCGAGGATGAAGAACCAGAGGCAGATGTCCAGCAACCCGAAGCCCACCACCACCATGCCCATGACGGCGCCGGAGCGGAAGGCCACCTGAAGCCCGCGGTTCAGTCCTTCGCTGGCGGCCTGCGCGGTGCGGTTGGAGGCGCGGGTGGCAGTTTTCATGCCGATGTATCCGCAGAGGCCGGAGAAGAATCCGCCGGTGAGGAACGCCACCGGAACGAAGGGGTTCTGGATCTTGAAGAAGGCGAGGACCGAGAAGATCACAAAGAGCACCGCAAAGACTACGCCCACCACCTTGTATTGGCGGTAGAGGTAGGCCATGGCACCCTCCCGGACGAATCCGGCGATCTCCTGCATCCGGCCGGAACCCTCCCCGGCCTTCAGCATCTTTCTGTAGAATAATGCCGCCATGAGCAGGGCGACGATGGCCGCGAAGGGCGCGACGTACCAGAGACCGGGAATGCATCCGGCGCAGGACGGGGCCGCGCACGAGGCGGCGGCAAAAATGGTTGAAAGATTCATGAGAGGGACCTCCTGTTGTTGCCGGGATCTTCCGATATTTCGGGAAAAAGTGCCGGGCGGTTTGAAAAAAGCACGAAGTTGCTCACTCTTTAACATACTTTCAGAAAGATTCGATTGCAAGATGGGGCAAGCGGTGTTACATTAAAAAAGAGACATTTTCTACGATGGGATCCCTGGATCTCCGTCTTCCGCCTCTCCCGGAGGCTTTGATGGACCTTTTTCGGGAAGGAGGCGGGGTGTCCCTTTTGACAGGTGAATATCGGCCTTCCGCCCGAAGCGCTTCGGCGGAGCGTCCGCAAACGAATATCAGCAGAGAAAGCAAGAAACATCATGAGCGAAAACGAGACCCCTGAAGTTCCCGTTGTCAACACCAGCGATATTTTCTCCCAGCGCGTCGCCAAGGTGGCCGAGCTGGAAAAGGCCGGAGTAAAACCCTTCGGCGCCGCCTTCCCAGACGTGAAGCGGATCGCCGCCGTCCGAGAGAGTTTCGTCCCGCCCGCGGAGGGGGAGACGGAGCCCGCGCCGCAACCCTGCCGGGTGGCCGGCCGGCTCATGGCCAAGCGGGGCATGGGCAAGTCGATCTTCTGTGATCTGCGGGACAGTTCCGGCAAGATTCAGCTTTTCGCCGGCAAGAGCGACCTTGGCGACGATGCCTTCGCCGCCTTCAAGAAGGTCGACATCGGCGACATCATCGGCGTGGACGGCGAACTTTTTGTCACCCGCATGGGCGAATTGACCATCCGGATCAAAAAGTGCGAACTGCTCTCCAAATCCCTGCGCCCCCTGCCGGAGAAGTTCCACGGCCTCACCGACATGGAGGCCCGCTACCGTCAGCGCTACCTCGACATGATCATGAATGAGGAGAGTTGCGCCGTCCTCAAGAAGCGCTCCGTGATCCTCCGGGAACTGCGGAACTACCTCGACGAGAAGGGCTACATGGAGGTGGAGACTCCCATGCTCCAGTCCATCCCCGGCGGCGCGGCGGCGACCCCCTTCAAAACCCACTACAACGCCCTCAACATGGATATGTTCCTGCGGATCGCCACCGAACTTTCGCTCAAGAAACTGCTGGTCGGCGGCTTCGAGAAGGTCTTCGAGATCAACCGGAACTTCCGCAACGAGGGCATGGACCGCAAGCACAATCCCGAATTCACCGCCATCGAACTCTATCAGGCCTACGGCAGTTGCCAGACCATGATGGACCTGGTGGAGGATATGATCCGGACTCTGGCCATGCGGATCAACGGCACCACCGTGGTCCACGTGGGCGGCCGGGACATCGACCTCGGCAAGCCCTTCCGCAAGGCGACCTATCACGACCTCGTCCGGGGTGCGGCGGGTGCCGACTGGTTCGAACTCCCCCGGGAGGAGAAGTACAAGCGCGCCAAGGAACAGCTCAAACTGCAGGTCTTCCCCACCTGGACCGATCTGGAACTCACCCACGAAGTCTATGAAAAAATGGTGGAGGATACCCTCATCGAACCCACCTTCGTCACCCGGCTCCCCATGGAACTGGTGCCCCTCGCCAAAAAGTGTACCGACGATCCCACGCTCGTGGACGTCTATGAACTGGAGATCAACGGGCAGGAGATCTCTCCCGGATACACCGAACTCAACGATCCTCTCGATCAGCGGGCGCGGCTCATGCATCAGGCCACGCTCTCCGGCAAGGACCCCGCGCAAGCGGTGGACGAGGATTTCCTCACCGCGCTGGAGTACGGCATGCCTCCCACCGGCGGCATGGGCATGGGCATCGACCGGCTGGTGATGCTCCTCACCGGAGCGGATTCCATCCGCGACGTGATCCTCTTCCCCCAGATGCGGATCAAGGCCGGCGAATAAGCCGCGTCCCTCTGCGAGATGGGGAGGTTCCGGCATCGTTTCTGGCTGCTTCTGCTGCTCCTGCCGCTTCTGCTTGCGGCAGGGGAACTCCGGGTCCTTGTGACGGCCGATCTCCATGGCAACATGGAGGGATTGTGCCGTCTTGCGGTGCCGATCCGGCAGATACGGCCTCCCCGCGTCGCCATCGACCTGGGGGACCTCGTCCAGAGCGGCTGGATCGCCGACCGATTGGACGGCATTCCCATGGCGGACCTCCTCAACCAACAGCATTACGACCTCTTTCTGCCCGGAAACCACGATTTTGAACTGGGCGGCGCCGCGCTCGGACGGATGCTGAAGCGTTTTCAGGGGAAGGTCCTCGGCGCGGATTGGGATTGGCCGGGCGTCTGTACGCCCGTCAAGTGGGTGCTGATCCGGCGGGGCGGAGTTTCCGTCGCCTTCATCGGCCTCGCCGAACCCCGGCAGTATCAGCGAATGCTTCCCTGCGATGGCGCTTCTTTTCTCCCCGCCGCCGCCGCGCTTGCCGCCGTGGAACGGGAGGTCTTTGCCGCATCTCCCGACGTAGTGATCCTTGCCTGTCACAGGGGGCGTTTCTCTGCATCCGGGCGGCTGGCCGATCTGACGGGCCGTTTTCCATGGATCGACGTGGTTCTGGGCGCTCACACACATGAGACCGTCCCCGGCGCACGGCTCGGACGTGCGTTCTTCGTCCAGCCGGGACATCATGCCGCAACGGCGGCGGAACTGACGCTCCTCACCGATGAGGCGGGGAAGATGCCGCCCCGCATCACCTCCCGTTTGCTCCGCCCCGCACCGGAGGTCCCCGCGGACCCTGAATGCGCCGCCATCGTTTCCGCCGCGCAGACGGAAGTGCAGAAGCAGGTCTCCGGGAAGCGTTACCGCCTGACTTTGCCGCCGGGGGAAGCGCTTGCCAAGGCGTTGCTTAACGTCGGAGACGCCACTGCGGCACTGGTCCTTTTTTCGGGGAAGGCGCCGGAGATCCCGACGAATCTGGACGCGCATCAGCTTTTTCAACTGTTTCCCTACCGCAACGAAGTCTGCACCGTGGAACTGACCCGGGACCAGCTTCGGAGCGTGGTGGAGACGGTGATCCGCCGCAAGTGGAAGAAGATGCAGTTGACGGCGGCGGGATTCACCATGACGCTGAACGGGAAAAATAAACTGACCCACTTCTCCGCGCCGGACCGAGTGGTACTGGCCGCATCCGACTACGTCATGACCAGCCTTGCGCGGGATCTCCCCTTTGTCCGGGCGAAGTGCCGCCGCACCGGGATCGGAGAACGGGAAGCGTTGGAAAAGTTTCTGGCGCTCTGACCGTTTACCGTGAGAATACGGTCCTGCCGGCCTTCAGGGTGCAGAGGCTGCCCGATGCCGGAGTGGCCGGCGAGCGGAAATCCTCGGGTGCTTCCAGCTCGTCCGGATCGAATATCACAAGATCAGCCATGGCACCGGTCCTGACGAGGCCCCGCTCCTTCAATCCGAAGATCTCGGCGGTCAGTCCGGTGGCCCGGCGGACCGCCTCCTCGGGAGAAACGCCCGACTCCAACAACTGTTTCAGAAAGCGGGGCAGCGTCCCGAAGGCCCTCGGATGGGCCCTGCCGAAGCGTTCGTCGGCGGGAAGGGCGTTCCCGTCGCTGCCGGCCACGGTGAAGGGCAAGGCGAGGATGCGTTTCAGATTTTCCTTGCTCATGCCGGAGAAGGCAGCGGTGGTCCCGGCGGCATCGGCGGCGAGGAGTTCCGTCACCGCCAGCGCCGGATCGGGGCCGCAACTGCTCAGGGGAAGGCCCTGCTGACTCTGATAGGCAGGGGCGGCGGTGGAAACGAGGGTCACGGTGTCCCAGTAGCCGGCGGAACGCCCGTTCCGGATCTCCTCCGCAAGGCGGAGCCTCGCCTCCGGGGCCTGAAGCCGTTTGCCGATGGCGGAATCGTCAAGGTCCGCCCATTTTCCCGGAAGGATCACGCTCAACTGGGTCATGCTCCGGGTGTAGGGATAGCGGTCGCAGGTGACCCGGATGCCCCGTTCCCGGGCCTCCCGGATCATCTCGATGGCCCGGTCCAGTTTGGAGAAGTTCGCCGCTCCGGCGGTTTTGAAGTGGCTGACGTGAAGTTTCTTCAGTCCGGCTTCCCGGGCGCACAGGATCATCTCCTCCAGAGACTCCAGCAGCCGGTCGCCCTCGCTTCGCAGGTGGACGGTGCAGATTTTGTCCCGCTTCGCCGCCACCCGCATTAAAGCCGTTACTTCGGATTCCGGCGCAAACTTCCCCGGTACGTAGAGAAGTCCGAAGGAGAACCCCAGCGCCCCCTGCTCCAGAGTCTCGTCGGCGAGGCGGAGCATCTCCCGGAGTTCTCCGGGGGAAAGGGTCTCCTTTTCGTAACCTGCCGCCGCAGCCCGGAGGGTGTTGTGCCCCGCCAGCAGTTCCATGTCCATGGCAGGAGCGCACTCCGCCACGCGGGCACGGTACCCGGCAAGGGTGTCCCAGGTCAGCGGAAAACTGTAGTTGGCGTAAAGTTCCTCCAGATGCTCCCGGTTCCGTGAGGTCAGCGGAAAAGCGGAGAGGCCGCAGTTTCCCGCGATCTCGCAGGTGACACCCTGCGAGACCTTGCTGAAGGCCTCCGGCGCCGCCGGAAGCGACAGGTCGCTGTGGCCGTGGGCATCAATGAATCCGGGCGCGAGGACTGCTCCCCTGAATTCAAGGATGCGTTCCGCCGCCGCGCCGCCGGAAGCCCCCGGTTCCAGCGCGAGGATCCGTCCGTCGCCGACGAGCACTTCCCCTTTGCGGAGGGGGGCGCCGGAACCGTCGGCGATCCAAACGTTTTTAATCTTGATGGAGCAGCTTCCAGACACGGTAAAACTCCGAAAAACTCCAGGCCTGCGCGGCACATCCGCCGGCCGCGTGAGGGGCATCGCCATCCGCGACCTCGGAGATCTCTCCCGGAATGCCGCCCTCCAGATACCGGGCGGTGGAACAGAGGAGGTCCATAGCGCGCATCCGACACTTCTCGCCGCCCAGCATATAGAGGGCTTCGCAATAGGAGGGGAAGGGCCATGCCCAGACGGTCCCGTTGTGGTAGGCGACCTTCCGGCAGGTGTTCTCCGGGCCCCGGTAGTGCCCCTGATAGGGGGTTCCGGGATTGTTGAGAAGTCCGCCGTTCAGCATCACCGGAAGTTTGTACTCCACCGGACGGTCCGCAAGGGTTCGGATCCCGCCGGGGACCAACAGTTCGCCGCAGTTATCCAGAATGATCCGGCGCTTCCGGGGATCCTTCACCGCGCCGAGGGTCAGCGCAAGCAGCTGGTTGCAGCGGCAGTGGTCGTCCGCCTGCGCGGCGGCGGGGGTCCCGGCTCCGCAGTGGAGGCAGTCGGAACAGCAGTCCGGCCGGGAGAAGAACAGCGTCTCGATGCTTTGGGAGACCTTCTGCGCCAACTCCGTTTCTCCGAGGAATTCCAGCGCGGCGTACCAGAGGGCCTGGATCTCAATGGGATATCCTTCCCGGGGTGTTCCGGCGGGGAAGTTGGTGTCCATCCAGGTGAAATG
>DCGG01000053.1 GCA_002315455.1 Lentisphaeria bacterium UBA1784
CCAGCCGTGCGAAGGCACACCGGTAGACGGGATCGTAAGGTTTGCCGAGATAGACCGGCTCCTTTTCCACGCCGACCTCCTTCAGCAGACCGCAGAGGAAACGCGCCGGCGCCCCCGATCCGAAGCCGTACCCCTCCCCCCGCGACTTCCAGCAACTGTCGGGATTCGGAACCACAAGCGGCACCTCCGGACGGCGAAGCAGAAAGTTGAACACCCCTTCCCACGCCGGCTGCCAATCGTAACGGCCCTCCCCCATCAGCACGCCTGCGCAGGAATCCAGCATCCTCGGATCCTGCGTGATGCGAATGCCGGCAAGTTCCGCAAAGCCGGGAGTCCCGAGGGTCCCCGCCTGAAAGAAGAGTTCGCCATGATAGTTCTGCCTTGCCCACGCAATCAGAGCGTCCCCGGAGGAGAGAATCTGTTCCTCCCGGATGGGCAATCCGGCGCGCTGCTGCAGTTCCGCCTTTCTCCGGCAGGAGTGGCTGGCATCGTTGGTCAGGAGCAGGTAGGGGAAACCGTCGGCGTTCAACCGCTCCAGCAGTTCCGCCGCCCCCGGCAGAGGCGTACCGCACACGGAAAGCGTCCCGTCCGCGTCGAAAAGAATCGCATCGAAACGCTCCCTGCATTCCCGGTAATACTCCCGGAGAGTCCGGGTCCCGTCCGTCCAAGACATGATTTCGGAATTTTTTTAGGGCGCAGTATAGTGCTCAGGACCACCCAGTTTCCGCCACCAGCGGAACACCACGAACATCCCGGCAAACGCGATGGAGGTCACCACCGCGTCCCACACGTACATGTGCCGGTAGCCGAAATGCTTGATGTAAACCCCGGCGATCACCGTGGAGATCACCATGATGATGCTGCGGAACACCGCCTGCGCCGAACAGAACTGACCATAGCGGTCCTTGGGCAGCATGTCGATGAAAAGCGGCAGATTGGCGATGTTCTGAATGGCATAGACCACGCCGGTGATCATGGTGATGATGAACTGCGTCTTGAAGTCGTTGACGAAAAAGTATCCGGATACGCTGGCCACGATCACAAGGACCATGCCTGACGTGTAGACCCAAATCGCCCGGAACTTATCCACCAGCCACCCCAGCGGCAGGGTCAGCGCAAGCCCAAGGACCGCCCCCCAGAAGCCGATGATGCCCACGTCTTTGACCGACAGATGAAGCGTTTCCGTGGAGAAGAGAATGGCGAACATGTTGCGGCAGATGATGGAGACTTCGTTCAGCGCGGTAACAAGGAAAAACCAGAAGTAGAAGGGATGGCTGAAGAAACACTCCCTGGCGAAGACCTTCACTCCGTCCACGGCACGGATGAGGACGTTTCCCTTGGGCGGTTCCGGCGGCGGCGGATACTCCCCCTCCCTGACCATGACGCACATGGCCATGAAGAAGGAGAATACGAAAACAGCCACGGCGCCATAGACCAGAGGCATGTAGCGATCCACGTAGGGCATGGCGCAGAGGTTGAAGATCATTCCGGTGCCGCAGCCCACCAGATGGAAGCAAGCGTTGAAGGTGCCGGTCCAGCGGTCCGGGACCACGTCCGCATAAAGGTAGTAGAACACCGACGCCACGAAGTTGTAGAAGAAGTAGTAGATCGCCACGAAGCATCCGCAGGTGACCCAACCAATGGTGTCAAGGGAGAGTCCGGTGACCCTGGAGACCGCCGCCGCGATGTAGGGCGTCATCCCCACCACCACCAGCGAGATGGTGATGCAGGGCACGGAGATCAGGATGTAGGGGATGCGGCGTCCCCAGCGGGACCGGGTCCGGTCGCTCTTGAAACTGACGATGGGGCAGATCACCGCATTGAGGATGGCCGGGATCGTGCCGATGATGATGCTGATCTTGTCGGGCGGCGTGTTGAAGTGGCGCAGAGACAGCGTGAAAAGCGTGGTCATGGGGCCGAGGAAATAAAGTGCCGATCCGCCCAGCAGAAGCCAGAAAAACAAAAAGATCAGCTGCGTTCTGTTGTAAGTCAGTGATCCGCACTTCCAGACATCTTTGCCTTCGGCGTACCGTTCGATCCCGGATTTTTCGCTCATAAGCCCCCCTCGCACTTGAGACATCAGATGGTTTTGCCGCATTGCGCGGCGTATCATACAAGATACTTTTTACTATATCCGCACTCCCCTGAAAATGCAAACTGAAAAACAAAAATTCTCCCGTTTTCTCTGCACAGGGAGCGGCTGCCGGCGGGGCGTCAGTCCAAGTCAGAGGCCTTCGCCACGGTGAGAAAACGACGGAGGCAAGTGGGAGATTCCCACGGATGACCGTCGAAAAAGGCGGGACAACTCCCGGCACAATGGGCGGCGAAAGGACAACTCCCGCACTCCGCCGGGAACTCCGCCGGAGAACGTCCGGCTTCCAGTTTCTCCCGGAGTGCGGTGGAACGCTCCCACACCTCCGCCAAGGTCATCTCTCCGAATTTCCCGACGACGGCGCTGTCATCGCAATCGAAGCAGACGGTACAGACCCCGTCCGCCTGAACCTTTATCACACTCAAAGCGGCATCGCATCCGCAGAATTTACAGCCGACGCCCTCCCCCTTCAGCAGGCGGCGGAAATAGTTGAGCGTCCCCATGAGCACCCGATTGGCCAACTGCCCGGGATAACGTTTCTGCAATTTCGCAAGACTCGTCAGCGCACGGCCAATCTCCGCGGCGCCCAACTCCCATTCCGCTCCCGCTTCACAGCGGCGGACCGCGCTGAAGGTCACGGTGGGAAGTTTCAATTCCCCCAGAAGATACTCCCCCATCTCCTCGAAGCGGTCAAGGTTCTTCCGGTGCAAACAGCAGGTCACGATGAGCGGCAGTCCGGCTTCCCGGACCATGCCGATTCCGCGCAGCGCCCTGGCATGGCTTCCCGCGCCCCGGGCCGCATCGTGAGTCTCCTGAAATCCGTCCAGTGAGATCTTCACCGCATCGCAGCGCTTCGTGGAGGCGAGAAAGGAGGCGATCTCCGGCGTCATGGAGATGGCGTTGGTCAGAATGGTGAAACGCATCCGGTTCTTCACCACGGCGAGGATCAACTCCTGCAGATCGTCCCGCAGCAGTGCTTCCCCGCCTCGCAGGACCATACGCATCACGCCGCAGGCTCCGGCCTGCGCAATGAGTTTCAGCCAGGCTTCCGTGGACATCTCCGAACCGCCGCACTCCGCGGGATTGCTGAAGAAACAACAGTAGCGGCACCGCAGATTGCAGCGGTTGGTCAAATCGGCGACCACGGTAGCGGGGAATCTCATGGCAGTCTCTCCTTTTTCCGGCCCATTCTACTCGATCCCGGTGCTGGTTTGCCGTTCCACGGGAACCAGACGTCACTTTACGGCGGATCCGGACTTCCGCTCAAGAACAAAGACGCAACTCACCGCAAACAGGTTCGGGAACCACTTGGTCAGCCGCGGGAAACGGGCCGCGATCGGCGTTTCCTGCACGATGGTGATGCCAAGGCGTTCGCAGAGCGCACGGAAATCCCGGATGGTTCCGAAGTGAATGTTCGGGGTGTCGAACCACTGATAGGGCATCTGCGAACTTCTGGGCATCCGCCCGGAGAAACAGACCTGCACCCGGCAGCCCCAATGGCCGAAGTTGATGAAACTCACCGCCGCGAGCTTGCCCACCCGGACGATCTGATCCACGATCTGATCGGGTCGGCGCATCTCCTGAATGGTCTGACTCAGGACCACAAGGTCATAGGAACCATCTTCCGCAAAAGAGAGGTCGCCATCCAGATCCCGCTGGACGACGGGGACCCCGTTGGCGATGCAGCGGTAGATGGATTCGGGATCAATCTCCATGCCCATGACCTGCGCCTGCCGGTCCTCCTTGAGATGCCGCAGAAAGACGCCGTCTCCGCAACCGAGGTCAAGCACGCGGTCCCCCGGAGAGACCAGACTGGAGATGATCTCCAGGTCCCGGCGGCGGTTCTGATCCAGATCTCTGGCTTTTCTCATGCTCTTTTCCTCCTCGGTGTCGCAAGAAAATCCCTCACCATCCGGCCGAGAGTCTCCACCTCAAGCAGGAAGGCGTCGTGCCCGCAGGAGGATTTGATCTCACAGAAGGAGACCTCCTTGCGGTTCCGCAGAAGCGCGTCCACAATCTTCACCGACTGCGGCGTAGGGAAGAGCCAGTCGCTGGAAAAGGAGACCAGCAGGAAGGAGGACTTCACGTCCTTCAGCGCGGCCACCAGGTCTCCGCGGGTCTCGGCGGTCAGATCGAAGTAATCCGTGGCCCGGGTGATGTAGAAGTAACTGTTGGCATCGAAGCGCTCCACGAAACTCCGGCCCTGATACTGCAGATAACTCTCCACGGCGAAGTCGAAATCAAAGGCGTAACCGTAGTTTTCCGGATCGCTCTTGTCCTGCAGGTTCCGGCCGAACTTCCGGTCCATGCTCTCGTTGGAGAGGTACGTGATGTGAGCCAGCATGCGGGCTGCCCCCAATCCCTTGGCCGGAGGTTTGTCCGGCAGATAATCTCCGCCCTTCCAGTCGGGATCGGCCTTGATCGCTTCCCGGGCGACCCAGTCGAAGGCGATGTTCTGCGGAGTGAAACAGCAGGCGGTGGCGATGGGGACCACTTTGTCCACGAAATCGGGGAACGTGACCGCCCATTCCAGAACCTGCATGCCGCCCATGGAACCGCCCACCACCGCCAGCAGATGCTTCACGCCGAGATGGTCCACCAAACGCTTCTGCGCCTGGACCATGTCGTGAACGGTGATGACGGGGAAGTTCAGGTTGTAGGGGCGGCCGGTGTCGGGATCAATGGAGCCCGGCCCAGTGGTCCCGGAACAGCCGCCGAGAACGTTGGAACAGATCACGAAATAGCGATTGGTATCGATCCATTTGCCGGGACCAATCATGTCGTCCCACCAGCCGGGCTTCCGGTCAGAGGGGGTATGGCGTCCGCAGCAATGGGCGTCGCCGGAGAGGGCGTGGGTGATCAGAATGGCATTGTTTCCCTCGGCATTGAGGGTGCCTGCCGTTTCAAAGCGGATGTTCGCGTTCTTCAGCGCCCGGCCGCACTGCAGAGGCAACGGCTCCGGGAGTTGAAAATCCCGGGGCTGGACCAGAAAACAATTTTGATTCGGAGTATCGATTTCAACCATCTCCACAAAAACACGTCACAGAAAAAGGTTTGAATTGATAATATAGCCCGTTTTCCGGAAAATGCAACCGCAGTTTCCCAAGTGGAAGCCTATTTGCAGATCAAGTCGATCTGCGCCAGTTCCTCCTGCGAAAACTTCAGATCCTGCACCGCCTTCACGGTGTCGCGCAACTGTTCCGGGGAATGAGCACCGATCAGGGCGCTGGTGATGCCCCTGACCTGAAGCAGCCACGCGATGGCCATCTGCGGAAGCGTCTGTCCGCGCCGATGCGCCAGATCGTTCAGTTTGCGGACCTTTCCGAGGAGAACGTCCGTCAGGGCCTCCGGCTTCAGGAAGTGTCTCCGCTCGGCGCGGGAACCCTGCGGGACCGTACCGTTCAGATACTTGTCCGTCAGCATCCCCTGCGCCAGAGGGCAGAAAGCGATCCCGCCGAGGCCGAGACTCTCCAGAGAATCCAGCAGTCCGCTCTCGATATGGGTGCGCTCAAGCATGTTGCAACGCATCTGATGGATGATGAAGGGCGTCTTCAGTTCCCGCAGGATCGCTGCCGCCTCGGCGGTCCGCTCCGGGCCGTAGTTGGATATTCCCACGTAGAGGGCACGCCCGCTTCGCACAATATGGTCCAGTGCCAGCATGGACTCCTCCAGCGGCGTCTCCGGATCCGGGCGGTGGTGATAGAAGATATCCACGTAATCCAGCCCCATCCGCTTCAGGCTCTGGTCACAACTGGCGATCAGGTTCTTGCGGCTGCCCCATTCACCGTAGGGACCAGGCCACATGCAGTATCCGGCCTTGGTGGAGACGATGATCTCGTCCCGGAAGAGATGCAGATCCTGCCGGAAGATGCGTCCGAAAGTCTCCTCCGCGCTCCCCGGTTCCGGCCCGTAATTGTTGGCGAGGTCGAAATGGGTGATCCCGGAATCGAAAGCCGCCTGCACGGTGGCGCGTCCGGTCTCGTAGACGTCGACACTCCCGAAATTGTGCCAGAATCCGAGGGAGACGGCGGGCAGTTTCAGACCGCTTTTACCGCAGCGGTTGTAAATCATACCGGACTGATACCGGGCTTCATTGGGGACGTACATGATACGCGGACTCCTTTTCTGTCATTTGTCCAGAGGGATCGTTTTCCCGAGCACTTCATACGCAGGCGGAGAGACCAGTTCCTCCGCCGAACCGTCCGGCTTGAAGCGGACGTGGTCGATCACCGTGCCGTCCTCCACGAAAGTCCGGACTTCGATCCCCGCATCGCTGACGTTGACCCGGGAGGCGCTGGAATTGCAGTTCCCGCCGGGACCGTCCTGCAAAATCACCGGGAACGGGACATTCCCGCAACTGACCGCGTTGTAGGTGAAGTACTTCGGGTGCGGCTTGTAGAGGCGGACCTTCTCCTCCCCCGGCATACTGCGGGTAAAGAGATGAACGTGCCCGCCCATCAGCAGGTGGATGCGTTCCGAGGACGTGTTTTTATCCAGCAGTCCAGCGATCAGTTCCCGGGCGTAGCGGTTGTTCGGCAGGTCCAAGGAGCCGTATGGTGCACAATGAACGAAGACGATCCGGTAACGCGCACGCTTGAATTCCGGGCGTTTCACAACGGATTCCAGCCATTCGCGCTCCGCTTTGCGGTATTCGGTGGACTCGTGGAAGTAGGTGTACTCCGCATTTTTGTAGTGATCCGGTTTGTCCTCGAAACTGTCGAGGACGATGTAGAAGTCCGGTCCGTAAGAAAAAGCATAGTAGGGCATCCCTGTCTCCTGCGAGTGCATCATCCTTGTCCACTCCTCCGTGGTTTCGGTGCCGCGCCACTCGTGGTTGCCGCGCACCGGGACCATGGGCAGGAGCGGGAAGGCGTTCCGCACCGGCAGAAGCCACTTGTCGAGGATGTCCTCCTTCACGGTATCGAAGCTCATGCTCATGTCGCCACCGGAAACCACGAAATCACACTCTTTCATTCCGGTGAGAAGACTGTATTTGCCGATCAGTTCCTGACACCGTTCCGGAGTGAACTGGAAGTCCGACATGAAGGCGAAGGAGTAACTTTTCCGCTCCTTCGCAGGCAGAACGACGGTGAATTCAGGAGAGCGGACCTCCTTCGCCCGGTCCTCCCGGTCGATCAGTACCGCGCAGAACGTGCAGGAGGCGCCGGGCTCCCCTTTCAGGCGGAAGCGGTGCAGCGCCCGGTCCCGCACGAAGCGCCCCGCCAGCGTATTGCTCAACCGTTCCCATTTTCCGGGCCCGGCGAAGCGGTACTCCAGCATCCCGGCGCAGGGAACGTCCCCCGTAAACTGGACGCTGACCTCACCCGGGGCCGGATGGGAAAGCCACGGCAGAGCGGCGAAATCCAATGCCCAGGCACCGGCACAAAGAAGACAGGCACCGGTCCAAAGCGTGCGGCGTAACATGGCGGTCTCCGTCAGTTGTTGGAACGGGAATATTCCTGAATGATCATGACGATGGCGGCGATCTGCCCCGGCAAGTAGAAGAGCAGGGTCAGCAGGAACAACAGCAACAACGTTCCACACCCCACTCCGTTCAAACCGATGACGCCCAACGGCGGGCAGAGGAAGGCGAGCACAAGACGAAGGGTCAAACCGGCAGGACTCATTTTTTCTCCTTGAATTTTGATTGTCTCCCGATCACTTGATCTCATCAACGGAACGGACGATCCTGCCGCCGCGCTCCGCAAAAGCTTTGATCTGCTTCCCGGCGGCTCCCGCGGAGAAGAGTTTGGCATCGTCCGGGAATTCGCTCCGCGTCACAAAGAGGAAGTCCATGTGCTCCAAAACTCCGGACCTGATGTCTTCGTCGGCAACGGGGACCACATCCACCCCAGGACGGGAATCCAGCGCGAACAGATCCCGGATCTGCGGCTTCCCGCCGATGGCAGTGCAGTGGAACGCCACACGAACCGCCCCCGGAGCCTTTTGCGGATAGACGAACTTCACCGTCTTCCCCGTCAGCAGACGGAGTCCGCCGATCAGCACGGGATGGGTGGCGGTGAGGTTCTCCGGATGGCAGTTGGTCACGAAGATTTTCCCCTTTGCGCAGTCGGCGAAAATGATCGCAGGCGTATGGTACATGGGGCGCTTCACCATTCCCCGCTGGGAGAGTTCGCAGTTGAAATGACCAAGGACCTTGCAGGAGACGTCATCCATGGGTGCCCCCTGTTTCACGATGGGACCGATCGAATAACGAAGCATCACCGAACTGGGAAGTTTCAGCGCTTTTGCACCCTCCTTCGTCAGGGAGACCCGGGCGATCATCCGGCCCGGAGCCTTCCCGGGAGTACACGCGAAGGGGATCATGGGGACCCGCTTGGGCTCGTTCAGGATCAGGGACATTCCGGCGCAGGTCCCGAAATATTTTCCGCCGTTGCGGACGAAGTCCTGCAGATTCTTTCCGCCCTTCATCCCCTCCATGGACTCCCACTGCTGGTAGCTGCTGCCGCCGGGCATGACGATGAGGTCCAGTCCCTTCAGATCGTTGCCGATCAGATCTTTGCCGTCGATCAGGCGCAGTTCCACGTCGGGCGAATTCTGCAGAAGCAGCGCCCAGCGCGCCACGCCGGACCCGGCGCACCCGCGATCCACGTAAAGCGCGGTGTTGAGTTTGGGAGCGGCGGGAGGTTTCGGTTTCTCCGCCGGAGCAGAAGTGCGGCATCCGGTGAGGAGGACGACAGCCGACAGCACGGTAAAAAACAGACTGACTCGCTGAACGAAAGATCTCATTTGACTCTTTCCTGTTTTGGGATCGTTTTCCGCTGAACTCTTCATTCCGGTGTAATATAAGTCCCCTGCCCCGCTTTTACAAATCACTCCGTATTCAAAGCGCTGAAAATCCCGTGAATCCACCGCCGTCCGATTGCATTCCTCCGGGGAGGATGCTATATTACTCCGAGAAGGGGAACTTCGTATTGGGGCCGGTCGGAAATAGACCGCTGACGGGAGAGCGGATCGATCCCCTCCCCCGGTTTACTTCTGTCTCTGGTACAGGCTGATCTGGTTGGAAAAATGTTCCGCGTTGCGGGCACACCACTCCTGCAAGGCCTTTTGCGAAACCTTCGTGACCCATCTGCCATCGGGGAGCTTTCTGTAGATCTCCCGCTTGACGGATTCTTCCCCCGGCTGGTCCAGTCCGAGAAGGCGGATCTCATTCTCGTCGAAGCGGAGTTTCAGGATGTGATACTGATTCTCCGGCGCCGGAACGGAGAGAAAGTAAGAATCCCCCAGTTTGGTCAGGATGAAGAAACTGTCCGTCGCCCCCCGCTTCTTCCACAAATAGACCTTGCCCGCATCGGAAACTTCGACGTATTCCCGGATCAAAGCCCCATTGGGGTCCTTCTTCTCCGCCATCCAACGCCCCTCCAGCAGAGGAACGCTGCAGTTGTTGCAGTCGGTCAACGGACAGGAGGAATTCAGAACGCAGGAGCACAGCAGCACGCAAAAAGTCCATACCCAAACTGTGCTTCCAAGTCTCCGGCTTTTTCTCATGATGTCGCTCCTTTTCTTATTTATGGCAACGGGACGACCCTGATCCGGGCGTCCTGCAGAAAATTCTCTCCGTGCCCGCCGCAGTTGTACTCCAAAAGCAGTTCCTTGCCTCGGAAGAGCATGGCGGTGTAGCAGTAGCCGCATTGAGGATCGTTTTCCAGAACTTTGTGCTCTTTCCACCAAATGCCACCATCCCGGCTGAATGCCATCACCAGCGGCGTCCGTCCGCCGGTCCCCTCCGCCGGGGAAACGCTCCGCGCCGGATGGGTATCGTTCCAGATCGCCACGAGGGTTCCCGTCACGGGGTCACGCTTCATGGAAAGAGGTGCGCACGGTCCGGGAAATTCCTGAGCCGGGATCGGAACGGTCCACGTTTCGCCGCCATCGGAGGACCAGGACTTGTACTGACATCCGGCATCCGTCCGGAACCAGGCGAGAACGCGGCCGTCGGCAAGTTCCACGACACCGGGCTCCTGCAGTCCGGATTCCACCCACATCGGAGGATAACAGCATTGGGAGGATTGCCGCCACGTTTTCCCGGCATCGTCGGAGAGCAGAAAATATACGATCCCACTGCCGAAACCATCCCCGGTCGGAAGGTAGCGGTGGCAGGCGACGGGCATGACGAGGCGACCGCTTTTCAACTGGATCAGCCGGTCGTTCACGCCGACGAGATACGCGGGGGGCACTCCGGACATGTCAATGGGAGCACTCCAACTCTCCGCCTCGTCGGCAGAGAAACGGATGAAGGGGCGGCAATCAATGAACGAACTCCCCGGCACCTTGGATTTCCTCAAATAGACCATGGCGATCCGCCCGTCCTGCAGCCGGAGAAGCGAGACGGACATCACGTTCATGGAGTCGTTTTTCACCGCGACTCTCTCCTGCGACCAACTCCTGCCGCCGTCGGAGGAGGTGAGGGAAACAAGATCCGCGACGCAGTGATCATGCCAATCGCCGCCGCGGTACTTTGAATAGACGAACAAAATGCGCCCGTCCTTCAGTTCCACGAAAGCGCCTTCGGAATTCCGGGGGTTCCCGGGGCCGTGTTTCAATTCAAAACTCATGAGGCCCCCTTTTTCTGCACACGAGGACACGCGGCTTGCGGATGCGGATGCTGACGCAAATGCGGAGTCACCGCCCCATGCCGTCAGAAAAAAACCGGCGGCGATCCAAATCAGAGACAGAAACATCTTCATTTGCGTTTTCTTCCTATTGACAGGCGTCCGATATTGTCGGAGAATATAGCACGCGGCCTTTGAAAATACAAGCAGGGATGAAGAACGGAAGGCGCTCCCCAAAAAACACGCGGCTTCCCACATCCCCGGGTCACAGGTCGAAATCCGGATTGTAATAATAGAGCGGATACTTGGTGGAAACGATCCGGTCGCCGAGGATCTTCTTCAGCAGAAATCCATCCATCGGCAGAGACGGCCCCATGAACCGCAGAGCCTCCGCAGCCTCCGTGCCGGAATACTCTCCCCAGTAAGCGGCTTTGACGCGGAAATTTCTGGCCCACGCCCGGGCGCTCTCCGGCATGGTCGGGAGGAAACACTCCACGCTCTTCTCCGCCATGCGCATGGTCTGCTCGTCGCACTGAACCACGAAGTCCGGGATGAAGTGATATGCCTGCGTCGGCCCGGTCTGGAACGCATAGACTTCCCGGGGCCCATGGTAATCAGGGTAGCGCTTCTCCGCCAGATTGGGAGCGGTATGGATGACGTGCCGGGTGATCTTCGCCACCAAACGGTGATCGGCGTGCTCGTCCTGCGGCCAGTGCATCAGCACGATGTCCGGATTGAAATCCAGAACGAATTCCGCCATCTTGTCCATGATCTCCGCCGCGTAACGGCTGGCGCTGGCAACGGGAAAGTCCCAAATGACCTTCCTGCAGCCCAGTTCCCGGCCGGCATTGGTGGCATCGGAGATGGTGCGTTCGCGTCCGTTCGGACCGAGGTCGCGGATATCGACCCAGTTCCAGCCGCCGATGGGATTCAGGATCGTGACTTCGCAACCGACAAGGGAAAGCGCCGCCGCGATGTTCGGACATTCCGCTTCGATCTCCTCGTGGTGTGCACCGACGATCAGAACTTTGCAAGCCATTTTATCCCCCTTGATTTTTCATGATTTGAGAGTATCCGGGCTATCACACGTGACCTCAAGTGATATTCCAGCATTCGCATCACAAATTGAGAAAC
>DCGG01000013.1:0-13349 GCA_002315455.1 Lentisphaeria bacterium UBA1784
CGTTTCCAAGGCGGAACTCTGCCCCTTCGACGAAAATCCCCTCACCCTTCAGGGCGGAAACTTCCTCACCATCGCCAACCGCGCCCCCAGCAAATACACCAGTTTCTCGCGGAATATTCAGGTGCGGCGCTCCAACGTGACGCTCCGCAACATCCGTCACGAAGTCACGGGCGAAGGCAAGACGGGCGCACCCTACTGCGGCTTCATCAACATCGGGTTCTGCTCCGACATTCTCGTGGAGGATTGCCAACTCTCCGGGCACAAGACCTACTACGGCATCGGCAGCGCCGGGGTGCGGGTGGCCAACGGCACGTATGACATCATGGCGCACAAATCGGTCAACATCACCCTGCGCCGTTGCACTCAGCTCAACGATTTCCGCGACACGAAATACTGGGGCATCTTCGCCTCCAACGACTGCAAGAACATCCTTTTCGACCACTGCGTGCTCTCCCGCTTCGACGCTCACCACGGCGCCCACAACGTGACCATTCTGGACTGCACGCTCGGCTCCAGCGGCATTGCCTCCACCGGGCAGGGCCTGCTCCGGGTGGAGCGGACCACCGTTTACGCCCGGAATTTCATCCCGCTCCGGACCGACTACGGCGCCACCTGGGACGGCGAGATCGTCGTCAGGAACTGCACGCAGGTGGGCGGCGAATGTTTCCTCTACGCCTACCGGAAGTTCGGACATGACTTCGGGCATCCCTGTGCCATGCCGCGGAAGATCACCATCGACGGCTTCAGTTGCAAGATGGACGCCCGCTCCGGGAAGTCCAAGACGCCCTATCTGCCCTACGTGCTGATCCGGTGCAAATATACGACCGCTGACGTGGAGAAGGGAGGAAGCGATTACCCGCTGATCAAAGAACTGAACATCCGCGGCTTCAAGTCGCTGAACGGCAAACCGGTACCGCTTTCCGACGAGCCGGAAGTGTTCAAGGAACTGAAACTTACCGGAGATACCCGCCAAGTGCTTCGCTGAAGGGAGTTTCCGCCATGAAAATTTTTTTCAAAGTCACCATTGCCATGCTCGCCGCCGCAGGGACTCTTTCGCTTGCCGGCGCAGAAAAGTTCATCACCTACGAGGAGTTCGGCGCCAAGGGTGACGGAAGGACCGATGACATGAAGGCCATCGCCGCCGCCCACGCCGCCGCCAATGCAAAAGGCCTTCCGGTGAAGGCCGCGGCGGGCAAGACCTACTACGTCAGGGATATTTCCGTCGGCGCCGTTGTGCAGACCGATACCGACTTCGGGACGGCGAAGTTCATCATCGACGACACCGACTGCTTCGATCAGCGGAACCAGTCGGCCTTCACGGTCGCGCCCACCGCGAAAGCCACCGACGTGGCGGATAAACTCCCCTCGCTTAAAATCGGGCAGAAAAACATCGGTTTCGCCCCCGGCGTCCCGGCGATGATCTCCCTTTCCAACGACCGCAAGCACCACTACATCCGCGCCGGCGGAAACCGGGACAAAGGCAAGCCCATGCTGGACTCCATCCGGGTGGACAAGGAGGGCAACGTCGATCCAACCGTGCCGCTTCGCTGGGATTTCGACCACGTCTCCAAGGCGATCCTGCAGCCCATTGACGAAAAGACCATCACCGTGCAGGGCGGGCACTTCGTCACCATCGCCAATCAGGCGCCCACGAAATACACCAGTTACCGCCGTGGCATCCGGATCACCCGCGCCAACGTGATCGTGCGGAACATCCGCCACGAAATCACGGGAGAAGGCGACCATGGCGCGCCTTACAGCGGATTTCTGCAGTCTGCGGATACCTGTAACGTGCTTTTCGAGGACTGCTTCGTCTCCGGGCACAAGACCTATGCCAGCATTGGCCGTGCCGGACACATGGTCGATAACGGGACCTATGATCTTTCCACCTACAATACGCTGGACGTGACCCTGCGCCGGTGCATCCAGACCGATGACATCCGGGACACCAAAAAATGGGGCATCTTCGCCTCCAATGACTGCAAGAACATCACCTTCGACCACTGCCGTCTCTCCCGGTACGATTCCCACCGGGGGGTGCACAATCTGACCATTCTCGACTGCATTCTCGGGCATCAGGGGGTCGCCGCCACCGGGACGGGAACGCTCCGAATCGAGCGTACCACCGTTTACAGCAAGTATTTCATACGGTTCCGGGGGGATTATGGCGCCACGTGGACAGGCAAAGTCATCATCAAGGACTGCACGCAGGTGGGGCGTTCCGCCGTCTTCTGCGTGTGGCGGAGCTGGGGACATGATTTCGGACATCCCTGCTCCATGCCGGGAAAAATCGTCATCGACGGTCTCACCTGCAAGGAAGACGCCATCGCCAAACGGGAAAAAGTGCCGCAGCCCATGGTCCTTTTCCGGTGCGGTTATACGGCGGAAGACATGAAAAAACCAGGACCGGCTTATCCGCTGATCCGGGAACTGGAACTTCACCGCCTCAAGCCGCTGAAGGGCAAAACGATGCCCATCGCCGACTATCCGGAAGTTTTCAAAGACCTGAAGATCACGGGTGACGCCAGCACCGTCCCCCGCTGACGTTCGATCCGCAAAGTTTTACGCGGCCTTTTGGTCTGGGTCCGGCGGCACGTAGCCCCGATCTCCGCCGTATTCCTTGAACTTCTTCAGGACGAGGCCCAGTCCGCCCACCGCAAGACAGCAGAAGATCACGCAGATCAGAAACACCACCGGGTAGTCGAAGCGGTCCACCAGAATGCCGAAGCACAGCGGACTGATGGTCCCGAGGATGCAGGTCATGATCGTGTTGGCGGAGTGGAACTGCGCGAAGAGCAGTCTCGGGAAGAGCCGCGGCAGAAGCGAGGCGCTCACCGTGTAGTAGATCCCGGAGATCAGCACGTGGAAGAAGAGCACGATCTCGAAATTCTTCACGTCCGTCACGAAGAACCAGCCGATCATCATGGTGACTCCGTAGCAGATCAGCGACACCATGGTGGCCCGGATCGGATGGATCTTGTCGGTGATCCAGCCCAGCGGGATGCTCAGAAGAAAACTGCCGATGTAAGCGTAGGCGAAGATCCGGCCATAGACCGCCATGTCCACGTTGATGTGCTTTGCGAAGCGCACCGCGTACATGTTGAAGGGGGAGCAGGAGAAGCTCCCGAGGGAGGCCACCACGATCAGAAGAATGTAGTAGGGATGGCTGAAGCACTGCCGGAAGTAGGTCATGATCGGCAGGAAGATCCGCTGCAGGAGGGAGAGGCCTGCGGGGATTGGTTCCGGCGGCGGATATTCGCCTTCCTTGATCCGGGTGCAGAGCACGGTCAGGCCCACCGCATAGAGGGCGGCGACGCCGACGAAGATGTAGAGGTAATAACTCTCCACCAATCCCAGCAGAACGTAGTTGAACAGGATCCCCGCGCCGAGGCTGATGACCCGGATGAAGGCGAAGAAACGGCCCAGCATCTCCGGCGGCACCACGTCGTTGAAGAGCGCCGTGGAGAGGCATCCGGCGAGGGAGGCTCCGAAGTCCAGCAGGACCCAGAAGAACGCAAAGCAGATGATGCAGGCCGTATTGTAGGAGAGCGCCGGGATAAGATGCATGAGCTGCGTGCCGAGGATGGTGGTGAAGCCCAGACCACCCGCGCCGATAACCACGAAGGGCGTGGTGAAGATCAGGAATGGGATTCTTCGTCCCAGCCTCCCCCGGTGCCGGTCGGAAAGGTAGCTTAAGATCGGGCAGAGGAAGATGCTGGTGAAACTGGGAAACGCCAGAATGATCAGCGAATAGAGCAGTTCGGAGATATCGAATTTGCTGATGAGCAAGGTGGCGCTGGCGCCGATGGCCCGGTCCTTCAGCGCCCACGGAAAGTCTCCTCCCAGCAGGGTGATGAAGAGCAGGACCAGGCCTCCGAAGGTGTAGGTCAGCGTCCCGGCCCGGTAGATCTTCTTTGCCGAAGCCGTGTTTTGAGTTGCGTTGTCGGTTCCCATGATTTTTCCTCCTCGTTGCATATTTGAAAACCGGTAAACTTTTTGTTGTATAGCCGTTAAACGAAACTGTGCGCCAGTTTATTGTGCCGCAATTGTAAACTTTTCATTTTACGGCGTTTTCTTCAGAAGGTGTTCGCAGTTGATGATCTTTTCCAGAAGGTCGTTCTCGGTGTAGAGGTAGTGGTTGCTGGCTTCGAAGCCCAGCCGGGAATCCTGCCGGACCAGCCGGAACATCCGGAGTGCGAGGTCGCGCTCTTCCCGGAGGATCTCCCGGTCGCCCCGGGTGCGGACCCAGCGGATCTGCAAGTAAGTGCTTTGGAAGTGGCAGTAGGCCGCTTCCGCCACCGACAGGAGGTCCTTCAGCGCTTCCCCTGCGGCTCCGGCAAGGTCCGGATGCCGCAGTTCGTCCAGCCCCTTCTGCCACCCCTCTGCAAGCCGCCGGAAGGCCTCCTCCAGCGTTTCCGCGGGGATCGGTTCCGGCAGAGGATTGGCGGCCACGTTGCCTTTGGCGCCCCGCCAACTCTCCAGGTCGTCGAAGGGGAAACCGATCATGGAGGCGCTGCGCCCGGTGGGTTCCGGGTAGAGCAGGTTCATGGGGCCGTAGTTCTGGGGGGCGAAGTAGAGCACATTGGTCCGGTCGCAGGGAAACCACTTGCGGAAGGCTTCGGAAAAAAGAGTCCACGCCTTCAAAATGACCGGAGCGGCGGTTGAGCCGAACTTCCGTTCCGCAAGTTCCCTGCGGTCGCAGGAGAGGAGTTCCAGATTTCCTCCGGGATAGCCGCCGAGGGTCCACGAGAGCATGAGGGCGCTGACTCCGACCTGCTTCAGGTTGGCGATGTGTTCCTCCGCGAGGTCCGGTACAGGGATGTAGGGCAAGGACGAGAGTTCCCAACTGCTGTTGAACTGCACCTTCGCCATGGCGGGGATCCCCCGGGCGAACAGCGTACGCCAGATCCGCAGCGCCGGAATTCCCGGTCCCGGCTTGCTGATGGAGTAATCCCGCACCCGCCCCTTGTGCCCGAGGCATTCGGTGGCAAGATCGGTCTCGCTGACTGCCATGACCATAATGTCGGAACGCAGTTGTTTCAGCACGGACTGCGGGTCCTTCCAAGCCCAGTTGTAGGCGATCATGGCGGCCTCGGGAGCCACGGAGTGCATGGCTTCGGCGATGAGGTTGTTGACTTCGGCGGCAAGTTCGTCGGCGGAGCGTTCCGCACAGCGGGGGCAGTGCGTGCTCCGGGACTTGCAGTGGGTGAGGTTCTCCGACATGGTGATGGTGAAGACGCCGCCGAGGCCGGGCACGTCGGAAAAGAGCCGCTTCACCCCCTCTGCGAGGGCGCTTCGGACTTCCGGGACGCTGGTGCAGAGGGCGAAATTGCCGACTCCCTCGTCAGGGGCGCCCTTCCAGCCGGGATGTTCCGCGAAGAAAGCCTCCGGCATGGAACGGGGTTCGTTGAAGTACAGGATCACCCGAATGCCGTACTTCCCCGCCCGCTCCACCAGACGGCGGAGGTTCTGCTGACGGCGCTCCCAGTTGCGGGAGCAGGGCTGTTGCTCCCCCAGCCAGGGGACGAGGGTGTAGAGTGTTCCCTGCATCCATACGGCATTGATGCCGCAGGCGGCGTAGTCCTTCAGCAGGCCCTCCGGATAGGAATCCAGTTCGTCGTCCAGCAGGGGATCGCCGTAGAGGGCGCTGTAGCTGTAGATCATTTTGAGGGAGAAGTCCGGCGCGTCCGCACTCCGGGGAAGCGGTTTCGCCTTCCCGTACTGCGAGAGGAAATGAAACGGCGCCTCCGTGAGGGGGGCGGAAGCCAGCGCCTCCCGGACCGTGGCCCGAATTTGCGCCGTTCTTTCCGCCTCCTCCGGCGAGAGGGCGCGGCAGCGAACCGTCGGGCAGACCGGCTTGCAGAGGCCCAGCTTGTGAAAGAGGAAGTCATCCTCCTTCAGGGTGAAGGCGAGGCGTTCCGGAGTCCATCCGAGAAGTTCCAGCAACTGCGGGTAGTCCAGCAGTTCCCAATTCCGGCGGATGATGGTCTGAAATCCCCGGTCCCGCCAAAGCGGAAGCTGGTCCGGACGGTTTGGAAGTCCGAGGGCTTCGGCGGCGGCGCAGATCTCCTCCGCAGAGGCGCCGAGGACTTTCCCCAGCACCTCCGCCGGGACAAGGTTCCAGTTGCGCCAGATCACCGCCTGAAAGGGGGCGGGAAAGTGGGGAAACTGCAGAGCATCAATGCGTTCTCCTCGGGGAAGGTCAGCTGTCGTCATGGGATCTTGCCTCCTTATTTCGCGGGGGGTTCCACCCGGAAAAGTTCCCGGAACTCCTCCACGGTGACCTTGCTGCCGTAGGGGGTGTACTCGAAGGACTCCGCCTGCTTGACGGCGCGTCCCGCTTCCCCGTAGGTCTCGATCAAGGTCTGCCGCGCCTGATTGGCGGCATCCACGTAGCGGACGCCCCAGTATTTGTCGAGGTAGGCCTTCTTCTCCTCCCAGGTCATGCGCGCCGAATCAATGGTGACGCCCTTTTCCGAAGCCAGCCATTCGTAGAACTGGGAGACGTGGCAGTCCAACTGGTGGAACTTCAACTCCATCCAGTCATCCACCGGTACCGCCGCATCCGGGCGGAAGGGACGCGGATCGGTGAAGGCGTCGAAGACGAAACCATAGACCGGATTCTTGGCCGGGATCGGGGTCTCCGGGCAGTAGTGAGGCACTTGCGTGAGGTAGGCGGCATCCAGCACCAGCTGGCCGGTGGCCCGATGGTCCGCGTGGTAGTCGCAGAGGCGGTGGGTCAGCACCACGTCCGGCTGGAACTTCCGGATCATCCGGATCACCCGCTTGCGGTTTTCAAGCGAGGGGGTCAGTTCGCAGTCGCCCACGTCGGTCCAGACCTCATATTCGCAGATGCCGGAGACCTCCTTGGAGGCCTGCGCCTCCAGATAGCGGCGCTTGGCCAGCGCGTCCGGAGTCATCGTCTGATGCCCCATGTTGCCGTTGCAGAGCGAAGCGAATTTCACCACGTGCCCCGCCTTCACCAGCTGGGCGGCAGTTCCTCCGAAGCGGATATCCGCATCATCGGGATGGGCAGTGATGATCAGATAACGTCTTTGCATTTTTTTCTTTTCTTCCTGTGATCATTCGTTCAAGGGCACCTCAATTCAAAAGAATGGAGTCGCCGTTTGCGGCGGACTTTCCCCGGAATACCTGCACCTTTGCGCCGTCCCAGTAGTGGATGGTCATCGGCCCGGCGAAGGCGAAGGTGATGCGCAACTTTCCGTTCTCCGGGACCACGGCAGTGATCTTGAGATCGGAGTCGAGGAGCTGCACGGAGCCATCCTTGGGAACGATGGAGAAGAGCGCGCTGCCATGGGCCGGCACCGGCACGGAGAAGGAGTCTTTCCACAGGGTTACGGTCTCATCCCAGACGTTCCATGCGAGGTATTCACCCTCGGGAAGGCCCAGTTCGGCGCAGGAGACGGAGCGGGGGCCGTCCGTCTCGGAAAGGTTGAAGAAACCAAGCGTCCGCACGGGAAGATGCTTCACGCCCCGCAGCAGCGAGAAGAAAGGCCCTCTGAAGCAGAATTTCTCCGGGGCTTCGGCGCCGGAACGGTAGTCAAAGCCGGGCAGGTCGATGTCCTGACCGTTGTTGGGACAGCATCCGCCTTTGCGGAGTTTCGTCACCCACGGATCGTCAGCGAACTGGTCCAGATGTCCCGCCAGCTCCACCCACGACCCGGTGACGAGGCAGTAGTTGAGGATGAAGAGTTTCTCCGGGACCGTCAGTCCCGGAAGCATCCCCACCGAATCGCTGTTGGGGACGAAGAGGTCTCCGGTGTGGGTGGCGAAGCAGGCGGCGCCCCACTGGAAAGAGGCACGGACGTATTCCCACCGCCCGGCACCGATGTCGGTGCCGTAGCGGTAGTTGGTGAAGAACTCCCCGAGGAAGGGGTTGCCCATGACGATGTCGCATCCGGTCTGCAGATAGCCGTCGCCGGGCAGGCGCTTGCGGAACTCCTGCAACCACCAGCGGCGGTACTCGTAGCCGGTGCGTTCATGCCGGGAGAGCAGCGGATTGCTCTCCTCGAAGTCGTAACTCCAGAAGTCGTGCTTGATGCCTTCGTTGCCGAATTCGCTGATCAGCACGTCGAGGGCGCTGCTGATGTAGTCCCGAACCACGGGAAGGCTCACGTCCAGCGGTTGGGTATTGGTCACCCGGACCCGGTAGTCGCAGAACCACTCCGGGTGCTCCTTGTAGATGGGAGTGTCAACCGGGCAGAAGCCGCCGATCCACATGGCGGGACGCAGGCCGATCTCCCGGACCTTGTCGTAAAACGCCTTCATTCCCTCGGGGAAACGGGTGCGGTCCACACCCTTCTCGCCCTCGTAGGGCATGCCGAGACCGTGGGCAATCTGAAGGCGGCAGGCTTCGGCGGCGTAACCGTCGTCGATCTGGATCCACGCCACGGTGGGGAAGTTCTTCTTGAGGTACTCCGCCGTGCGGAGGATTTCATCCTGATGAATGTTCCGGAGGGCGCCGTCGTTCCACGACCCCCAGACCATGCAGTGCCGGTTGATGTCGGTGCGTCCGTAGGCGGAGGGAAGTTTCTTCCGCAGGACGGCGGTGTAGCCGTCGAAGATGTGCTCCAGTTCGGCGGCGCGGCCGGTGGTGCCGAAGTACCACTCGTCGGTGAGGGTCTCGCCGGGCCGAACCTCCCGGTAGGAGATCGCCTTGCATGCGGAATAGACGGTCATGTCCACGGTCTTTGCCGCGTTGTGATCGAATTCATAGCAGTGGTAGAAGATCTTCTGCGAAAGGGTGCCGTGGACCACGCCGTTGACGCTCTTCCCGTTGGAGAGCAGTACCGCCGGGAAGGGCTGGTAAGGGGAGCGTCCCACCCGTTTGTGGATGGTACCGGGATCGCTCCAGCGGTTCCCCGCATCGGGATCATAGCCGCTGTCCTTGCAGATGCCGAAGCGGTCCAGATCCACCGCCATGCAGAAGCGGGAGAACATTCGGGGGTTCTCCAGATGGTAGTAGTAGTCATCGGCGGGGGACTCTCCGAAGGTGATGCCGGAAAAGCGGCAGAAAAGTTCCTTCAGGCGGAGCGTCTCCCCGGAGGTGTTGCGGAAGCGCCGGACTGCCGTGCAGCCGCCCTCCGGCAGCCGGGTGAAAAAGAGGTCTTCCGCCGCTCCGGAGGCGTAGGCGAGGACCACGTGGAGCCGTTCGCCGTCCCCGTGCTCCTCCACGGAGGCGGGCAGAACGACGGCCTGTTCGTCGGAGTAGCCGGCGAAACACTCAAGGGCGTTCTGCCGCAACAACTTGCGGAAGAAATCCCGGGTGAGAGCAAACGTTTCTGACATGAATGATATTCCTTATGTTCGATTAGAAAGGCAGAGCAAAATCGCTCTCCTGAAAGCCGTACTGGTTCAGCAGTTTCTCCGCGGCGGCAAATTGCGCGGCGTCCGCATGAGCGGAGTGCTGGTCGCTGCCGATGGTGAACTTCAGACCGGCTTCCCTCCACCGGGCGTAGCACTCCATGCGGGCGGTGACCACGCAATCGGGTCTGCCGACGATCTCCGAGAGGTTGATCTCGGCGAGTTTGCCGTGTTTGAGCATCTCCGCGCCCAGCTGATCGTTCAGCTCCCGCGGGATGGCGGTGTGGGCGTTCCAGTCGATGTGGGCCTGGTCCCGGTGCCGGAACCAGTCCCCGGCGGTCAGTTCCAGAGGATACCACGGATGGGCCACCACGTCGACCAGCGGATGGGACGCGAGGAACATCTCCTGCACGAAAAGATTGTCGATGGAGTCCGCGAGCGTCTTGGGGAAACCGTCGGGCCAGTGGACTCCGGCGACGATAAATTCGATGCCGTTGGCCCGAATCTCCTCATCGGTGATGTCGAGGCAGTATTTCCCCTGCTTCGGAACGTCCCGGCGCAAACCGTAGATCGGCTCATCGGAGATGGGGGTGAAATCCCCGGAGTTGATCGCTTCGCACTCCCATTGGGTCATGCAGGTAATCTCCACACCGAAGTGGAAATCCTTGTGGGGCAGGATGCCGAGATAATCCCGGTAGGCGCTGACGACGTCCGGCAGGTTGTAGCGGGTGTGGAGGTGGTCGGAGAGTCCGAACACCGCCACGCCGAGAGCCTCCTGCTCCTTCTGGATGTCCCGGATGGTGGCGCAGGCGCTGTCACAGGAGTGGTGAGAATGAATGTGAAAATTCTGCTTGATCTTCATGATGTTTCATGCTCCAGAATGGAATGTCTCCCTCAATTCGCGGGGACAAGGGTCAGCGCCGCCTTGGCTCCGGAGACCTCCATCTGCACGTCGCCTTCGGTGCTGGAGGTGATGAATTTCCAGTACGTCTCCTGCGCGGAGGGCCGGTCCAGTTTCACCTTTATTTCGACCCACGGCGGCGGCGTGTTGTGCTTGACCCCGGGAAGCCGGGGTGCTCCTTCGGTGCGGGTCACCGCCTGCCCGGCCAGTTTGCCGGCGGGATCCATGAGGAAGCCCACCGTTCCGCCGGGATGGGTCCCGAAGAAACGCACCGTGAACTCCCGGGTCCCGGCCGGGATCGTCAGCAGATGCCGGGAGACGCCGTAGTCGAAGAACTGTGCTCCATCGAAGAGGTCGAAGCGGACGGAACAATCCCCGCCTTTGACTCCCCAGTAGCCGGAGAGGTCCTCCCGGATCTCCACGGTGTAGTTTCCGGCGGCGGGAAGTTTCACCTGCCATTCAGCCGGCTTGCCGGAAGTTCCGGAGGCCTGGAAGATCTCCTTGCCGCCGGCATCCTTCACGGAGATGAAGCATGGCTTGGCCTGCTTCGGCTGTTTTCCGGCGTTGGACCGGGAAACGGTGATGGTGGCCGGTCCTTTTGCGGAGACGAGGAAGCGCTTCGTCTTCGGGCCCCGCACCAGAAGTTCGTCATTCATCCCCGGCTGCAGCAATTCCGCGATCCGTTCCGGCGTGTAACGGTAGGGCCGGACCCCCGGATATTTTGCCGCGAAACGCTCCATCTCCTGATAGAGTTCCGGGAGCATGCAGAGGCTGAAGGAGAGGTTCTTACCCACGGGGCTGATCCCGGAGAAGGTCGCCATGGCGATTACCTTTTCGGCGTCCTCGTAGATTTCCTTGTCGCCGCTGATCACGCCGCCCGCCATCATGCCGGGAGCCAGCATGAGATTCAGGCTCTGTCCGGGCCGGCGACCGTACCCCTTGCCGTCGATGCCGGCACCGTAGGGCCAGCCCACGTTTTCCGGACTGAAGGCGCGCTTCATCCAGTCGGCGCCGCTGGCGATGACCTTCTCCAGTTCCGGAGAAGGAACGATCAGGTCATACTTATGGAGGGCTTCCAGCACGATCCCCATCATGAAGCAGCAGTTGCCGAAGGCGCCGGGGACGCCGTGGCCGTGGTCCTTTGGCAGCAGGTGCGCCCAGGCGCCGCCGAGCTGGGGTTTGTGTTCCAGCATGATGATCCGCACGAGGCGGCCGGCGGCGTTGAGATATCTGGCATCGCCGGTGGCGCGGTAGAGACCGAGAAGCGCCGGGAGGCTCCAGCCGGCACTGCGCTCATGGGTACCGAGGCGGATGAAGGTGGGCACGAAGTAGTTCACCAGATGTTCGCCCAGCAGAAGCGCGGACTCCATGGGAATGGGATCGCCGCCGAGAAGCCACGCTTCGGTGAGACCCTCGCTCCAGGTGTGACCGTTGCCGCCCTTGCAGCTGTTGTCATAGAGGTAGGTCCAGGTGGCCTTGTCGTGGTACTGGCTGTGCTGACCGGTGTGTCCGATGGCGTGCTGAAGGTTGCCGCCCACGTTCGCCGGATCGGGATAGGCGTGGCAGATGTCTACGTCGGCTACGTGCCGGGCGATCTGCTGGGCGTGGCGGAAGGCATCCCGGTCTCCGGTGCGGAGGGAAAGCATGAAGAGGCCATGGGCGAGGTCATATTCGCTGTTGGTCCAGTTGCGGCCCCGCTCGCCGAACCAGTCGCCCCAGTTCAGGAAGCCGTATTCCCGCTGCTTCGCTTTGGTCTTCATGAAGGCGCGGAATGCCTCCAGCGCCTTGGCGTCCAGATCGGAGAACGGCGCGTTGTCTTTGGCGGGGATGCCGTTGAAGACCCCGGTGTCCCGGAGCCACTGGCGGTCGATTACGGGGATGACGCTGAGGGCCGCCAGTTCCTCGGGTTTCGCGGCGCCGCTGAAGTCGAAGGAGATCTCCTCGGTGAAGCCCATGCCCCACTTCATACGGTAACATCCTTCGCAGAAGGGGAACTGCAGATGGAAGGGCATATCCTTGCCGAATTCCGGTCCGGGCAGAGCGGGGAGAAGTTCGAAATCCAAGGTCTCTTTGCCGAGGCCGACTGCCTTGGGGTAGCGCTTGGCGAGGTCTTTGACCGAGAAGGAGAGGGCTCCGGCACGTCCGCCGTCCTTCAGCATCTTGCCGGAGGTCTTGCCGTCAATCGCGAGGATGGTGTCGGTCTGCTGGTGGAAGCGCTTGGCTTTGACGCCGTCCATCTCGATGAAGCTCACCCGCGTCTGGGGGCGGTAGCGGAAGGCGAGGCTGCGGAAGTCGGTGAACTCCGACAGGAGCCGGGTATTCTGATAGGTGACGGAAACGTCCATCCGGGGCGAATCCGCGAAGAAACTCATCCGCACGGTGAAGTTACCCATGCCCTCCGGGAACGCTCCATCGGCGCGGAGCGTGGCGCGCAGGGGACCGGCGGACTCCACGATGAGCCGCTTCAGCGGCAGATCGGAGGATTTGAAACTTTTTCCCTGCTCATCCACCAGTTCCAGACCGGCAAAGTCGAAGGAGCCCATGGGCTTCCGGTCCACGCGGACCTGATTGAGGAAGCGGAAGTTCTCTCTGCTGACGGAGGTCTGCAGCCGCCCGGTGGTGACGGCAAGTCCTTCCGGACTTTCCTTGACCAGCAGTTTCGTCTTAAGTTCGGGGGCGGGGGCGGTCTCTCCGGTGCGGAGGGTCCAGGTGCAGACTTCGTTGGCTTTCAGGGGCGCTTCAAACTCCGTCAGTACGAACTTGACGGAACGGTCCGGCCAGTAGCCGCTGACCGTGAACTGCGCCGGGACCATGGCTCCGGCAGGCGTACAGACCCGCAGACCATTCGTGTTGTAAATGCCGCCCTTGGGAAACGGCATGCCGAAGCGGACGAAGGCGGTGCGGCCGATGCCGGACTCCTCCTTCAACTCAAAGGGAATGGAGACTTTCCCAAGCGTTCCCTGTGTGGCGTTTTTCGGCTGGTCCATGATGACGGCGGGCGGGGTGGTCGGTTTGATCCACGGGTACTCCTGCCGGACTTTATCTCCAGGGATGCCCTTGTCCTTCAGCGGCAGATACTTGACCTTGCCGTCGGAATAGCGGTAGTAGTCCGCGGGGTGGTCCG
>DCGG01000013.1:13381-33932 GCA_002315455.1 Lentisphaeria bacterium UBA1784
GGTGGTCCGGCGGAACGTAGAGGGGTGCGATCTGCGGGCGCTCGGTGGTCTCCCCCGCGCGGCAGCGGAAACGGATGGTGACGGGTTTCCCCTTGACCACGGTAACGATCTGCTTCAAGTACATCTTGTATCCGGCGGCGGCGCAGTTTTTGCCATCGGGAACGCCGGGGAAGTTCTCTCTCACCTGCGAGGGATGGTTTTCCCATTGCCCCGCCATGCTCCCGGAGATCTCCTCGAAGGAGCCGTTGAAAATCTTCGCGCCCTCCGCCTCCACCTGATCGTAGAGGGTCCAGATCACCTGCTTGTCGGAGCAGGGAGTGCCGGAGAAGAGCAGTTCCACTTCGGTGCTGGCCTCCGGGACGAAGGAGATCTCGTGGGTCTCCCACTGGTCGGTGAGAGTTTTTTTGGTAGTGGCGGTGATCGCCATGGACTCCCCGAACTTCTTGTTGGGCGGCATGTAGCCCACCTTCAGCCCGGAGTCGCCCTTTGCGTCCAGCAGCCGGACGGGGTAGTAGTTCCAGTAGCGGACGTCCACCCGCACGGAGGGCCCCTTCTGCTTTTTCAGGGCGGCGTTCAGCGAGGGCGTCAGCAACATGGCGGCACACAGGAGAAGTAGCAGTCGTTTCATGGTCTTTCCTTTCTTTTTGGTTACGTGTTATGTGAAAAGGTTTTCCTTATTGTTCCACGTCAATCTCGCACCATTGGAGTTCCGCGTCCACAGGCACCAGTGCCCGGATACCCAGTACGGCGCTGCCTTCGCGCAGCGTCCCCTCCGGGATCCGGCAGACGGCAATTTCCCAGTCCGGATCCGGCAGTTGGAAAGCCGTTTCCGCCGCGATGACGGGGCAAACGGCCTCGTTCACCGTGAACTCCAGCGTTTCCGGCGCAAACGCTCCCTTGGCCCGGAAGGCGAAAAGCGCCGTCTGCTTCCGCCCCTGAAATCCGGAACCCACCTCCAGCCGGACCTTCTGCCGGATCAGCGAAACGGTCAGCGGCAAGGGGGAAACGGTGGGATTCCCGGGGACGAGATTGTTGTATGCCGTCGCCACGTGGCGGCGGGAACGGGGCTCCACGTCGGCGCGGCTGCCGAGGTGTTTCATCATCTCCCGGCAGGCGGCTTTGTCCCGCAGACCGGTGTTTCGGTCCATGTGGTTGAAAAGATAAACGTCCCTGGCGCCCCTGTAGTAGAAACCGGCGGCGTGTCCGTTGACCATCTCCGCCGTGTTGTGCATGGGGCGGGTCACCTGCGGACTCCTGTCGGTGAAGGAGAAGATCGACCGGGTCACAATGTCGATCCCCGGCGTGAGCATGGTATTTCCGGGGAGCAGGGAACGCCACACCTCCTGCGGGATCATGCTGTCCACCGAGATGATGAAACAGCAGGGGATCACCCAGTCGATCCACCCTTCTCCGGCCCAGCGGATCACGTCCAGCCCCATCTGCAGGGACTCCTCCGGACGGGAGGGGACCCGGGCCGCCAGCAGCACCTTGTGTCCGAGGCGTTTCTCCGCCCGGAGCCTCGCCTCGTGGATGCGTTTCACCATGGCGTCCAGCAGGGGACGTCCGGCTTCCTCGGCGCCGTCCCGGAAGAAGGGCGGGGTCCGCATCCAATCCAGTTCGAGGGCGTCCAGGTCGAAGCGTGCGAGCACCTCCTCCGCCAGCAGCATGAGCCGCTCCCGGACCTCCGGGACGCCGAGGTCCATTCCTCCATCTTCCAGACGCCATTCGGGATGCTCCGCCCAGAAGGAGGAGTGCATGGGCGAATCGGGATCATCAGGCAGATGACAGTCGTTGAAGCGGATGGAGAGTCCGCCCTTGCCGCCGTTTTTGCGGCATTGATCGATACGGATCTGAAAGGGGTTCTCCTCCGCTTCGTGGAGGGCTTTGGCGCCCAAGGTGTTCCGCAGGGTGGGAAGAGGGGAATCCTTCACCGGGACGCCCCGGTGAACCCAGACGCCGTTTGAGTTCTGCGTCACGCCGGACCATGCCGGTTCCCAGACCTTGCTGTCGAAGTAGGCCCGTTGGGCGTTGACGCAGAAGAGGATCCCTGCCACCTGCCCCTCGAAATAATCATCGACCTGCTTCTGCAACCCGGCTCTGTTCATCTCCTCCGGGTCATGAAGCGCCATGAAATTTTCAAAATCCTCGTTGAGCCACACCGCCATGATGATTTTTCCTCAATTCTGCCGTTTGCACTGCCGGACCACTTCCTCCAGCGCCGCGTTGCCGTTCTTCTGGGGACAGCGCCCGTGGACGCCAGCGGGATAGGCGATGATGCTCTTTTTGATGCCGCCGGGAAGCCGGTTGTAGATGCCGTAAACACTGGTGGCGGAGCAGGAGAGGTCCACGTAGCCGACGGTGACGTGGGTCTCCGCCTTGATCCGCGGAGCAAGGTTGGCGGGGTCGAAATAGGACTGGATCGCGAGCCACTTGCTGACCATTTCCGGGTTTTTCTTCGCCAACTTCCGGATCGCCAGACCGAAATGGATGCGTTCCATGCGCTTCAACGGGCTGAACTCCGCATCGAAGTCGGCGAAGGCGGGCACACCCGCACAGCAAAGGGTCACGTTGGGATCGAGAGCCGCACCGGCCACCGCCTGAAATCCGCCCTGACTTGCGCCGAAAATAACGAGGTCCCTGCCGTTCCATTCGGGGAGCGAACGCAGGTATTCCAGCGCCCGGACCACCCGCAGGATCATTCCCCGAAAGTAATGTTCCTCCCGGGAGGGATAGACCTTGGTGTAGTAGAGTTTGTATTTGCCTTCCCGCAACGCCTTGTAGTAGGCGGCATTCTGTCCGTTGAGGATGCCGTGGGCGTTGATCTCCATGACGATGGCGCCCTCTTCGGCAAGTCCGACGCACCGGCTGACCACTGCGGAACCCACTCCGGCACCCTGCACTTTCAGCACGGCGGGGAGGCTCTTGGGCTTCGCGCCCTTGGGCATCGCAAGGTAACCGGAGACCGGCATGCCGCCGTCGCAGGCGACTTTGACGTCCCAGAGATCCAATTTGTCCGCCCGGTTCTTGGGAATGGCGACGGGCTTCTTCTCCAGCACCTCCAAATTCACCTTGGAGGCGTTGGCGAGCTGCTCCTTCCAGAAATCGTCGAAGTCATCGGGACGGGGTGCGGCTGGCAGGATTTTTTCCGGTTCCGCCACGGCGCCGATGCGTCCGCTGACGGTCTTCACCTGATTGATCCGCTCCTTTGGGGGGAGCGGAATAGGTTTGCCGTTTTCGTCCAGCAGGATGAACTCCCGGAGCGCGCCGGGAGCGGAAAGCGTATGCTTCCATACAAAAGGCTTTACCGCATCGCTGATGAACTGCCCCTTCTTCCGGAAGCCGCCGTCCGCAAGAAGTTCATAGGTGACGGTGCGGCCGGAGACCGGTTTTCCGTCCTCCAGGACCCGGGCGGTGACGGTGACGGGTTCGCCGCAGCGGTAAACGGCGTCCGCGCGGTCGGCGGAGACCTCCACCGTGAACGTCCCGGCGAACACGCCGAGGCTGGAGAGCAGAAACGCGATCAGCAACGATTTGCACTTCATGGCGAACTATCCTTTCTGTCAGCGTTTTTCCCGAAGGAAACGGGTCAGCACATGCCACGCCAGTTTCGGCTGGCGGTGTTCCGTGAGCAAACCCTTGTTGTTCATGCCGTTGGGACGGTTCATGATGCCGTTGGTCCCGAGGTAGGTGTTGGCGTTGGCGAAGAGCCACAGCGCGACCCCCGTGCAGCGCTTCTCCCCGGAAACGAATCGCAGCACCTCCTCCACAAGATCCGCCTGATAATCCTCGGACCAGCGGGCGCCGTTGTGGTTCCCCACGAAGGCCGCCGCTCCGATCTCACTGATGATCCACGGTTTCCTGCAGAAGCGGGGCGCGGAGAAGAACTTCTTCATGTGCTCCAGCATGGGTTTCACCTTGTCGACGTCGCGCCGGCTGGCCCGGTCGCAGCCGAATCCGGGATACCATCCGGGGTAGAGGTTGGTGGCGGCGACGTCCGCGAGGTCGTAGCAGATGTCTTCGTCGGCCTTGTTGGAGGCGTAGGTCACCGGACGGGACCGGTCCAGTTCGCGGACCGCATCGAAGAGCATGGCAAGAAGCCCCCGGGCCTCCCCGGTATCGCTCCGGCATTCGTTCATGAAGCCCCAGAGGATGACGGAGGGATGGTTGATGCTCTCCTGCACCATCCGGCGGGTCTGCGCGATCTGCAGTTTGCGGAAGGTCGGGTCGGCGCATTGTTCCACGCGGTTGCCCCAGCCGCAGGACTCCTCCCAGACGAGGATGCCGAGGCGGTCGCAGCAGTCCAGCAGGAAGTCCGACTGCTTGTAGTGAGAGCCGCGCAGGAAGTTGCATCCGGACTCCTTCAGCAGCTGCAGGTCCGCCAGCACCCTGCTCTCCGGCATGGCGTATCCGAACTCCGGATGGCTGTCGTGACGGCAGAAGCCGTAGAGTTTCAGGGGGACCCCGTTGAGTTTCAGAGAGCCGTCATCCCACGAGAGGGTGCGCATCCCGAACTCCGTGGAAACGCCGTCGAAGGGAAGGACCGCTTCCGCCGCGTGCAGGATCGGGGTTTCCGGGGCCCAAAGCGCAAGTCCCGGGACCTCCGCCTCAAACGAAAGCGTCTCCCCGGCGAAGGGCGGGACCTCCACCGCTTTGCCGTCGATCCTTAACTGCCACGGCGTGGCCGCGGGCTTCTCCAGGGAGAGTTTCACGCTGATCCTGCCGGAGCGGACGTCAAGCGGCGTCACCGCGAAGGAGGTGATGAAGTTCTCCCGGAGCCGGCGGATCTCCACCGGACGGCAGATCCCGCCGAAACTGTAGAAGTCATAGAACTCGTGGAACATGGAGTTGTCGCTCTCGTCGATGCAGTTGGTCACGGCGACGGTGAGAACGTGTTCCCCCTCCGGGAGCGCATCGGTGACGAAGTCGCAGGGAGTGAAGGCATAGGGGACCTCTCCCAGTTTTTTGCCGTCCAGAAAGACTCTGCCCCGCAGGATCACTCCCCGGAGCCGGATCATCATTCGGCCGCAGCCCGTGAAGGTTCTGCGGTAGATCCCGGTACCCTCCAGTCCGAAGCGGGAGTTGGCCGCGTCGAAGCACCCCGGGACCATCTGAAGTTCCCCGGACCTGGCGGAGAGGATCTCCGCGTCGGAGAGTTCGCCCTCCGCAAAGCGGAACTCCCACAGCCCGTTCAGATTTTCCGTATCCTTGTACCGGATCATTTCGCCACCCCGTTATTGGTGAATTCCGCAAAGGCGGAACCGAGTTTCAGAAGATAGACCGCCCGCTTCCCGGAATCAATGGAGTCGATGGTCACCGTGTTCAGTTTGTCCTCGCCGCTCCGCAGGTCGATCAGCCGGACGCCATCGCCATCGAGGTCTGCGGGGAAGCGGTCCCGGGAGAGGACGGCGGGCGCGTAACTGTATCCGCGCCGGGGAATGCGGGAGAAGTTCAGCGAAACGGCATATTTCCCGTCCGGTGAGATCGCGTAGATTGGATATTCGTACCGGCCGACGATCCCTTTCCCCAACTGAAAGATCCGGGCGACCATCTTGTGGTCGGCGTCATCGAAGTCGTTGAAAACGAAGCAGTCCGGCCGGTGTTTCAGAAAGAGTTCCATGCACCCCTGCTGGTGGCACCACGAGCCGGTCTCCGCGAGCGGCTCGAAACTTCCGGTCCCGTCGAGAAGGCCGACGACGGCCGTCTCTCCGATCCGGGGCAGGCGATTGGGGAGCACCGGGATCTTCAGCGCGAGGTGGTACTTCCCGGAAACGTCCCATGCACAGCGGTCGTAATATCCGAACATGAATTCGAAACCGTCACATTCCGGCGAGATCTTCTGCCAGTCAAATTGGGAATGGAACTTCATTTGCGTTTTTGATTCTTGCTATTTTGACGTTTTTCTGCTGTAACGGATGAAGAGCCGCAGCGCCTGCGCCAGTTCCCGGGTGGCGGCTTCTGCGCGGGAGGGTGACCCGGAGCAGATAGCGCCGATCCCGGAGCAGGCGAAGCGATGGAGTTCGGGGGAAAGCAAATTGTAACGGCACTTCATCCGGGGGATCTCCGAGAGGAAGGTCCCGTCCATCGGGTCTTCCGGGGAGAGGGTGGCGAGCGCCGCCGAACGCAGGACGGGAATGCCGTAGCCTTTCCGCCCCATCTCCTGCTGGAATTCCGGGGCGAGAAGCACCGAGAGGCAGTGCTTCGCCGTATCGAGGTCGGCGAAGTTCCTGCGGATGCAGAAAAATTCCCCGGAAACCATGGAGCGGAAGGGTTTCTCCCCGCCCGGCGGCGCCGGCAGCGGACGGACGATCATCTCGAAGGGCAGTTTGCCCGAATGAAGTTTGTAGAGGCTCTGGCGCTGTCCGAAAAGCATGGCGAGATTCCCGCCGGCGAATCCGTCGAGATAGTTGTACTCGCAGGTCATGGGCGGCCCGCCCATGGTCTCGTAGAGCCGGGCGAGGAACCGGATCGCCTCCAGCGATTCCGATTCGTCCAGCCGGACCCGCCCCTGTTCGTCGTCCGAGAGGATGGCTCCACCATTGGCGACCAGGAAGGAGAGCAGAAAATAGGAGGCGTCGCTCCAGTTGAGCAGCTGTTCCGGACGCAGGTCTTTGCGGAGAGCCGCCGCGATCCGCTGCAGGTCGTCCCACGTCCAGTCCGGGCCGGGGACCGGTACGCCGTGCTTCCGGAAGAGGCCGGCGTTGAGAAAGATGACCCGGGGAGAAAAGATGATGGGCAGACCGCAACAGCGGCCGTTGACGGAGAAATTCTGGAAGAAGCGCTCCGAAAAACCTTCGCCCTCCGGAAGCATCTCCCTGTAGAGGCTGGAGATGTCCTCGTACTCCTCGTGAAGGCTCATGACCCGGTAGGAGACCTGAAGCTCGAAGGACCCTCTGCGGAACTTCCGGCTGATGTGGACCGGCAGATGTGCGCCGCGGAAGCGGGCCGCAAGGCCGATGTCCGCCGGGAAGTCTCCGGGGATCTTGAAAACGTAGGGCAGCTGCCGTTCCTGCCAGTCCGACCGGGCGAAGATCCCCCGGCGGGGCACGGAATAGAAAAGTCCCGCATGGACCAGCTGATCGATCTCCCGCTGGACCCATTGAAACGAGACGTCGAAGCGCTTGGCGATATCCCGGGCCGGAGGCAGTTTTCCGCCTTCGCCGAGGATACCCTCCTCCAGCAGTCCCAGCAGATATTCGCGGATGTCGATGTTGAGTTCGTTCACGGCGTTCCTCCCACTACCGGATTTACAATACACTCACACTCTGACATTGTCAAGAAAAAACCTCCGATTCCCTTCAAAAAAGTGGAAAGATATTTGCAAAACGGCATGCCTCATCTTATATTTAGCACAGTTCGGTCCTCCGGCGGAGGACTTTTACCTTAAAACGAGAGGAAGGATCCGTATGAAAAGAGTGCTGATGTTGTGTTTGGGATTGACTGCCGTTGTATTCTGTCTGACCGGCTGCAAATCCAGTTACCGGGATGGAGGCGCGGACTATCTCTACCGCCCAAAGCCCACGGGAACTCCCGGATACTATACGGAATATGAGGTTTCAAATCAGCGTGTCAGCGGAGCCGCGGAGTCAGCGGTCCTGTTCTGGTTCTTCCAGTTCTCGGAAGGGAAATACTGCCTCCAGAATTCGGACCCGAATCTGTCCTTCCTCGACAGTATCTTCAAGTTTTTCTCCCCCACTCAATTCGCGGTGGAAAATGCCAAGAAAGCGGCTCTTTTCAATGCTCTTTCCGAAGTCAAGGCGGATCAGTTGCTCGGAGCTTCCTTTGAATATACGATCACTGATTACATTTTCTTCTCCCGCGTTACCTGCAGCGCCAAGGGCTTTCCCGCTCTTGCAAAATGCGTGAAGTTTCACGAGAAGGTGCCGGTCATCCTCAACAAGTGGCAGAAGATCGAATATATCGCGCCGCAGGAATATCCGATCGACTATTCCGACAAGGTTTCCACGGTCGGTCTGTCCAAAGAAGACAAGTAACGGAGTCTTGGATTTTTCCGGGCGGCTCCGCCGGGAGCGGGGCCGCCTGAAGCACGTCTGATCGGGGAGACGAATGCCGGAGCCGCCTGCGGTTCTGCGTCCGTCTCCTGCTGTATGGTCCGGAGACATGCCTCTTTTTCAGAGTTTTTCACTTGAAAAAAAAGGCGTTTGACATTATCTTAAGACAGGAAAGGTCCCCTTTGGGGACAGGATTGTTCGTTTTCTCCGCAGACAACCCGGATAACCGAAATGCAAAGGGGGCTGCGGAAGGGAATATTTTGCCGGCCAAACGGCCATGAGAGAAGGAGATTACCATGGATCAGGCAACGATGCAGCAGACCCTCGTACAGATGGGCGAGAGGGCGAAATATGCATCCCGGGCACTGGCGATCCTGCCCGCAAAAGCGAAAAACGACTGCCTTCTGGCGATGGCGGAAGCCATTGAAAACGGCGCGGAGGAGATCCGTCTGGCCAATGAAAAAGACCTTGCCGCCGCCCGGGTATCCGGATTGTCCGAAGCCAAAATCGACCGCCTCACCCTCACTCCCTCCCGGATCTCCGGCATGGCGGAGGGGCTTCGCATCGTCGCCGCGCAGGAGGACCCCGTGGGCAGAGTGCTCTCCCGGAACGTCCGCCCCAATGGTCTGGAGATCACCAAGGTGAGCGTCCCCTTCGGCGTCATCGGCATCATCTATGAATCCCGGCCCAACGTGACCGTGGATGCCGCCGGGATCTGCCTGAAGGCAGGGAACGCAGTGATCCTCCGGGGCGGAAAAGAGGCCTTCCACAGCAACCTCGTTCTCTCGCAGATCCTTGACCGCACTGCAACTGCCTGCGGCCTGCCCGGGGGCATCGTCCAGCTCATTCCCTGGACCGACCGCGCCGCCGTCCCCCTCATGCTGAAGTTGGATCAGTACATCGACCTTGTGATCCCCCGGGGCGGCGAAAGTCTGATCCGGGCGGTGGTGGCGGATGCCACCATGCCGGTCCTCAAGCACTATAAGGGGGTCTGCCACCTCTTCGTGGACGAAGCCTGCGATCAGGAGCGGGCGTTGGACATCATCGAAAACGCCAAGTGCCAGCGTCCCGGCGTCTGCAACGCGCTGGAGACGCTGCTGATCTCCCGGAAGATTGCTCCGGAATTCGCCCCCAAGTTCGCCGAACGCATGGCCAAGTGCGGCGTGGAACTGCGGGGCGACGAGGAATTCCGGAAGCTGGTTCCCGGCGCGGTCCCGGCGGAGGAGAGCGATTGGTCCGCCGAATATCTGGCGCTGATCCTCGCCGTCCGCATCGTGGAGGACACTTCTTCCGCCATGGAGCACATCAACCGCTACGGTTCTCACCACAGCGACGGCATCCTGAGCGCGGTCCCGGAGCACATCGAAACGTTTCTTGCCGGGGTGGATTCGGCGGCGGTCTATGCCAATGCCTCCACCCGCTTCACCGACGGCGGCGAGTTCGGCATGGGCGCCGAGATCGGCATCAGCACCGACAAACTCCATGCCCGGGGCCCCATGGGCGCCGATGAATTGACCACCTACCAGTACCGTATCCGGGGCACTGGGCAGATCCGGTGAGGTTCCGGACGTGATCGAATCGGCGGACAAGGCTGTCAGGAGTTCGGGAGGCTCGGGCAAATCATGATCGTTCCTATGAAAAACGTGACCCTGCTGGCAGTGGCGGAGGAGGCGGGAAAGGCCTTGATCGCCCTCCGGGAACTGGGCGTCATGCAGCTGAACGCCGCGGCCGCCGTCTCTCCGGGGTCCGGAGCGCTCCGGGACCGCCTTCAGGAGGCTCTCCGTGCCCGGCAGGAACTGGACCGCATCGCTCTCGAAGCCGAAAAAGACCCCGTTCCCGGCGGCCCTTCCGAAGTTCCCACCGCGTTTGATGGCGGAAAGACTATCTCCCGCATTCTTCAGCTGGCGGCCCGCCGGTCTGCGGGTGCCGCGGAACTGGAGGCCGTGGAAAAACGCCGCCGTCAACTGGCGGCATGGGGGGATTTCGACCGGAAACTTCTGGACCGCCTCAACGATTCCGGAATGACCATTTTGCTTTGCGCCGGGACCTCCGCGCAACTGGAGCAGGCGCAGAAACGCAATGGCGTCGCGGTAATCCCCCTCGGCATTGCGGAGGGTGTGTGCCGCTTTGCCGTGGTAGGCATCGGGGGGGTCGACCCGGAGGGTCTGCCGGCGGTGACGCTGGAAAAGGAGGACGATCCGCAGGCGCTCGCACAGCAGAAGGAGACTTTGCTGGGAGAGTTGGCGGCGATCCGCGCCTCGCAGTACGGTTGCCTGCCGCTTCGGGACGCTGTCATGAGTTATATCGGCGGCTTGGAGCGGGAACTGGAGTTCAGTCTGGCGGGGGATGCCCTCGCAACTCACGGAGAGGTGGTCTCTCTCGGCGGCTACGTTCCCGTGCCGTCCGTGGCCGCCCTCACCGCCGCCGCCCGGAAGAACGGCTGGGGCCTGCTGATCCTTGATCCCGGCCCGGAGGAGGACGTCCCGGTGCTGATCCGGGAAAACCGCTTCACCCGGATCATTCGGCCGCTTTTCGACTTTCTCGGAGTGGTGCCCGGCTACCGGGAACTGGACGTTTCCGGCGCCGTGCTGATCTTTTTCACCATCTTCTACGCCATGATCCTGGGGGATGCGGGGTACGGACTGATCCTGCTCGTGCTGAGCCTGCTGGGACACTGGAAATTCCGCAGCCGTCCGGCGGCCCGGCTTCCGCTGAAACTCATGCTGCTGTTGAGTTCCGCCACGCTGATCTGGGGAGCCCTCAACGGGAACTGGTTCGGCTTGGAGAACATCCCCGGGACCGGCCGGCCCATTCCCGGACTTCCCTGCTTTACGGCGGCGGACGCGGCGATTCGGGCGGCCAACACCCAGTTCTTCTGTTTCCTGCTGGCGGTGTGCCAGCTCTCCCTCGGACACATCTGGAAGGCTCTGCGGGACCGGAACTGGCGCGCCATCGGCGGAAATGAGGGCTGGACGCTGATCATCTGGGCGAACTTTCTGCTGACGTTGCGGGTCATCGTCTATCCCGGAGAGTTTCCCCGGGCGATGTACTGGCTCTACGGGGCGGGAGTGGCGTTGGTGATGATCTGCGCCGTCAACTGGAAGGACCCTGCGGACATCTTCCAGTTTCCCTTCAGCATCATCGGGAGTTTCACCGACGTCTTGAGTTACATCCGCCTTTTCGCCGTGGGGATGTCGGGAGCCTGCATCGCCGCCACCTTCAACGGCATGGCGCTTGACGTCTGCCGGATCACCGTCTGGGCGATCCCGGCCGGGATCGTCATCATCCTGCTGGGACATCTGCTCAACGTGGCCCTCGGTTTCATGGGGGTATTGGTCCACGGGGTCCGGCTCAACACATTGGAGTTTTCCAGCCACAGCGGGTTGACCTGGTGCGGCGAGAAATTTCACCCTTTCAGCGATCACCACAACAAACCATAAAGGATCACGATCATGGCTCTCACTCCTGAAAATTATGCGCAAATGCTGGAATGTCTCTCCCTTGCCTCCGGATACATTGCGGTAGGTTTAGGCGCGACGGGTTCCGCCATTGGGTGCGGTTATGCGGCTTCTGCGGCCATCGGCGCGTGGAAGAAATGCTATGCGGCGGGCAAGCAGGCTCCCTTCCTGCTGCTGGCGATGGTGGGAGCGCCGCTCTCCCAAACCATCTATGCGATGATCATGATGACGGTCATCAAGGGGAAGGCGGCGGATCATCCCGAGCAGTTCCCGCTCTTCCTTGCGGTGGGAGTCCTTGGCGGACTGGCCCAGATGGTTTCTGCGATTTTTCAGGGGCGGGCGGCGGCCGGCGGATGCGTCTCCTTCAGCGAGACGGGAAAGGGCTTTGCCAACTACCTCATGGCGCTGGGCGTCATCGAAACCTGCGCAATCTTCGCGTTGATCTTCAGTTTCATGATCCTGCCGTAGTCCGGCGGGAGAGTTTCCGCTTCGAAACTTGGGACCGGTCCCCTTCCCGGAGGACCGGTCTCTTTTTTCAACAAATCTCCGAACGGGAATTTTGAAAATCCTCCGGGCGGGGGTTATATTATCCTGAAAAGATTATGCGCGGCTGGCGAAATTGGCAAACGCAGCAGATTTAGGTTCTGCCTCCGAAAGGATTGCGGGTTCAAGTCCCGCGCCGCGTACCATACTTATAATCAACAACTTAAGCACAAAAATCCACCCCGAATTACTTTGGCAAGCCAAAGTAAAAAACGCCTTATTTTACCCTATTTTACCCCCCTGACCCCCTGAATAACAAGATCATTTTCGGGGGCGGCGGAGGCGACGCATCAATCCCGCAGGCCGGTGCAGCGTTGCGTTCGCTGCAGACAGCAGGTCCGCACCGAATCTTCCGAGGCAAAAATGGTGACGCTCTTTTTCGCCCGAGTAATGGCGGTGTAGAGCAGTTCCCGGGTCAGCGATCTGGCGAAGGGCTTATCCCCCTCCGGAACAGGCGGCAGTACGATGACAACGTGATCGAACTCCGACCCCTGAGACTTGTGGATCGTGGTGGCGAAAGCCATTTCCAACGCCGGGATCAGCGCCGCCGGGACCGCTCTCACTCCGTCGTCTGCCGGCAGATGAAGCAGTGCATTGTCCTCCGGCATCAGGACCCCCACGTCGCCGTTGCTGATTTTCAGTCCGGAATCGTTCCGGGTAACCATGAGAGGAACCGGACAATCCTGACGGAAGGCCCTGCGAATGAAGGTATTGAGGTGTTCCATGCCGTAAGGTCCTTTGCGGACCGCGCACAGCACCCGGCAGTCGTTCAGCGCCTCCAGCGCAGACTCCGGCGTCCGCTGACGGCAGAAACGCTCCAAGTGGTGCAGGATGCTTTCTCTGAAATGCGGACTCTCCTCCTGCCTGCAGCCGGGATCCAGCGGATAGTACCGGACGGAACCTTCGACGGCGTTTCTCAAAAGGCTCAGCACTTTCTCTGCATCGCCCCGGTTCACGGCCTCCGCCAGATTCAGGATCTCCGGAGCGTCTTTGACCCGGGAACTCTCGGTCAGTTCCGCCACGCAATGCCGCAGTGCCGGCATGGCGCAAAGGTCTCCGAAAACGTGTCCCGGTGCCACCGACGTCAGTTGATTGGCGTCCCCCACCAGAGTGAGTTTGCAGTTTTCCCCGATGGCGTCCAGAAGTTTCGCCATCAGCGGCAGGTCGATCATGCTGGCTTCGTCGATGATCAGCCAGTCCAGCGGCAGAGGGTGGCTGCGGTCGTGCTTGAAGGTCACGAAGTCGTAGTTCGTGCCGAGGAGGGTATGGATGGTGGTGGCTTCCAGCACGTCCGATCCGCCCATGGATTCCCGCACCCGTGCGGCGGCCTTCCCCGTGGGTGCGGCCAAGCCGATGCGCCGGATCTCCGGGCATTGTTCCCGGACCAGCGCTACATCCCGGGAGATGGTGTAGGTTTTCCCCGTGCCGGGACCGCCGGTCAGGATGGAGAACCGGCGCTCCGCCATCAGCCGGATGGCCCGGCGCTGGCACTCCTTCAGCTGCGCAAAGATCCCGTCTGCCGGCACCGGAAGCCCGGAGGAAGGGGGAAGAACCGCCATCTCCTTGATCCGCAGACGGACTCCGGCCTCGTACTTCCAGTTGCGCCGGGTGTAAAGCAATCCCTTCTCCGGGTCGAAGATGAAGGCGCGGCTGTCATTCGGCAGAGTGGAAACGAGGATCGAAGCGGTCAGAAGGGCCCGTTCCTCCTCCGGGACCGGCAGGCAGACGCCGCCCTGCCCCTGCTCCTCCAGCAATCTTCGGCAGAGGCCGGATACGGCGGAACCGCCCCCCGCATTCCGGATGAAATCCAGCACCATGTCAGTCATCGGACTGTCGTCTGGCCGTTCTGCCATGATCACGCCTCCAATCCCAAAGTGTGTGCCAATTCGTCCAGAAGCGTTTCCGGTGGCCGGTCGGCAAAGACGGGGGCCTTCCCGCCTGCCGCGATTCCCCGCAGAAAGAAGTAGCGGATGCCGCCGAAATTCTTCTCCCACGAATACGCACTTCCGAGGATCTGCTTCAGGTATTTGTGTAAAACCACCGCGTACAGAAGGTACTGGAAGAAATAGCCATGGGCCGCCATCTCCCGGCGGACCCCTGCCGCGTCGAAGGCTTCGGCGGTGCGGTCAAGGCTGTTGGACTTCCAATCCACAACGTAGTAAAAGTCGCCGTACTGAAAGAGCAGATCGATGAATCCCGTCATGAATCCCCGGGGGATCGGCCGTTCCCAGAGGGCCATGGCCTGCAAAAAATCGGCTTTTTCGGGGTTGCCGGCCCAGTGTTTCTCCAAGACGGCTTTGACGTCCCGGGTGTTCGCGGCGGCGCGGGCCGTGGCGAAGTCGAACTCCTGCTCGCTCAGGCGCCTCTCCCACGGGACTTGCGTCAGCGTAAAGGTCTCGCCGGAAGGCGGGGTCAACGGAAACGTCAGCACCTTCTGGATCATTTCCACGGTGTTGTCCAGGTGCTCCTCCTTCTGCAGGAGGCCGCTGTCGGCGAGTTCTCTGCGGGCGATGCGGCGGATCTCCGGAGGTTCTGCATCGAAAGAGACCCTTTCCAGAATATTGTGCCAGCAGGTGCCGGTGGCGGCGCCTTCCGGAATGCGGAAGATCGGCAGACGGTCCGGAGCCTCTCCACGGCTTCCGGGGAGTCCGTTCCAAGGGTCCACGTCCCGGCCGTCGTCCCCGGGATCGCCATCGTGCATATTGGGCGAAAGCGAGGAGTAGCTTCCCTTGGCACAGATGCGCCAGGCTTCGAAGTCCGGCGGGGGAAGCGCGGGGATCTCCGCCCAGCTTCTCTGGGGCGGGAGGTATTCCCCGGAGAAATGGCACCCGGCGGCATCCAGTTTTTCGAAGGGAGGACGTTCCGCTGCCCGGCTTTCCATGTTCGTGATCAGACGGGGGAGCGGTTCGTCGGCGCTCAGGGTCGAAAGCGGAGGCGTGAAAAGGATGGTCCGTTCCACGGAGCGGGTCAGTGCCACGTAGAGCAGCCGGAGTTTTTCCCGGAACAATTCCTCTTTCGCACGGACCTGCGCCGCATCGGAGAGAGAGAAGATCAGTTTTCCCGCTTCATCGTGGAACGCCGGAGGAAAGAGCTGGTTGCGGGGGTCCCTGGGATCGGCAAACTTCCAGCAGTCCGGCAGAAAGACCACCGGGAACTGCAATCCCTTGGAGACGTGGATGGTCATGATTTTGACGGCATCCTCGTCGCTCTCCAGTTCGCGGGCATACTCCTCGGCATCTTTCTCGTCGTTTTCGGGCCGTTCGCCATAGGGATTGCCGCCGGCGGCATTGATCCGGTCGGTGAGCCAAGTGAGAAACGCCTCCTGCGCTGGCCCCAGTTTCTTCACCGCCGCGAGGGACAGTTCCCAGATCTGGCCGATGTCCGCAAGCTGGCGCTCTCCGTTTTGCCGCCGGGCCAGCCGTTCCCGGTAGCCGGAAGCCTCCAGTTCCGCGACCAAAGCGGCCAGTCCCCGGGTCTGCCAGAGTTCGTTCCGTTCCGCGCAACTTTTCTGGAAAGGTTCCAACTGCCCGGGATCGTTGCCGTCGGGCAGTTCTTCGCGGGAGAGGCCGCCGAAGGCCGTATGCAATGCCGCGACGAGGAGCTGCGTATCGGAGGAATTCGCCACCGACAGCAGGAAGGTCCGCAGTTCCCGCGCGATGCCGGAGGCGAAGACGTTGCCGGATTTGCGGATGACGCTGGGAATCTTCTTCTGCCGGAGGGACTGCTGCACTTCGGCGCTGCGGGGATTGGAGTTGGTGAGGACCGCGATGTCCTTCGGGGAATATACCGGTTTCCCGTCCCCGTCCTTCTCCTGCAGGAGCGCAAGGATCTGTTCCGCCAGAAGCGCTTCGATCTCCGGCATTTTGGTCTTTTCCGGGACCTCGATCATCCGGAATGGCTTTTCGAGCAGGGGGCCCTTCACGTTTTCCGGTTCCTGCTCCACGGTCACGGGGCCGGGATAGCCGATCCGCCTGTCGCCGAAGGTGTATACCGTTCCGGCGGAGTCGTTCTTGTCCATGAACATCCTGTTGACCGTATCTACCAGCCTCCGAGTGGAGCGGTGGTTCACGTTCAGGGAGCTGACGTACAGTCCGGGAATGTCTTTGGCCCGGAGATAGGTGTAGATGTCGCCGCCCCGGAAGGAGTAGATCGCCTGCTTGGGGTCCCCCACGAAGAACAGCGGATCAGGATTGCCGTTGAGAAAGATCCGCTCGAAAATCTCATACTGCACCGGATCGGTATCCTGAAATTCGTCAATCAGCGCGGCCTTGAACTCCTGCCGCAGTTTCGCAATCAGGTTCCCGCTGAAGGGGCGCTCCGGTTTCAGCGCATCCCGCAGGGCGCGGAGGAGGTCATCGAAGGTCATGGTTTCGCGAAAAGGTCCTTCCTTTTCGTACTGTTCCACGAGGCGTTGCGCTTCTGCAAGAAGGACCCCGGAGGCGGAGTCGGGATCGGGGATCTCCACCGCATAGCCGGACTTGGAGGAGAGTTTTTTCACGGCGTTTACCAGTTCCTTCAGCGAGGCGTCATCGGGCAGGTCGGCCGGACGTTTCCGCCACCAGTCCTCGGCGAGGACCGTCAGGTCCGACTGCTTTGGGTCCTTCAGTTCCGAGGAGAGGGTGACTCCGGTGTCAAAGGCGTAGCGGTTCAGGATCCGGCGGCAGAAACTGTGAATGGTGGAGATGGCGGCTTTGTCAAACTCCAGCAACGCCAATTCCACGCTGGCGCGGGCCTCGCTCCGCTTCTCCGGAGGGACGCAGGCAATCAAAGCATCGGCGCGCTGATTGCGGAGCCGGACCGCCGTTTCGTTTCTGCCCGGGCACTCCCTGGGGGGCGTTCCGAACCTTCCCTGAATGTCCTTCAGGATGGAGTGCAGACGGTCGCGAAGTTCCTTCGTTGCGGCCTCGGTGAAGGTCATCACCTGGATCTCGGAGACCCGCAGGCCCCGTTCCATCACCAGCCGGGCGTAGATGTTCTGGATGTTGTGGGTCTTGCCGGTCCCGGCGGAGGCCTCGATCAGGTGTGGACCATCCAGCGGAAAGTCCGGCTGAAAGATCGCTTTGTCGAAGGTGCTGTCGTCCATGCGTAAGGCCTTTAACTGTTTCTTTTCTTCTGGTGAGTGTTGACGGCGAGATCGCTCCGCCAGAGTTCTGCGGGCCAATCCGGGGGCAGAACGTCCTTTTGCAGATTCTCCCAATCGGGATAGTCCGGAGGGAGGGGTGCGGCAGCGAGTTTCAGGACCGGCACCAGCAGTTCCTTCGCCTCTCCGCAGGTGAGCGGCAGAAACAGCGTTCCGACGCCCTCGGTGGAAAAGAGGAAGGTGGCGATCCCCCCGCGAACCGCATTGGCTCCCAGGTGCCACAGCCAGACCTGATTCTTCACGGGGGCATTCATGGCGTTCTCGTAGAAGACGATGGCGTCCATCTTGCGTTCCTGCATGGTCAGTTCCACGGGTTGCGACAGGACCATTTTGAGCCGGACGGTGCAGTTGGCCGCTTCCAGCTCGACGCAGGACTCCTCCTCGCACGCGGCGGAATTCCTCTCCAGAAAGCGGAGGTAGGCTTCGGCGAAGGTCATATAGGAACCATCGGGATTCAGACAGGTGTACTGGGCGTTCTTCGCGGAAAAGGTCAGCGCCCGCAGGGCGGCTTTCTGCCCTATCTCGGCTTTGATCTCCGCAGCGGCGGCGGAACTGTCCGGGGCTCTGCCGCACTCCACCATGAGGGTGGCGGCGTCCCCGGAGCACTCGCCGAGGAGCGCCAGTTTCCGCTTCAATCTGGTGTGAAGCTTCGCGGAAAGGGCCTCCTTGTTTTTGAGGTTGTCGAACCGGCTCTCGGGGATCCGGGCTCCACTGGACTCCAGCAGGTACCGGTTGGGAGCCGCGAAGAAGGAGACGAGGTCCTGCAACCGGATCTCCGTGATGCCTTTCGGATCAAGGGGAAAGGCAACGGTGCCTCCCGCTCTCCCGGAGAGATTCCGCAACGTCCGGGCGATGGCTTCGTCCCGCAGGGAACTGGAGGGCGGAAGCGGTGCACTTTTCGCGTCGTCCGCGTCCGAGGCCTTGTAGAAATAGCGCTGGCTGTACGCGTGCATGGGGTGGTCGCAGATCGTCACCGGGATGCGGACCGCCTCGAAGTAGTCCTGCAGATCGTTCAGCAGAACGGAGGGGGGGATCTCCTCGTTGGTGTGGACGTCCTTCCCGACGCAGCTGAGGGAGAGCTGCTTCCGGGCTCCGAGGACCGCTTTCAACAAAGCGAAGGCCCCCTTCTCCCGGGCTGTGGCGTCGAAGAAACTGGGATGCTTCCCGATGAGGTCGTAGGAGGGACGGTTTTCAATCTTGGGGAAGGCCCCATCGTTGAGGCCGCAGATCCAGACCAGTTGGTGCGGCGTGGCGGTGTAGGTGTTCAGCGGCGCGAAAAGGACCGCATTCCCCGGGGTCCGCATGCCGGGGAGGAAGCGTTCCGCCGCCGCTCCGGCCGCCGCGGCGAAGACGTCGGTGGAAATGCTCCTGACTCCGGCGATCCTCATGGCCTCGAAGAGCCCGCCGAAGGCTTTGCGAACGGCGATCATGTCCTTGACCGAGTGTTCTTCGGGCAGATAGAAGGTGTCGAGAATCCATTGGGCGGCGGACTCCATCTCCTCCGCGGAATACTCCGTTTTCGGGGCCAGTTTGCGGCGCAGTTCCTGCAGGGCACTCACGAAGTGCCACAGTGCAGACGCGTATCCGGCGCGATCCCCCTCCACGCTTCCGCAGGGGCGGAGGTCCCGGAGGGTTCCCACTTCCGGGAGGATGGTGTCCTCGTCCCCGGGGGTGCCGTAGAGCATCTCCGAGATCAGCCGGTCGAAGCCCCGCCGCCAAGTGAAGGGATAGGGCGTGTCCTCATCGTTCCGGCCGGATTTTTCGATCTGTTCCGGGGTCATCTGAAGGATCCTCCGAACGTCTGCGTCGTCGAACCCCCAGTGGATGTTGGCCTTCTGCACCATGGTCCGCAGAACGTTTACCGCCTGCACGTCCAGCCCGAACTTTCCGCGGATGGCGGGGACGCCCAGCAGGTTGAAGACGGCACCGACTTCGAAACGGTTTTCCCGGAACTCCAGCAGGTCCTTCAGGGACTGGGTGAAGGGGGTGTCGCCGGAGACTCCTCCTGCGACCGTGACGGGGACCACGTCCCGGCGATCCCTGCCGGCGCCGAAAACGGACTCGATGATGGGGGCATAGTTTTCCCAGTCCGCACAAAGCACCACGGCATCCAGCGGTCCGGCATCCGGGTTCCTGCGGAAGAAGTTGCAGAGGCCGTCCCGGACCGCCTCCAGTTCCCGCCGCGGGGAGTAGTTCCCGTGGATGGATACCTCCAGTCCCTTCAGTTCCTCAATGGATTCGCCGGTCCCGGCGGCATCCGTATTGGTATCGAGGCTCCAGTTCCAGAGGACTGCGCGGGCTCCGGAGGCGAAGGTCCCGAAAAGGCGTTCCTCGGGGGAGTCGTAGAAGTCGGATACGTCAAAGAGTTTCAATTCCGGCGGCGTCTTGCCGGCCTGCAGGGTCTCCCGGTGCGCCAGCAACTCCCGGCGGATGCCGGCGATGGTCTCGCGTTTGGACGGGGTGTCGGCCAGCCATTCGCTCTGGGGATTGAAGCACCAGACGTGCATGGGGATCGCTTCCGAGATTTTCTCCAGCATCCGCAGCATGGGTTCCGGCAGAAAGGAGATGTCGAAGACGTGGATGCCCCGGTAATGGGGGAATCCGTGCCGCAGCGCGGTATCCGCCCGGGTCTCCGGCCGGAAGGCCGTCTCGTAGTCCCGGGCGTAGGAGTGGGGATCTTCGGCTGTCAGCATCCGGTAGAGCGCGGGCTGCCATTCGGGGGCGTCGGGGGCGGAATCCCGGCCGCCCGTCTCCCAGTTCCGGAGCATCTGGAAACGGGAGTTCTGATAGTCGTCGTAGAGTTTCGCCAGTTTTTCGGAGAGGGCATAGCGGCGCAGAGGGTCGTCCTCGGGTCCGACGTAGTGGAGCAGTTCCCGGAGTTCGCCGTCGGGGGCGGCGTTCCCGAGGATCCGGAAGATCCGCCACGCGAGGACCCCCGGCGAATAGGGATGCTGCGCGGCCCGACGCCGGCGGGGATCGGTGCCGTGGACCAGCGCCGCCAGCCAGTCGTTCAGAAATTCCGGGAGCCTGACGAACTCCAGATTCATCAGGATCTGCGGGATCTTCCGCTCCTGCAGAAAGTATTGCTTCAGCCAGTTTTCGGTGGCGGAGTCATTGACCACGATGCAGGTCTTGTCGAAGGGGGAACCGGGGCGTTCCGTCACGGACTTCAGCAGTTCGTCCGCCAAGTCCTCCAGGTGGGAACTCCATTGTACGGTGATGGTCTCTTCGAATGACATCCGGATCTCCGGCAGGGGGCTTTTGCAGTCACTTCTTCTGCGTCAGTTTGCAGTAGGCGCCGAAGTAGCGCTTGCCGAATTCAATCTGGCTCGCCCGGTCGAAATGAAGGTTGTCGGGGTTGCAGGTCAATCCTTCGGACGTGACGAAAGCCGCCGGCGGGG
>DCGG01000013.1:33948-35610 GCA_002315455.1 Lentisphaeria bacterium UBA1784
GAGTCCTGCACGACCCGGCGCTGGGCGGCATCCACCACTTTGCGCTTCTCGCCCCACGGCTCCCACGAACCGAGCTGTCCGACGATGATGGGGACCTCCTTGGCATTGAGTTCGGTGCGGAAAGCGGCAAAGAGCCGCATCAGGTTATCGTAGTATTGCTCCTGTTGCTTCTGGGTCTTGCAGTCGGATTCTCCCTGATGAAAGAGGATCACCGTCAGCGTGCCGGACTCCATGGCTTTCTTCGTCCGGGCGATGGCGTCATCGTAGGGATGGCTTTGGGTTCCTTTGAAAAAGACTCCGGGACGCCACGCCTTCAGCGGGGAGCCTCCGCAGGCGGCGGGGATCAGTCCCACGGTGATCCCGGGATCGGTGGCGGCCAGCAGGTCAGCGAAGGTCCGTCCGGGACCGACTCCGGCGGAGCGTTTGTCGTAGTGCACCGGATCGGTGGCGGGGACCCAGTTGCCCTCCCTGTCCAGCATGAGCACCCGGGGATGGGGGAGTTTATCCGCTTCCGTGACCTTGCCCCGGCCCGCCATGTTGGATTGCCCGGCAAGAAGCACGAGAAGGAACTTCTCCTTGGGCGGAAGTTTCACCGGCTCCCCGGCGCCGAAAAGGGAGATTGCGAAGGCCAATGTCATGAGAGAGAAGAGAATACGCATTTTATCGCTCCTGTTTTTTGACGGATGTTTTGTGGAAAAAGGAGGGACCTACTTCAGACCGCAGATCCCTTCCACGGTCTCCATGAAAAGCACGCTGGGCAGGGCGCCGAGATCGTCTTCTTCGGTCCTGGTGCCGTCCACGCGGAAGAACATGTCCTCGGCTCCCTCGAACATGGCGACCGTATGGAATCCCTTGCCGTCAAAGGCATAGACTCCGGTCTCCGGCCAGTTCTGGACCAGATCGTCCTTGCTGACGATATCCATGACGGGTCCTTCGCTCCAGAAGTAGAGTTGGGCGCGTTCGAGGATCCCTTTTTTATATTCTGCGGCGGTGATGATCACCGCGTCTTTCTTCAGCAATTCCGCGGCTTTTGCGGTCAGGTCGGCGGTCTTCATGATAAAATCCTTTCCCGTTATCGTTGTCTGCATAGAACATAATCCGGATTTCGCGCTTTTTCAAGGGCTTTTTCCCCTTGCATTTGAACGAATCCGCATTTATATTACGTAAAGTAGCATGAAACACGGGAGAACTGTACTGTTGGACAACGATCGACCGGTAAAAAACACCGATGGAGAAGGCGGTTTCCGCCTCCGTCATCTTTTCCTTTTTCTGATCCTTCTGCTGGCGATCCTGGCGCTTCAGAGTTATCATCCGGAGGATCTCGCCGTGCTCCGCGGCGGAAAGATCGGCGCTCCGGCCAACTGGATCGGCCGTTCTGGTGCCGGATTCAGTGCCGCGCTTTTCCTTCTGCTGGGATTGGCATCCTATCTCGTGATGGCGCTGGCGCTGGTGAAGGCGATCCGGCTCTTTTTCGGCCGGGGAGGGCGCTTCTCCCTGCTGGCGGGAGGGACTTTGCTGATGATCTTCGGTGCAGTGGTGTTGTTGGGGCTGACCCCGGAACAGTTTACCCGTCCGGTGGTCGCGCTGGGATTGGGTTCCGCGCAGCACCCGGAGACGGGATTGAGCGGCGGCGTCCTCGGCCAGTGGCTGGCGGCCCCCCCC
>DCGG01000013.1:35642-41415 GCA_002315455.1 Lentisphaeria bacterium UBA1784
CCCCCCCGCCGGGACCGAGCCGGAAGGCTGGCTCCGGGAACTGCTGGGATACGTGGGAACGTCCGTGCTCGGGTGGGGATTTTTTACCGCCGGCGCGATCCTCTGCTATCTCGCTGACTGGCACAGACTTCTGTGCCGTCTGCTGATCCATCAGCCTGCGCCCTCCTCCGGGAGATCCCGGCTGGAGCGCGCCACTCGGAATGGCGTCCGGGACGAGGAGGACGCCTTTGAGATCGAAGAAGAAGACGAGGAGGCCGAAGAGGACGAGCCGGCCGCCGGACCTGCGGCTTCTGCCGGAGGGTCTTTCCTGAAGCGTCTGTTCGGGAAGGCGTCCGTTGTGCCGGCGGAACCCCCGGAGACCGCCCCTGCCAAAGGATCCGCCATCGACCGCTATCTGGATATGGATAAGGCGGAAGCGGAAGCCGAAGCGGAAGCCGATGGTTCTGCGGTCCCGGTTCCCGGGAAGGATACCTCCGCCATCGACCGTTTCCTGAAGGGAGAGGGCGCGCCGGAGGAACCCGTTCCGGAGGATGATCCTGAACTTGCTTCGGAACCGGATCTGCTCCCGGAAGAACCGGAGGCGTCTGCGGATGCCGCTTCCCAACCGCACTCTCCGGCCCCCAGCCTCCACGAAAACACTCCCTCCACCCGCGTCGTGGAGAAGGGCGAGCAGGCCTGCGCGGCGAAAACGGCATACTCGGTCCCGCCCATCACCATGCTTTCCAAGGGGCCGGATTCCCACGGCGAAGCCGCGGAGGTCATCGCCGCCGCCAAGGAGAATCTTCAGCGGACGCTGGAGGACTTCGGCATCGAAGGCCACGTGGTCAGTTACTCCTCCGGACCGCGGGTCACCCGTTTCTCCATCGCCCTCGCTCCCGGCGTCAACGTGAAGAAAGTGGAATCCATCTCCGACACCATCAAGATGAACCTCGCCGCCGACAGCATCCGGGTGCTCGCCCCCATTCCCGGCCAGCCATACGTGGGCGTGGAGGTCTCCAACCGCAATCCCGGAGCCGTCTTCATGCGCTCCGTGATGGAGAGCGAGATGTGGAGTTCCGGCAAGGCGGAGATTCCCGTCGCACTGGGCGAGGACGTGGCCGGAAAGCCGGTGGTGCTGGATATCGCCAAAGCTCCTCACATGCTGATTGCCGGTTCCACCGGTACGGGAAAGAGCGTTTGTTCCAACTCCCTCATCATGAGCTTGCTTTTCCGATTCCGGCCGGACGAACTGAAGCTCATCATGGTGGACCCCAAGGTGGTGGAGTTCGACGTCTACAAGAACCTGCCCCACCTGATCACCCCCGTCATCAACGATTCCAACAAAGCGCCGCTCGCTTTGCGCTGGGCCGTCAATGAGATGGAGAAACGCTACCGGATCTTCGCGCAGGCCGGCGTGAAAAAAATCGCGGAATTCAACGCGTTGCCCGAGGACAGGGAGGCGCTTTACGACGACGACGGGCTGCCTATTCCCAACCGGATGCCCATCCTGCTGACCATCATCGACGAACTGGGCGACCTGATGCTCACCGAAGCGAAAAAGGATATCGAGAACTACATCACCCGCATCGCCCAGAAGGGCCGCGCCGCCGGCGTCCATATCGTGGTAGCCACCCAGCGCCCGGACGTGAAGGTCATCACCGGAAACATCAAGGCCAATCTGCCCACCCGTCTCTGCTTCCAGGTGCGGAGCCTCATGGACAGCCGGGTGATCCTGGATGCCTCCGGCGGCGAAAAACTGCTGGGCAAGGGCGATATGCTCTACATGAGTCCCACCAGCATGAACATCGAACGGGTGCAGGGCTCCTTCATCCCCGACAGCGACATCAAGAAGGTGGTGAATTTCATCTGCGAACAGATGCCGCCTGAATTCAACAGTTCGGTGATGGCGGAGCCCGTGGGCGACGACGGCGGCGAGGACGAGGATGGCTCCGAGATCCTGCCCATCGATCCCGAGGACCGGGCGGATATCGCTCCCCTCGTGAAGAAGTACCTGCGCCCCGGCGACCCGGATGTGTTGCGGAAGGCTCTGGAGGTGGTGATCCTGGACCGGAAGGCCAGCACCAGTTATTTCCAGCGGCGGCTCGGCATCGGCTACAACAAGGCTGCGGAACTGACGGATCTTCTGGAGGAAAGAGGGGTCGTCGGCCCCGCTTCCGGAAGCGGAAATAAACGGGAAATCCTGATTTGGGACGGGCTGGAAGTCAACGATTGATCCGGTCCCTCAAGTCGCTATTTGGAGAATACGATCATGGCGGATAACGATACCTACGAATTGTTTGAGGAAAAACCGTCTCAGATGCAGGCTCCGGAGCTCCGGAGCGATCCCGGTTCCATGACGGCATCTGACTCTGCACCCGTGCCCGCCGCAACGCCGGAGCCTCCGGCGGAGGACGTGCGTGAGGACGTGCGTGAGGACGTGGAATTTCCGGGGCTTTCCGCGTCTCGGGAGACGGCGGACGTTCCGGCCCCCGTTTCCGCGGCCCCTGCCGCAGAGTCCGGGGAGAAGGAGGAGCATGCCGGGTTTTCGGGCGGAGCCTTTCGCGCCAAGGATATCCCCCGGGAGGCGATCCGAGTCCACGACGTTCCCGGAGACGTCGATCTCGCGACCTACCTGCGGACTCTGCGGACGGAGAACGGATTGACGCTGGATGCGCTGGCGGCCTGCACCGGCATCAGTAAAAATTATCTGGCGGCGCTGGAATCCGACGACTTCTCCGAACTGCCGCCCATCGCTTATGCATTGGCCTACGTGCGGCGGCTGGGAGCCTTGTATCAGGTCCCGGAGGACCGCATGCCCCTGCTCTCCAGTGCGCTCCGGGCGCGGCTGGAGCCGGAATTGCCCGAGGATATGTCCAAGAGCATCGTGGATCATGCCGAGAGCGAGGAGAACGTCCGCCGCATCCGGCAACTTGCATTGGTCCTCGGCACCGCCGGGATCCTCATCGTCATCACGCTGATCCTCGGAGGACTTCTGCTGTGGGCCGGGATTCGGCGGCACAATGCCGGTCAGAATCAGCCTTTTCACCGTCCGATCCTGATGGAAATGCAGGGAGAACCCCGGCTGCAGGTGCCGGTCTCTGCGGTCCCTTCCCGCTGAAAACTGGACAAATCCGCTTCTGCATGCTATATTTTATATGAGGCAGGATTATGAAAATATTGTTGCTCAATGGGCCGAATCTGCAGTTGCTGGGGACCAGGGAACCGCAGATTTACGGCAAAACGACCCTGAAGGACATCGTTTCGACGCTGTCCCGGGAGGCTTTGACCGCCGGGGCGGAGCTGGTGGATTTTCAGTCCAATCACGAGGGTGATCTGGTGGACCGCATCGGCAGTGCCCCTGCCGAAGGGGTCTCCGGAATCGTTTTCAATCCCGGCGCTTATACCCACACCTCCGTCGCCATCCGGGACGCGATTGCCGCGGCGGCGCTTCCGGTGGTGGAGGTCCACATGAGCAACATTTTCGGGAGAGAGGAGTTTCGTGCCCGCTCCTTCAGCGCGCCGGTCTCGGTCGGTTTGTTCTGCGGGTTCGGTGCGGATACGTATTGCTGGGCCCTCCGGGCTCTCATCACAAAACTCAAAGGAGAGACGATCTGTTGAACCCGTCGGAAGCCGCTCCCGAAGAGAATGCGGCCTCCGGGGAAGTTGAACCGCTTCCCGAAACGATCATGCGGTCACACACTGCCCGACCTGTTGCTGCAGGGAAGCAGAGCGCCGTCCGGCGCTTCGGGGGGAACGGTGTTTGAAAAATCATTTTGCAGACAGCGCAACCATCCATACAGGATCCGGAAAATGAACATTGAAGAGATTAAAAACATCGTCAAAATGATGCAGGAGTATCAGTTGACGGAATTCAACATCGAAGCGGAAAACTGCAACCTTCGCATCAAACGGGCAGGGACCGCTTCCATTCCCGCGCAGGTGATGCTGGCTCATCCTGCGGCCATGGCACCGGTGGCCTCCGCGCCTGCCACCGGCACTCCTCCAGCGGAGAAGGCCGCTCCAGCGGAAGCCCCCGCCGATGCGCCCGAAGTCACTCTGGACTCCCCTCTCGTGGGGACTTTCTACCGCGCTCCCGCTCCGGACGCCCGGAACTTCGTCGAAGTCGGCGATCGCGTGACCGAAGGGACCGTTATCGGCGTCATTGAAGCCATGAAGGTCATGAACGAGATCAAGGCCGAAAAGGCCGGTGTGGTCAAGGCGATCCTGGTGGAGAACGGTCAGCCCGTGGAATTCGGGCAGAAACTGATCGTTCTGGGGTAAGATCCTCCGGTCCGGAGACCGGCCGAAGAGCGGATGTTCCGCTTTTTCCGGGCATCCGGCTCCTCTCTGCCGGAGACACTCTTCATCACAGGTAAAAATATGTTTCATAAATTGCTGATCGCCAATCGCGGCGAGATCGCCCTGCGGATCCTGCGGGCCTGCCGCGAGATGAATATCCGGACCGTTCAGGTCTACTCTCAAGCGGATGCCGACAGCCTGCCCGTCCGCCTCGCCGACGAAGCCGTCTGCATCGGAGCCAATACCGCCGCCAGCAGTTACCTGCTCATCGACCGGATCCTCTCCGTGGCGGCCCTCTGCGACGTGGATGCCATCCATCCCGGATACGGCTTCCTCGCGGAAAATGCCTACTTTGCCGAGGCTTGCAGAAAGCACGGCATCACTTTCATCGGCCCCACTCCGGAAGCCATGCGTGCGCTGGGCGACAAGGCCGTGGCCCGCAAGACCATGAAGTCCGCGGGCGTGGTAACCACTCCCGGCAGCGACGGGCTGGTCGCCGACGTGGAACAGGCCAAAAAGATGGCCCACCGGATCGGATATCCCGTCATCGTCAAGGCTTCCGCCGGAGGCGGAGGCCGGGGGATGCGAATCGCTCACAACGATGCCAGTCTGACCACGGGTTTTCTCGCCGCCAGGAGCGAAGCGGAGAAGGCCTTCGGAAACGGGGACCTCTACATGGAGAAATTCATCGTGGATCCCCGGCACATCGAGGTGCAGATCCTCGCGGACAACCACGGCAACGTGGTCCATTTGGGCGAGCGCGACTGCAGCATCCAGCGCCGGAACCAGAAACTCATCGAGGAATCCCCGTCGCCCGCGCTCTCATCCAAACAGCGGGAGAAAATCGGTGCCGCCGCCGTCAAGGCCGCCCACGCGGCCAACTATACCGGAGCCGGAACGGTGGAGTTCCTGCTGAACCACGACGGCAGTTTCTATTTTATGGAGATGAACACCCGGGTCCAGGTGGAGCATCCGGTCTCGGAACAGATCACCGGGATCGATATCGTCAAGGCCCAGATCCGCATCGCCGCCGGAGAGAAACTTCCCTGGAGACAGCGGGACATCAGGATCAAAGGCCATGCCATCGAGGTCCGGATCAACGCCGAGGATCCGGAGCGGGATTTTGCTCCCTGCCCCGGGAAAGTGACGTTGTTCGTGCCGCCGGGAGGTCCGCAGGTACGGGTGGATTCCCACGTTTATTCAGGATACGTGATCCCGCCCTACTATGACAGCCTCATGGGGAAGATCATCGTCTGGGGCGAGGACCGCACCAATGCGCTGGCCGCCTGTCGCCGGGCTCTGCAGGAGACCGTGGTGGAGGGGGTCAAGACCACTTTGCCCTTCCAGCAGATGATCCTCAACCGGAAATTCTTCTCGGAGGGAAAATACGACACCGGCTTCGTCGGACGCCTGCTTCAGGAACAGACCAAAAAAGCTGTAAAGGAGAAAAAATGAAACCTGCGACCACCCATAAGACCACTTCCCGGAAAAATTC
>DCGG01000051.1:0-8745 GCA_002315455.1 Lentisphaeria bacterium UBA1784
CGGTGAAGCTGCAAAATCGTATTCGTGGTCACAGGGATGTATTCGTAGTTTTCATGGATCGTAGCAAGAACATCCCGGTATCCGGCAATCTCGCGCTCATTTCGCGTGGAGGGTTCAGTGCGTTGTTCCACCAGCGCTCTCAAGCGTTCATCCGAGGTGAAGATTCCCTCGATCCGGTTGGAGGAGTCCGTACTTTGAATGACGGCGACTTCCAGAAGCGTCTGCAAAACATCTTTCTTGGCGGTGACGAACAATTCCTGTTTTCCGCGATACTCATGGATCGAGGCAAGCAGATTGCGGATTTCCGGCGTCAGCAGTTTCTCCGGAAATGCTGAATAATCGAATCGTCTCATAGTCATACCTCCTGTTCTGCACATACTATATAGTGTATCTGCATATATTTCAAATCAAATTGTGCAGATTTCTGTGAATATGTGTAGAAAAAACTCATGCAAGTCCCCAAGACATCTTGAGGACTTGACCCTGTTGGAAAATAGAAAAAAGCCGGAGAAAGGAATCAATGACAGACTTTTCTGCATTGGTGAACGCGTCTCTCTTGGAAAAATGCAACATTGTAAGTCGTTGCAAATAAGCACATAAAAAAGCGAACTCAAGTTGAAGACTTGAGTTCGCGAAATAAACAATGGTGGGCGTAACAGAACTCGAATCTGTGACCTCCACGATGTCAACGTGGCGCTCTAACCAACTGAGCTATACGCCCGTATAGGTGTTGTGTATTCCTAATATACGCCCTCAACGGCAAAAATGCAACCGGATATCTCCTTTTTTTAGCGATTTTCCTCAAATATGCAGGGAAATCACGCCGGAATACCGGTCCCCCATACCCCGTTTCAGGCCGGACGGACTACTTCAGACCCAGGACGTCCTGCATGTCGTACAGCCCCGGCGCCGCCGTCTGCAGAAAGGCCGCAGCACGCAAGGCTCCCCGGGCAAAGGTGTCCCGGCTGGAGGCTTTATGGGTCAGTTCCACCCGTTCGCCGTTGACTGCGAAGATCACTGTATGATCTCCCACTACGTCGCCGCCCCGCAGAGAGTGCATCCCGATCTCATGGTTCGTACGTTTGCCCACCATGCCCACGCGGCCGTGGCGGACGTCCTCTTCGTAGTTCCAGTTCCGGGCCTCGCAGACCACCTCCGCCAGCCGGACCGCCGTCCCGGAGGGCGCGTCCTTCTTCTGATTGTGGTGCATCTCGAGAATCTCCACGTCGTACTCGTTGCCTAACTTCAGCGTCGCTTCCCGGACCAGTTTGTAGAGCAGATTCACGCCGACGCTCATGTTGCCGGCAACAACGATCCGCGCGCCGCCAGCCGCCAGCTGTTTGAGTTCCACCTTGTTTTCCGCGGTAAGAGCGGTGGTCCCGATGACGATGGCGCACCCCTTTTCCGCCGCCGCCCGCGCCACCTCCATGACTCCGCCCGTGGCGAAGACGATGACTGCATCCGCTCCGGGGAGCAGAGGAGTTGCATCCGCCGTGACGGCGACGCCGCAGGGCGCCTCGCCTGCGAGGACTCCGGCGTCCTTGCCCAGCTCCGGCGAACCGGCGTATTCCACGGCTCCGGCGAGGGCGAAGCCTTCGGTATTGAGAACGTTGGAGACCAGACGGCGGCCCATGCGGCCTGCGGCTCCGATGATGATGACTTTCGGCATGGCGTCGATCCTTTCTGTTGGACGTTTGTTTCCTTGCCTATAATGTAATGGCATCGCGTCGGGATTGCAAGCCGCGGCGGTCAGAGAAGTCTGAATTCCTCCTGATCCCCGCCCTATGCGCAGGTATAGAGCGAGCCGGAAACGGTCTCGGCCCGGAAGGTGATGGTCACCCGGGGAGCTCCGCCCGGGATCAGTTCCATTTCGGGCAGCAGCCACGCAGAAGAAAAGGTCAGGGTCTTTTTACCGGGGAAACTCAGGGTTTTGCAGCGGTCGGAGGAAAAGACGTCCGTTCCGGGGGCGAAGTCCGAAAGCAGCGTCAATGCATCGTTCACGTCGCTGGTGGTGACGGTGATGATTGCGGAACGCCGGAGCAGATGTCCCAGTTTGCCGTTGTTGTTCTCGAGCAATTCGCATTTCGCGGAGATCTTGGGGGAACCGGGCAGCAGACGCAGGTGCTGGGTCCCGAACACTGCCTCGGGGAAAGAGGGAAGATCATTCATGATCTGGTTCCTTACTGTTCAGAATGGTTCCGGGGGAGTTTCCGGCAACCGCGCCGGATGCACTCCCTCCAACAGTGAGGAAGTTCGTCAACAGAAATTTTCCGCAAAACGCCGGACCCCAGTGAAAACGGGCTCATGCTGAAACGTTCCGGATAGCAAGATTTTACCATAAATAGCAATTTATTTCACTTTACTTTCCTGAAATCAGGATTACATTATACACAGATTTGCGATTCCATGGGTATCATTCAATCCAACAGTAAGGAGAAATACAAATGCCCAAAATCACTTTCATGGGTGCCGGGAGTACCGTCTTCGCCCGTAACGTCATCGGCGACTGCATGTGCCGGGAGGCCCTTCAGGATTCGGAGGTCGCGCTCTACGACATTGATGCCGAACGGCTGAAGGAATCCGAGTTCATCCTCAACGTCATCAATAAGAACATCAACGCCGGGCGCATGAAAATCAAATGCTACTGCGGCGAGGAACAGCGGAAAAAAGCCCTCAAAAACGCTAACTTCGTGGTCAATGCCATTCAGGTGGGCGGCTACAAGCCCAGCACCGTCATCGACTTCGAGATTCCCAAGAAATACGGCCTGCGGCAGACCATCGCCGACACGCTGGGCATCGGCGGCATCTTCCGCGCGTTGCGGACCATTCCGGTGATGCTGGACTTCGCCCGGGACATCGAGAAGGTGGCTCCGAATGCGTGGTTCCTCAACTACACCAATCCCATGGCGATGCTCACGGGCGCCATGCTTCACGGCACCGGCGTCAAGACCGTGGGGCTTTGCCACTCGGTGCAGGTCTGCGTCAAGACCCTGCTCAAGACCCTGGAGGAGGATTTCTCCCCGGAGCGCCTCGCCAACATCCACTCCCGGATCGCCGGCATCAACCACATGGCATGGCTGCTGGAGATCAGCGAAAACGGCAAGGATCTCTATCCGGAACTGAAAGCCAGGGCCGATGCCAAGATCGCCGAATGGCTCGCCGCTCCCAAGGATAAGAAATCCTCCAACATGATCCGCATTGAGATGATGCGGCGTCTCGGCTACTACGTGACGGAGTCCAGCGAGCACAACGCCGAATACGCTCCCTTCTGGATCAAAAGCGCCTACCCCGAACTCATCGAGAAGTGGAACATCCCGCTGGACGAGTATCCCCGGCGCTGTATCGAGCAGATCCGGAAGTGGAAGGCGCAGTACAAGGAACTCCACACCGATCCGAAACTGGGCCACGAACTCTCCAAGGAGTACGGTTCCGGCATCATGAGCGCCATCACCACCAACATTCCCTATCAGATTGGCGGAAACGTCCTCAACAACGGCCTCATCCCCAACCTGCCAGCCAAGGCCGTGGTGGAAGTGCCCTGCCTTGTTGACGGCGCGGGCGTTCAGGGAACCTACGTGGGGGAACTGCCCACCCAGCTCGCCGCCATGAACCAGACCAACATCAACGTCCAGTTGCTGACCATCGAGGCGGCGCTGACGCTCAAGCGGGAACGCATCTATCAGGCGGCCATGATGGACCCCCATACCGCCGCGGAACTCTCCCTCGACGATATCGTTTCCATGTGCGACGACCTCATCGAGGCCCACGGCAACATGCTGCCGAAATACAACTGATCCCGTACAGCAGTTTGAGAACATGCCGGAGGCGGAGCGATCCGTCTCCGTTCTTTTACACTTCTGGAGGTGATCGGGAGATATGTTTGAAAATCCATGTTTTTTAACGGATTTGCATTTGTAAAATAATTTTATGCATATTATTTTATCTCCCGTCGCAGTATTTTGCTTTTATCCTGATACAAAGAAAGGGATTCCCATGAAACGGTGGACGTTGGCGGCGGTATTGGGCCTGTTGTGTTTCACACTCCGGGCGGGAGAGCTGCAGACCGTGAAGGCGGCGGATTTCGGATTCAACGCGGAGGACGCTACGGCATGCCTCCAGAAGGCCATCGACTCCGGCGCGGAAACCGTGCTGGTGGAGAAGCAGGCTTCGCCGTGGATCATCGGCGAGACCATCCGGCTGCGCTCCGATCTTACCCTTGTTTTCACGGAAGGGTGTGAGGTTCTGGCCAAGCCGGGCGCGTTCCAAAAGCAGGGAGCTTCCCTTTTCCGGGGAGATGGCTGCAAAAACGTCACGCTGCAGGGCTTCGGAAATGCCCGCATCGCCATGCGCAGGAGCGACTATCAGGACCCCAAACAGTACAAGTGGTCCGAATGGCGGAACGTTCTGAACTTCTATGAATGCGAGGACGTCCGCATCTCCGGCCTCACCATCGAGGAGTCCGGCGGCGACGGCATCTATCTCGGCAGTCGGTACGAGGGGAAGCCCTGCCGCAGGTTCACCCTCGAAAATCTGAAGTGTAACCGCCACCACCGGCAGGGCATCAGCATCATCTCCGCCGAGGACGTGGTCATCCGCAACTGCCAGTTCAACGACACCAAAGGAACGCCGCCCGCGGCCGGCATCGACCTCGAACCCAACAAGAAGTGGAACGAACTGAAAAAGATCCGTATCGAACATTGTGAATTCAACGGCAATCAGGGCGGCATCCTCATCTACTGCGGCGCGATTAAAGCCTCCAACGTCCGTGATGTCGTCATCCGGGAGTGCAGTGCCGATAACAACGCAGGCTACGGTCTCAAAATCGCCAAGACCATGGGAGACGCCATGGACCGGACGGACGACGGACCCGGCGTATTGGTGTGGAACTGCTCTTTCAGCGGCAACGGCACCCATGGTTTGAGCCTGGCGCGGTTCGTCGAAGGAGGGTTTCCGGTGGTGATCCGCGACTGTACCTTTGACTGCACCAAGGGGAACAGACCGGCCCTCTTCATCGACAACTCCGAAACCCCCGGCGACCTTGCCGGCATCAAACTGGAAGGGGTCGCCTTCAAGCCCGGCAAGGGCGGAGAGATCCAGATGTACAGCCGTCCCGGTTACGGCATTCTGCCCGGTGCGGTCTCCATGGACTTCACCATGGAGCGCAAGGGGAATGCCGTTTCCTTCGACTGGGCGGCCTTCGTGAAAGCCAACGCTCCCGATGCGAACCTGCAGAAGTTCCCGGTGGCGGACTTCCGGGCGAAGCGTCTTTCCCCCATCAGCGGGAGAGTGCTCCCCGCAGCTGAAGAGAATGCGCTGGAACTCCGGGGACGCGGACACTTCGTGCAGTATCTCGGTCATGAAGGCGGCGAACTGAAACTCCGGTTCCTCCGGCGACAGGTCGGCGCCCAGAATGAGCGCACGCAAATCACCGTCAAGGACGCTATCGGTACCATTCTCGACACCAAGGAGATCCCGGAGGACGACTACACCTACACCTTCCGGACCGATAAGCGCATCTGCGTGGTGGAGGTGGACAGCCGCAAAGCGGGGCTGAAGATTTTCTCCGACCGGAACGGCTGCGGCTGGGTGGTGCAGAACCCCCTGCCGCTGGTCAGCCGGAAATCCAAGTCCTACTTCGTGGTCCCCAAGGGAACGAAGATGTTTGTGGTCAACGTTACCGGCGGTCCCGGCGAACCCGTGACCGCGGAACTGCGGGACTCCAAGGGCGAGGTCCGCGCCAAGTGCGAAAAGACCGAGGGCGTCGCCGTGCTGAAAGTGGTGCAGGAAGCCTCCTCCGCTCCGGAAGTCTGGGAACTGAACGTCCCCTATGCCCGGGAAGACCACAGCGTCCAGTTGGGTGCGCCGCTGACCCCGGTCCTTTCCGCGACCCCAAAGGCGGTGCTGACGCAGGATCGTTACTGACCGGACGGCCCGGCGGAACACAGATAAGGGAGAATGGTCGCGATGTGGTGGAGTGTTTCCGGTTGTTTGTTGATCGTCGCGTTGTGCTTTGGCTTCTGCGCCAGGGGCGGGACTCCCGCCGTGAAACGGGATAGTTCCAGACCCGGGACGATCCGCATTGAGATCGACGCCCGGCAATTGCAGGGCGCTTTGATCCAGAACGCCAAAGCCTCGGAGGGGCTGGTCTTCCGCCCCTGCGCCGCCATGGGAGAGGAGGGCAAATTCTACTTCGAGGCGGTGGGTACCAAGCCCCTCGCCAATGAGTGGCAGGAGTATTGGTTTTCTTTCTCCACAAGCTACAGAAACAAGTGCCATTTTCTGCTCCGTGCGGAGGACGCCTCCCCGGAGCGTTGGGTAGCCTACAAGGATTTTACTGTGGAGGAGATCGACGGGAACGTCCCCGCATTCGACCAGCCGAAGTCAAAGAAATTCATGCTCTGGGAGACCGTCCCGGAGAACATCCTCCGCGAAAAAGGGTGCGTATCCGCTGCCGTCTCCTACCGCCACAGCATCAAGTGGGAGGCTTTTCTCCCCAGCAACCGGATCTTCACGGTGCGGTTCAAGGCAAAGAGCCTCGGTGCCGCCGATCTCGCAGCGCCCACCGCGGTTCCGATTGAACCGCCGCCCAGTTACTACCCCGTCTACAACCGCCACGCCAAGTACCTGCCGCTGAAGGACAAAGGCCTCAAAGGGGGCGACATTCCCCGGAGGCGGTTCAAGGGAGAGATCAAACGTGCGGAGTTCGCCGTACCCCGGGACGCGAAACCGGGCGAAGAGAAGCGTACCTCCGTCCCCGTTGAACTCCTCGAAGAGAGCGGAGTGGCGCGTACTGTTCCGGTCCGTTTTGGTCTGCCGCTCTCCGAGAAGGGCATTTACAGCGTGGACCGCATCGGCGTGCTGGATCCTGCGGGGAACCCGGTCCCGGCGCAGGTCAGCGTCACCGCGTGGTGGCCGGACCGCTCCATCAAGATGGCGCTGATCCAGTTCATCGCGCCGCTGAAGGCTGACGAGCGGAGCACCTGGTCCGTGATCATCGGAAACGAAGTCCGCCCCGCTTCTGCGGCCACGCATATCCGGTATCAGGAGAAGGACGGCCGGATCACGGTGGATACCGGGCGTCTGCGGGCAGTCATCGACCGGAAGAAGTTCGCTCTGCTCTCGGAGGTGACCGTCGACGGCAGAAAGGCCGGGCGTTTTCTGCCCTCCGGCGTGGTGCTTACCGACGAAAAGGGGACGCCCTTCACCACTTCCGCGCAGGCGCCCAAGCGGGTCGTTCTGGAGGAGTCCGGTCCTCTGCGGATGGTTTGGCGCATCGACGGCGCTTTCGCCAACGGGGCGAGAACCTTGGGCGACTACACCGTCCGGCTGGGCTTCACCGCCAACAGCCCCAAGGTGGATCTCTCCATTACTTACACCAACAGCAATCTTGAAAACGAATTCACGGACTTCAGCCGGATGACCCTCGCCTTTGCCCCCGCGCAGGCGGCTGCCACGCTCGTCATGGATGGAAAACCTGCAAAGCGCTTCTTTCAGCACCATGACCAAAAACTGGAGACGGACGGCAGCGTCTCTGCCGGGACCAACGCCCGGATCTCCGGCTCCGGCACGGTCGAAACGGCGAATGGGAAGCTGAGTTTTCTGCTGAAGGATATGTGGCAGCGCTACCCCAAGGCGGTGGGGCTGACGGAAGGGAAATTGGTCTTCGACCTGCTCCCGGAACAGCCGGACAGGGAGTTCGGGAACGACCTCGCGTGGTATTGCCGCTTCCCCCTCTGCGAAGGCAAGTACCGGATGAAGTGGGGCATGCGTTTCACCGAGGGACTGAGCATCGACTTCTCCGGCGGTTCCTCCGAAGCGGAGATGAAGGCGCTTCCCGTGATCCCCGTCATCGACCGGGACTACCTTGCGAAAACCCGTGTGTTCGACAGCATGCTCCCCAAGAATGTCCACGGCTTCGACGCTCTGAACGAAAGGATGATCTCCTGCTTCCGGACGTTGCAGAAGTCCGTGGAGGAGCAGCGGGAGTACGGCTTCCTGAACTACGGCGACAACTTCGGCGAGAGGGGACGGAACTGGTGCAACAATGAATACGATCCCGCACACAGTCTGTTTCTGCTCTTTCTGCGGTCCGGGTGCCGGGATGCCCTGCGCTTCGCCATGCTGAAGGCGCGGCATCAGGCGGACGTGGACATCATCCATGCCTACCCCGACAGGAGTTACCTCGGATGCAACGCCGAGCACAGCATCGGACACACCGGCGTGAGTTACCACGCCATCAATCCCGCCACCTGGAGCCTGAAACTGGACGATTCTTTCCGGGGCCGCAACGGACACACCTGGAGCGCCGGCATGCTGGACGTCTGGATGTTCACCGGCGACGCAGAGGTGATGGATTCCGCCCTGTTGCAGGGGGAGCAGCTGGTGCACTACACCGCACCCATGTTCACCACGCTGGGAACTCACGAACGCACGGCGGGATGGAGCATTCAGGCGCTGATCCCCTTCTATCTGACCACCGGCGACAAGCGCTACCTCAAGGCGGCGCGGCGCATCGTGGACGTCGCCCTGCGAGAGCAGAAGTTCGACAAGGGCGGAGCATGGGCGCACAAACTCCCCGTGGACCATTGCAACGGAGTCCCGGATGCCGTCGGCAACGCGCCCTTCCTCATCGGCATTCTGACGGAGGGTCTGCGCCAGTACTACAAGTTTGACCCGGACCCTGCGGTAAAGCGCTCCATCATGGCGGGGGGCGACTGGCTCCGGCGCGGACATGACAAGGCCGGG
>DCGG01000051.1:8779-11612 GCA_002315455.1 Lentisphaeria bacterium UBA1784
CGGCTGGTCCTACGGCATCAGCTGGGACGGAAAACCCTATTATGATCCCGTGGATGAGACCAATGCTCTGATCGCTCCGGGGGTGTTGTGTTCCGGACGGCTCTCCGGAAACCGGGACGCCTTCGAGATCGGCAAAAACGTGATGTTCCGAGAGATGCTGAAGGGAGTCAGCGATGACGCGAAGGCCTTTGCCATCGGCGTCTGCTACTACGCGGCGATCATGGAGGAACTGGGGGCTTTCGTCCGGGAGAATCCGGACCTTGCACCCTATTCCGGAGATACCGCCGGATTTCTGAAGGCTCTTCCTCCCTCCTCGGAATTCGGAGTGCGGGGACCGGGGAAGCGGGAGTTCCTGATCCGCCTGCGGAAGCCCTCGGCGGAACTTTCCGTCGAACGGATTCCCAGCGGCGCGCTGTCGGCGAAGGGAAAGGTCTGCAAACTGCAGGTGCTGAACTCCGCCGGGCAGGAGGTTTTCTCCGCGAACGGCGCGGCAGAGGATGCCAAGGCCTTCCGGACCGCTCTTTCCGGGAAGCCCGGGGACGTCTTCCGGGTAATCGCGGAGGATGCGGCAGGCGGCACGTGGAACGTTCCGGGAAGCGATGCGCTCCACGCCTTCTCGGTGGTCACGCCAGGATACAATCTGCACAGCCGCGGGATTGCGGTGCGTTATCTCACGATCCCCGCAGGAGCGGAGACGCAACTTGAACTTGAAGCCATCTTTGCCTCCGGCTTCGGCTGTGCCGGAGCGGTCTATCTGCTGGATGAAGCGGGCACTTTGCTCGCATCTTCAGGAGCGAAGGCCCTCCTCCGGTCGGACTTCCCGCGGGATTCGGAGCTGAAGCCCCGGGAGAAATGCCATCTCGCCGTCACGATCCCCAAGCCGGACAAAGAACGCATCTGGAAACTCGTCATCGTCATGGCGGGGAACACCCGGCTCCGGATCTCCGGCGTGCCGCCGCTGCTCTCGCTGGCGCCGGTCTCTTCTGACAGATTGTTGTGAGGGAAGAAAAGAAGGGTCAGCCCCGAAGGTTTCGCCGGAGTTTTGCAGGGGTGAGTCCGCTGTGCTTTTTCACGAAGGCGTGAAGGTGGGTCACGTTTCGCATCCCTGCGGCATCGGCGACTTCCTTCAGCGCAAGGTCGGTATCCCGCAGAAGTTCCGTGACGTACCGGAAGCGCAACTGTGCCCGGTACTCCCCCGGGTCCGTCTGACAAAACCGCAGAAAAAGCCGCCGGAGATGTACCTGCGACAATCCAATCTCCTGCGCGATCTCCCGGAACGTCCGCTGAAATCTCCGGTCCTGTGCAAACGCCTGCCGGCAGGCATCCACAGCCGCCGGAAGTTCCTCCTTCTGCGGGATTTGCGGCAGCGCCAGTTCGGCGACGATCCCCGCGAGGATCAGTTCCGCCGCGAACCTCTGCGCCGGGAGCGGCTGCGATGCCGCCGCCGCGGCCTGCTGAAACCTCTGTTTGAACTCCTTCTGCTGTTCCGGTGTCAGTTCCCGGCTGAGCGCGAGAGAGATGGTCCGGTTGCCATCGGAGAACTCCTGTCGCAGAAGAGTCCCGTTCCACGTCACCTCCGGGAGGCAGCAGAGGGCGGTGTAGTTTTCCCGTTTCTCGTTAAAGGAAAATTCATATCGGAATCCGGGCGGGACCAGTTGCAGCGAACCGTTGCTCACCTTCTCCGTCAGAGTGCCGCCGGGAGCGTAGAGCCTGCCGTACTCCAGCCCGGAGAGAGTCAGCATGAGAAAACTGCAGTTCAGATGCTGGACGTAGTACTGTTTCCCGGTGAAGCGGCTGATATTGATGAGTTCCAGATGCATGGATGTTCTAATTTTATAATGATTGTTGTTTTTCTGTAATATATCACGTGAAAATTGATTTGCAAATCTATAATATCGGTTTTATCTTAACTGCGGAACAGAAAGTGACCGAATCGGAGAAGTGGTTTCATGGAAAAAAGGATCTTCGATACTGACAGGCGGATCCGTCTCGGGATCTGGGGACTTGGCAGGGGCGCGCATTTCATCAAAGCCGCCGCCGCTCTCAACATCGACGTGGTTGCCGGCTGCGATCTCAATCCCCTCATGCGGGAGGAGTTTTCCAAACTCTGCCCCGGGGTCCGGGTCTACGGGAAGGACACGGATTTCCTCGCCGACAAGGAGATGGATGCCGTGCTGGTCGCCACCTTTTTCACCGCCCATGCGGAGCACTCCATCCGCGCGCTGGAGGCCGGCTTCCACGTGATGTGCGAAGTGACCAGTTTCTTCACCCCTGCGGAGGGCGTGCGTCTCGTGGAGGCGGTGGAAAAAAGCGACAAAGTCTACCAACTTTTGGAAAACTACCCCTTCACCAAGGAGAATCTCTACCTCAAATCCCTTTGGGAGCAGGGATTCTTCGGCGAATTTCAGTATGGGGAGTTCGAGTATCTGCATCAGTGCCGGAGCCTCTGCTACAGTTACATCCTGTCGGGAGGTCCGCCGGTGGTCCCCGGAAGCACCGCCCACAGCTGGCGTTCATGGCTGGATTTCCACTACTACAACACCCACTCCCTCGGCCCCCTGATGCAGATCACCGGGTTGCGCCCGAAGGAGGTGACGGCGTTCCCGGAAGAGGTGGCGCTCCCCGGATACCTTCCCGGAAGCGGCATGGCGAAGGCCTGTCCCTCCTTCATCCGCATGAGCAATGGCGGCATTCTGCGGAATCTCACCGGCGCCACCACCGGGGACTGCCACATGGGCAAGCAGCTCTGGGGGACCCGGGCATCCGCCAACAACCGCAAAGGGTACCTCGCGCTCCGCGTCGGGGCGGCCGGCAGCGCGCCGGAGTTCCCGGT
>DCGG01000051.1:11651-28491 GCA_002315455.1 Lentisphaeria bacterium UBA1784
GAGCCCCAATGGCCGGAACTGGGGGAGTTCGCCGAGACCATGGGGCACGGAGGCGGTGACTTCTGGGAACTCTACTATTTCGCCCGGGAAATCCTCATGGGGACGCCCGGACCCTGGAATGTCTATGCCGCCTGCGACGTGACCCTCACCGGCATCATGGCGGTGAAAAGCGAACGTTCCGGCGGTGTCCCGCAGACGGTCCCGGACTTCCGGGATCCTGCGGTCCGGGAACTCTGCCGGAACGACGACTTCCGGCAGGAGCATTTCGACCCCAAAGCGATCTTCCCGGCGGACCACGGGGCGGACGCGGAGGAGTTCTGCCCGCTCATGCTGGCGCTGGAGGGCGAGGTTACCCGCTTCCGCCGGATCTTCGACGGAGCCAAGGTCTTTGCCAATTTCACGGATGCCGCTTCGCGCCTCGCCATCCTCAATGCGCTTGTCGAAGCGCGGAAGGCTCTGCCCAAGTGGGAGGAACATCTTGCCGCCGCCAAACGCCTCATCGCCGCCTATCCGGAAGCCCCGGCCGCCTTCGCACTGAAGGGGATGCTGAGCCTTGCGGAGCCGGAGGCGTCCCGTTTCTCCGGTGACGCCATGAAGCAGGAACTGGACCGTCTGGAAGAAGCGTTTGCTTCCGTTCCGGGCACAAAATAAGGGAGTTTCATCATGAGTGGGCCGACATCTGTTTTCGAAGGACTTCTGCGGATGATCTTCAACGCGGAGACCACGCCGCTTCCGAAGATCGCCCTCACGCCGGAATTCCGGCTCCGCACCATCGCGGATTCGGAACTGGAGACCTACAACGACCTCCGCGCCTCCGTGGAATTTCCGCGCTGGGAGTTTTCGTACCTGCGGGAGTTCCGCAACAAGGTCCTGCCGGACTCCATCCTCGTTGTGGAAGAGATTGCTACAGGGAGACTCGCCGCCTCCGCCTGTGCCGAACGCACCGACTTCCCGGAACACCCCGAACTCGGCGTGCTGGGGTGGGTCATCAACCATCCGGATTTCCGGGGAAAGCGCCTCGGGCGGAGCGTCTCCGCCGCCGTGATGCACCGGCTCTATGCGGTGGGCTACCGGAACTTTTCGCTGTTGACGCAGGATTTCCGGTTGCCCGCGCTCCACGTCTATCTTGACATGGGCTGGAAGCCGTGGCTCTACAAGGAGGATATGAGAGAGCGCTGGCGCATGATCGCCAAAAACATGGGACTGAAAGGCGAGATCCCCGGATGTCTCCCGGAAAACCCGGAATTTCTGCCGCCCCGGCTGACCTTCCGATAGGGAAGTGCGCGTTCGGTTGGGGATCATGCGTCTTTTCCGGTTGCAAATCCGGGATCCCAAGAGTATATTAAACAGATCTTGAACCGGAGATACCCAGTTCGGGGCGCACCTTATTTACCGGAGAAAAACTCGTGCTTCATCAGTTGACAGAGACCGTTTCCGCGATGCCGTTTTTTCAGACGCCTGCCTTCGGCATCATCGCCATGGTATTGGTAGGCTCCAGTTGGTGTCTCATCGGACTGATCTCGGGAGACGCGCCCAAACGGAAGATTGAACCGGCACTCTTTCAGTTCTTCGGCTTCATCGTTGCGGGCGGGGTAGCTCTTCTGCTCATGCTGGCAACGAAAAGTTTCCCCCAATGTTCATTCCGGGCGTGGATGCTCGCCGGAGTGCCGCTCTTTATCAGTGCAATCCTCAATTTTTCCATGCTCCTGCTGATGGCGTACGCCATGCAGAGAGGTCCGAACGGCATCATCTGGTGCGTCATCCAGTCGGCGTTGGTTTTCCCTTTCCTTGGCGGGATCGTATTCTTCGGCGTGGAACTGACGTGGCTCCGGGCGCTTGGCATCCTCGCACTACTGACGGCGCTGGTGCTTTTCGCCTGCTCCAAGGACAACTCCCGATACGGACAGGGGTGGAGGCTTCCGGCCTTTGCCGCCCTCATCCTCGCGGCGCTTCAGCAGAACCTCTCGGTGATGCCCTCCTATTTCGAGGAAGCGCGGGTGGTGACCAGTACGGCCCGGACCATGATCTCCGCAGTCGGAGGACTTGCCGGAGCGATCTGTTATCTCTCGTTCCGGATGATCCGGGAGCACAGCGAGAACTATGCCGGACATCTTCTACACAACCTGAAAAATCCCGCGTTGTGGTTCTACGTGCTGATCCTGCAGGGGTTCGGACTGGTGTTCGCCATCACCCTCTTCTATCCCGGGATGAACGCCATGGCGGACGCCGGACTCGGAGGAATGTGTTACCCCATGATGGTGGGCTCCTGCATTGTGAGTTTCACCTTGACCAGCGTCTGGTTTCTGAAGGAGAAGGTCCGTCTGCCGCAGTTGGCGGCGCTGGTGATCTGCATCACCGGTTTGGTGCTGATCTGCACCCGGTGAGAAGGAGGAAACATGTTCACGGTATCGAACGTACAATCGGCCTTCCGGAGCGTCCGGGAACTGGAGCCGGAGGACCGCCTCGTGCTGCTCTCCCGGCAGGAAACGCTGGTCCGCCCCCGGGGCGGCGTTCCGGAACTGCCCACCGTCCGGGAAGCCGTGAAACTGGCCGGCGGTCCCTTCGTGGAAATCGGACACTTTGAGGGGGGACGCTGCTTCGCGGGACGGTTGAGCGCCTGCCCCGAGCGCTTCCCGGAAGGGATGGAACTTTGGGCCGGCCGGGCGATCCTCGCCGCCGGCGCCGAGGACACCCGGACGGCTCTCTGCAGGGGCCGGGAGATGTTCCTCTGGCGGGATCAGCACCGTTTCTGCGGCGGATGCCGGGCGGAACTCTCCCCATCCCGCAAGGACCTCGCCATGCTTTGCCCGGAGTGCGGATGCATGTACTTCCCCCAGATCGCGCCGGCGGTGATCGTGGCCATCACCCGTGACGGCGGCCGGGAGATCCTGCTGGCCCACAACCGCCGTTTCGCCGATGGGGTGTACAGCCTCATCGCGGGATTCGTGGAAGCGGGGGAGAGCGCGGAGCAGGCGGTCCACCGGGAGATCCGGGAGGAGACTCACGTGGAGGTGGATTCCATCCGCTACCTCACCAGCCAGTCCTGGCCCTTCCCGAATTCCCTCATGCTGGCCTTTTCCGCGGAATACGCTGGCGGAGAAGCCTTCCCCGACGGGGAGGAATTGGCGGACTGCCGCTGGTTTCGCCGGGACGCCCTTCCGCTGATCCCCCAGCCCGGAAGCGTGGCCCGACTGGTCTTGGACAGGTTTGCGGCAGGCGAGCTCTGACTTCCTCTTTTTCTACGGACAAAAAAGAAAAAAAGATTTGCATTTATCCACGGTGGCGGTTATAGTATAGGGTGGTAAAGTCCATACTTACGAAAATCGGTGGTCCATAATGATGCGCATTGGTTCTTTTTTTGCGGTATTCTTCCTCCTTCTGCTGTTGGGAGGTCTCTCCGTTCAAGCCCGGCAGGACGGTTTTCTGCAGTCCGGCCGCATGACCTCCAGTTTCCGGGACCCCAATGCCCTGATCTCCAGCTTCATTGATGATGCACCATGGCGTCCGGTTCCCGGAATCTCCGACCGCGAATACTGGACGCTGGCGGCCGCCAGTCCCGGCGCCGCGGAGCTGATCCAGCTGGCAGAAAAGGATCCCGTTCCGGAGAAGTTCGCAGGCGACGAACAGATGGCGCTTCTGTACCGGCTCAGCATTGCGCTTCCGGCGGCTTGTCTCTCCGGCAAAGACGCCCACGTGGAAAAAGTCCTGCAACTGGTTCAGGCTCTGATGAACATCGAAGACTGGCGGGGCGTCACCTCCCGGGAGGAGGGGATCGCCATCGACGAGCGTTCCTCATTGACGGCTTTGAACCTCTGCTGGGCAAGAGTCCTGCTGGATGACCGGATGCCTTCCGCTCTGGGGCGGAACATTGACCGCCGCATCCGCTTCGACGTGGTGGACCCTCTCCTGCAGGTCGTATCCAAGGAACGCAAAGCGGATCCATGGGCGACCTCCAGCAATCTTGACAACATCTACTGCAGTTACCACTGCTCCCTGCTGGTTCTTCTGCAGTCGCTGGATCCCCAGTACCGCTATGATCTGCTGCGCTGGCTTCTGCCGCTCTCCCTCTGTTATCTTGACAGTCTCGGCGGCGGCGACGGTTTCGAGCCGGCGGGCGCGTGGCGCTGGAATCAGGGATTCTCCGCGTACATGGACAAGTCCCTTGTTTTCTATTTGGCCTCACACAAAAAACTGGACCTTATGAAGCGCAAAAGCGCCATTGATGCATCGGATTTCCCGGAGACGATCCAGTTGTTCCCCGGCTATTATCCGACCATCGGAGAGAGTGATTTCCAGATTCCCTTCGATCCCTTCCTCATCGGGTACCGCGATCTGCTCTGCGGATATGCTCCCGACCCGCCGGAGTTGGTCACCCCCGCCAAAGCGGCCGGAAACCTCTCCCGGACCCTGATGCTTTTCGCCTATCAGCCTGATTGGTCCCGCTCCCGCAAAATGATGTCATCTCCCTGCGGTGCCTTTTTCCTCCGTCAGATCCTGCTCTGCCGCCCCGGAAACTTCCACCGTTGCCGCCTGCATGCGGTCTTCAAGGGAGGAAGTTGCCGGGAGGAGGGCGGCCATTCCGACGTGGGCAGTTTCATCGTGGTTCTGGACGAAGTGCCCATGCTGGTGGACCCCGGCCCGAAAATGCCGGAAGCCCGCTGTCACAGCGTTCCCTGTCCGGGACGGGTGATTCAGCGCTCCGGCAGTTCCGGCAGCGCGGAGGTCAGCGGGCAGAAATTCTTCAACAGCATAAGCGAAGTCTCGTTCAATCTGGCTCCGGTCTATCGGTCCGTTTTCGGATTGCAGAAGTTGGTCCGCACCTGCGTCTATGACCGCAACCGAGAAGGCTCTGTCACCATTTCCGACGACGTGACCTTCCGGACTGTCGCGGATTACGAGAGCGCGGCCATCGCGGAGGGCGAGGTCAAAGTCGTCGCGCCGGATGAAGTGCTGATCTCCCGGGAGGGGAAGACGCTGCGCCTCACCGCCGATGCGGGGAAAATCCCCGTGGAGGTGGAACTGATCCCGCTGGCGAATCCCGCTGACCGCAAACTGGTCCGGGTGGTGTTCCGCTTGAAGAAACCCGCCAAAAAGTTCACCTTCCGGCTCAAGGCGGAACCTGCCGACGCGGCGGACTCGGATTAAGGAGCGGTAAAGGCAAAGGGAAATGAAGCGTTTTGGATTCGCGCTGTTCTTTTTGGTCGCGATTCTGGCGCAAATGCCCTGCATCAGGGCATTTGCGGGGAAGGATTTGAGCCCCAACGTCGTCCGGTATGCGCCCGAGGTGCTGAAGGAGACCTTTCCTTCCCCGTGGAAAATCGCGCCGGACATCGAAGACCGCCCGTGGTGGGAAGCCTGCCGGAAGCGCAGTTCCTCGGCGGAAAAATACCTCAAAGATGCCAAAAAACTGCTGGAACAGGGGATCCCCGCCCCTCCCTCCGACGAGGAGTATCTGCTCTTTCTCTCCCCCACCGGGAACCGCAAGATCTTCGAGCAAAAATACTTTCGACTGGGGAGCGCGCTCCGGGACAGCACCCTCGCCGCCTGCCTGACCAACGATCCCCGGTACGTCGCCTGTGCCGAAAAGATTTTGCTCTCCTTCTGCGGCATGCGGACTTGGGTCCTCTCCGCCCACGACCGTCAGAAGACCAACTTCGACGGTACCTTCGTCACCATGGACTTGGGGTCCACCCTCACTGCCCGGAATATCGCCGCCGCGCGGCAACTGCTGGCTTCCCGGCTCTCCCCGGAAACGAAGCAAAAAGTGGACTCCTGCATCAAGAAATTCATTCTCGACCCCCTCGCCGCCACCGTGGCCGGAAAGCGGAACCCCGAGTGGTATTTCGGCAGAAGAACCAACAACTGGAACGCCGTCTGCCTCAACGGGATCGTCGGCACTCTTCTGCTGACGGAGATGGACGCCGATGCCCGGGCGGAAATGCTTTCGTGGTGCATTGAGCGGTCATGGTACTTCCTCGACAGTTTCGCCCCGGACGGCTACTGCACCGAGGGCGTGGGCTACTGGGCTTACGGATACGGCAATTATCTGGAGCTGGCGCTGGAACTTTATCTGGCTTCGCAAAGCCGGGACAAATCCGGTCAGAAAAACGGCGGATACCTCAACATCGCCCTGCGGGACAAGGCGCGCCTTCCCGGGGAGTACATCGACAACATTGCCATTTCTGACGGGAATTACCCCGCTTTTGCCGACTGCTCCGTCAAGCCGGGAGAGTGCAGAAAGCATATCGGACTGCGGGACATTCTGTGGGACCGGCCCGGCAAGTACCGGGCAATCTTCAACGACCCGCCGGTGGTTTCGCTGGCCGCCGCTCTTTTGTTCTGGCAGATCCCGCATCAGAGCGTCTCCTCCGAAGTGGCGGCGTTGCCGGAGTTTTCGGCGTTCCCCGATGGCGGGGTCTTCCTCTGCCGTCCCGGAAAAACGGGGGGCGTGCTCTCCGCCGCGTTCAAGGGCGGGAGCAACCACGAACAGCATAACCACAGCGACGTGGGGAACTACGTCCTCGCCGTTGGAGAGACGCAGGTCGTCGATGATGCCGGCGCCCCCGTTTACACGCGGCAGACCTTCGGCCCGGAGCGCTACCGGAACCGGATCATCAACAGCTTCGGGCACAGCGTCCCCCTGATCGGCGGCGAATTGCAGATCAATGGCGCAAAGACCAACGCCAAGGTTCTCTGTACGCACAACACTCCCCGGAAAACGGTCATCAAACTGGACCTCCGCGAGGGTTATCCCGCAGAATTGCAGATCCGGGAACTGACCCGGGAGTTCCGCTACACCCGGGGCGAAGGAGAACACTTCACCGTGGAGGACTTCGGAAGATTTGCGGAGCCACAGACCTTCGAGACCGCGGTCATCACCTTCGGCAAATGCGAAAAACAAGACAACGGCACGCTTCTGCTCACTTACAAGGGCAGGAATCTCGCGGTGAAGATCGACACCTTCGGCGCGGCTTATATCGTCAGCGCGGAACCGATCCGCGAGGCCATCAGGAGAAAAGGAACGGCCAACCGGATCAGCATCCGATTGACCGAACCCTCCGCCGCTTCCCGGGTCAGGTTGACCTTCCGGCCCGTGAAGTAGCGCGCGCGTTTATTCCCGCTCAACTCCGTGGGAAGGTGATCTCTCCCGGATCCGCCGCTGTCCGGCTCTCCTCCACGCACTCCTCCGTCTGCGCGAAGTGGCGCATCAGCGGCTCCATGGAGGGCGAAGTCCACAACTTCAGCGTGAACGCGAAGGCGATCTGAAAGATCCCCCAGATCAACACCATCAGCGCGAAATTTCCCGCGATCCGAAGCCGGTCTGCATTGTTGCTCCGAACGGCGGTCAGCCGGAAAATGATCCAGATCGCCACCACAATGACGAGATTGCATCCGCCAAGCAGGATCGCTTCGTTGCACTGGAAGGCAGGCAGGCCCAGCAGATGGCAGAATCCCCCCAGCGCCAGCAGCGGCACGTAGGCGAAGATCAGCAGAAACCATCCGGCGAATCCTTCCATGTCCGGCCGGGAGAGCGAGAAGGCTACTCCGTTGCACTGCCATGCGGCAAGGATCACCACCAGCGCCAGCAGAAAACAGAGCAAATCCCAGCGGCGGCTCATGAGCCGGAGCCGTTCCTTACGGGGCGCGGAGATATGGTGTTTGGATTTCTTGGCCATGGGCTCACCTCTTGGAGTTGTTGGTGCCGACGCGCCGCACCAGGATATAGGTGATGTATCCGATGATGACCATCGCCAGCACGAGGGCACTGTAGGCGTGGGGCCACCAGATGCCCTTGGTCATCATGGTGAATTCGGACATCCCACCGAGGCCGGTGATGACGGTGAGGGGCATGAACACCACGTTGATGACGGCGAGATACTTCATGATGACGGCGAGATTGTTGCTGACCACGGAGACCCGGGCATCGGACATCCCGGTCAAAATCCCGGCGTAGATGTTGGCGAGGTTGTCGCACTGTTTATTTTCCACAGTGATGTCTTCGAGGAACTCCAGTTCCTCCTCGTTGAACCCGATGCGTTTGGCGTCGTTCCGCAGGCGGATCAGCAGAAGCTGGTTGGCGCTGGTGGCGGATTCGTAGTAGGTCAGGCTTTTCAGCAGCGAGAACATGTTGACCAGCGATTTGTTGGTGACCGCATATTCGATCTTATTCTCGATCTCGTCGGAGATGTTGCGGATGATCCGCAGGTGCTGCAGGAAGTGGTGGGTCGCATGGTGCAGCAGCCGCAGCAGGATCCCCTGAATTGTGGTGCCGCGCAAAGGCATCCGGCCGTGCTCGAAAAGCGGCATGGCGTCCGCCTGAAGCACGATGATCCGGTCCTTGAAGAGAAATGCGCCGATGGAGGAGACCTTGAAGGCCATCCGCCGGTCAATCTGGAAGTTTCGGGGCCGTTTCATGATGACGGCAACGTGGTTCTGCTCGTACTCCACGCGGCTGATTTCATCCTCGTCCAATGCGGACGCAAGGGTGTGGGCATCGATGCCGCACTGTTCGATCAGGTAGTTTTTTTCCTCGTCGGAGGGTGCGCTGTACACCTGGATCAGTCCCAGCTGCCCATCCGGACAACTCTGGACCCGTCCATCGACGAGATCATAGCATCTGAACATTTTTCTTTCCTCCTCGGGAAACATCGGAAACCGCAGGGGACATCGCTTTCGTTTTCACTCCGGAAAACCGGATATCCGCCCGAAACGCCTGGGTGTGCACGGAGATCATGGAGGAGATGCTCACAAGTTCTCCGGCGCATCGACCGCACAGTGCCGACGCCGGAAAGGGATCGCGCAGGCCGGGGAAGGAGGTATTGGGAGCCGGTTCAGGACCGTTCCCGGGAAGGAAGGACTCAGGCCGTGATGGCTGAGGTCATTCCCGCTTCCCCGATCATGCGCAATCGAGGTCCGGGGTCATCGCTGGTGGTAACCATATATGCCTCAGCCTTTCTTTTTTGTTGGACAAAGAGCGTCATCCGGTCCCTCCGGATGCATTTCGCATGGAAAATATACCGCGCTTTTCCGTTGCTGTCAAGAGCCGGGGAAGAAAAAACAATGCAAATTCGTGGAGCGGGCGTTTGACAAAGCGCGCTTTGGCCTGTATGTTATGTGGCTTCAACTTTATGGGGGTGTTCCGGATTCGACCGGGACGGTCCGGGGTTGGCGGCATGCCGAGGATGATCGTTGGCCTCGTAAATCATCGATCAAAACAACAACTGCGAACGAAGAGTTTGCTCTGGCGGCTTAATCCCCGCCACGTCGCTGCGTCCCACGAACGCTAAGATGCAAGCGGCGTCATTCAGCGTTCAAGGAGCGGTTCCTGCCGGTAGAAGCCGCACCGAGATTACATATCGGATAGTCTGAAGCCTTGCCTGTTCGCCGGCTGGGTAGAGGACGAAAAACAACAAAGACGAAATACGCATGTAGAAGTCATCACTAAACTGTGTCGGCACGCGGGTTCAACTCCCGCCACCTCCACCAGTCTTCAAAAAATCCGGTCAAACGACCGGATTTTTTTCGCCTTGGCAAGCCGTCTCGCACTGTCAGCCATTGGTTTACACAGTCCGACTTGTCCGACAAAATAAGTCTGCAACCCGCCTCGGGGGGGGGCGATGAGGACATCTTTTTCCTGCTTGATTTTTAAGGAGACAAACACTATATTGTCACTGCCAAAGACGTGAATAACCAGAACTGTTTTTTTGACTTATGAATTCTGGATCGCTCCGGATAGTCTTGAAGCGGAAACGCCCCAAAAGACCAACTTGAAAAATTGCTAGAAATTGCTAAAAGTGCAGATGAAGGGGAAAAATGAAGAACTGCGTGACTCATATCAGTACAGAAAAAAAGGCTGCTACAAAACAATGAGGTTTTGCAACAGCCCCTATGGTATGGAAGTTCAAGACTATGAATTTTACGCGACTGGAGTCTAATGCTCCCAAAGTCAACTATTCAATACCTGCCGCAGACTTACAATGACCCGTTGCACGTCAGATTCCGGCATGTGAGGGCCGATGGGCAAACTCAAAAAGGTATCGGCCATCTCTTCCGCAATCGGGAAATCTCCCCGCTTGAAACCCATATCCGCATAGGCTTCCGAAAGGTGAGGCGGAATGGGATAATGGATCATCGTTGGAATCCCAAGTTCTTTGAGTTTTTGCTGCACAGCATCCCGATTTTTCACTCTGATAATAAACTGATGCCAAACGCTGTCCCCCAATTTGCTTTGCGGCAAAATGATCTGCGGAATATCGGAAAGACCTTCAAAATACAATTTCGCCACCTGTCGTCTGCGGGCATTCCAATCGTCAAGATGCGGCGTTTTCACCGCGAGAAATGCCGCCTGCAAAGCATCAATCCGTCGGTTATACCCCTTGACCTCGTTGTGATATTTGACGCGGGAACCGTAATTCCGCAGAACCTTGATTCGATCTGCGATTTCAGAGTCATCCGTGGTAACGCCACCGGCCTCACCAAAGGCTCCGATGTTTTTTGCCGGATAAAAACTGAATGCCGCCGCATGTCCAAGATGTCCCGTGCGTTTGCCGTGATAAATGGCGCCTTGTGACTGTGCGTTGTCTTCCAATACGAACAGATGATGTTTTTCGGCAATTTTCATAATCGGATCCATATCTGCCGGGGTCCCGTAGAGGTGAACCACGGCGATGGCCGTCGTCTTTGGCGTAATTGCCGCTTCGATCCGGTCAGGATCAATGCTGAAGGTCTTCCAAGATGGTTCCACTGGAACGGGAACTGCTCCGACTTGTGAAATCGCTAACCAAGTGGCGATATAGGTATTGGATTGCACGATGACCTCATCGCCCGGCTTCACGCCGCCTGCTTCCAACCCGAGACAAAGGGCATCCAAGCCATTGGACACGCCGACACAATATTTCGTGCCGCAGAAATCCGCCCATATTTTTTCAAAGTTTTCAGCTTCCGGCCCAAGGACATACCATCCGGAATTCATGAATCGCTGATAGGCGGCATCCAGTTCATCTTTCAGCTCCAGATAGGGGGCTTTCATGTCAAGAAATTGCATTTTATTTTATCCCTTTATATTTCAGAAATTCGTTATAGTCCCGGATATAGTCTTTGGCATCGTATTCATGCGAAGCGAGAACCAGCAGCACGCAATCCTGCGAGTGTTTATATTCAATTCCCCAGCATCCGGAGGGCAAATGCAGTCCTTTTGTCGGCGAGTCAAGAACATATTCTTCCCGACAAATTCCGTTGTCAACGATCACATTCAGCGAGCCATGTACGGCGATCAGAAACTGTTCGCAGACTTTATGCGCATGCTCTCCTCGGACCTCGGTTGATTTGACTCCATAAGTATAAAAGATCCGTTTGATCTCAAAGGGAAGAATTTTGGAAAATTCCAAAATGCTGATGTCGCCGCGAACATCGGAAAAACTCGGAATAGAATAAATTTTCGCGCCGATACTGCTTTCTTTTTGTCCTTGAGTCCCCCCGGCCATCCCCGGATTGCTGTTTGCGATAGAGACGGCATTGACATAACCGACCACCCTCGCCGGATTTCCGACAACGATGGCATAAGGCGGAACGTTTTTCGTAACGACCGCCCCCGCACCGACCATAGCATAAGCACCGATTTTCACCGGAAGGATCGTTGCGTTCGCTCCGATGGATGCACCTTTTGCAATGTATGTTTTGGCATATTCCGCAGGATATTGCTTACTGCGGGGAAATTTGTCATTGGTGAAAGCAACTGAGGGTCCGATAAAGACATCGTCCTCAATCGTAATGCCCTCCCAGATGGAGACGTTGCATTTGACCGTGACACGATCTCCAAGTATGACCCCGCTCTCTACAAATGTATGATCACACAAGTTGCAATCTTTGCCGATTACGCTGTCACCTAAAATATGCGCCCATGCCCAAATTCGCGTACCGGAACCAATTTTTGCTCCGGGTTCAACGATGCCATGAGGATGAACAAAAAAATCATTTTCCATTCGTTTTCTCCTGTTTCGTTAAAATTTTGTTGACAAAGAAAAAATTCCAAAGCATAGTTACCGGAATGATCCCGTAACTGATCCACGTCGCATTCCACGTCGGACAAATTCTTTTCGTCACACAGAGCAGCGCCGAGCCCAAAATCATACCGGAGAGATACGTCGCGAAAAATTTCAGGCAATCCATTACCGTCATCTTTTTGTGAAAGACCAGTTTCGCATTTGCCCAATACGCAAGAAAAACCGTAACGATGTAAGCCGTGCAATAAGAAAAAAGATAATCCAGCGCAAGAAGTTCATTCATCAGATAGATCAGCAGCATAGACAACAGCGTATTGGCTGCCCCGATCAGAGAAAAACCGCTGAAACGGAAGACTGTTTTCTTCAATGGCACAGACATTTGCATCGTTCAATCCTTTTTCCGGATGATGTACCCCGGTCGGGCTTTGACCTCTTCATAGATGCGCCAAATATATTCAGCGACAATTCCGAGAGAAAGCATAATCAAACCACCGAAAAGCATAATCAGCAGAATAATGGAAATCCAGCCGGGGACCTTGAGGTTCCAAAACTGATGGTTGCCGAATACAGCAATATAAAAGTAAAAAAACATTCCCAGCACCGAGAATGCGGAAGCGAACAAACCGATCCGGTTGATAAACATAATGGGGAATGTCGAGGAGGAGAAAAATGTATCTTTCGCCAAACGAAGTTTTTTCTTGAAAGACCAGCGGGATTTATTTTTATTTAATCCGACAGGACGTTCATATCCGTAAAAATACGGATCAAACCCCAAACGCAAAACCTCGGCAATGCTCGACGTATTGATGGGATGAATACGCGAATTCAACAGATCAATCACTTCACGATCGATGAAAAACAGATCTGCTCCGCCAGTCGGATATTTCACTTCGGAAAAAAGATTCATAATTTTATAATAGAGTTCGGAAAAAATGCGGCTGGTCCAGCGGTCATCCCTGCTGATTCGGTACGGAACTATGATTTTATGCCCCTGTTCCCACAACCGATACATATCAATAATTGTCTGGTACGGTTGCTGTTCATCATCAACCATCGGCATGGCACAATCGCCGGTACATAGGGACAAACCGGCAAAAATGGAGTAGTGACTGCCGAAATTCCGGCTCAAACGATATGCTTTGACATTGTCAAATTCTTTTTCCAGACCGCACGCGATTTCGTAAGAGTTGTCCTTGGAGCCATCATCCATGACAACAAATTCAAACGGAATTCCCGCCTTGTCCAAAAGCGCTTTGATGGCATGGTAACTTTTTACAATCCGTTCATTGCTGTAATATGACAACAAGACCAAGGACAAACGTTTCATTTTTCACCTCTCATTTATTGTTCCAAGACCCAAACAACAGAACATCACTTTCTCTGCGGATGATTGGAATAAACGACAAAGTAGATATTATCGAACCAGACATACTTGAAACTTGGTGGAATTGAATCGCGCAACCATGCTTTCTGAACGGGAAAAAGACAAACCGGGGACGTCTCATTATACGCTGCGATTTTTTTGTCCATCTGAACGATTTTTTGATGATCAATATTCCGCAGCATCGTCCAATAAAAATCAGATGCCTTGAAACGTGACGGCTGAATCCAGATCACATCTTCTTTTGCGTGCTTCAAAACAAAAGTCTGCATCTCGGAGCAGACATTCGGATGCTCGGTAGCGAATTGCCGATCCCGCTCCAGCTGAACCATAGTTCCATTGATCCCGTACCACAGGAAAGAAATCAGGAACAATCCGGAAAAACATTTCAGGATCGTATGGGATTTTTGATTGGTCAGCAACAATGAACAACCGACTAAAGACAGAAATTCTCCCGGCGCAAGCCAACGGGCCTGATAGGAAACACACGAAAAAACAATGCAAGTCATCGGGATATGGGTCAGAACTAAGGCGATTCCGCAACGAGTTTTCAAATCAAGCCGATTCTTGCAAACAAAAGCATAAAAACAAAGATACAGCATAAAAAACAAGCGCAAAATTCCAAATAACGGCTGTCTGAAATAATAATTCCAAACACCTGAAGCAACCTTGAGCACATCCTCTATCGTCATTACATCAAAAAGCATCCCTCCATTGATCGCACCCAAGTGTGCCTTGTCTGTTTCCAGAAATGCAAAATATTCATTGACAGTCATTAGATAGTACTTTTGATAATATCCGAACAGGAACCTCCAGCCGATGAAAGCGATCAAAAAAGGAATGATAAAGCAACACGACCTATATAGATTCCGTTTCGTAAAAAAGTTCGTCGTGTTGACATCAAAAAAATAATAAAACACAAAACCAATCAGCAACGGAAGCTGAGCGGCCTTTTTACAATAAATCGCAGCAACCGCCCAGAAGGTGCAAAGAATGATTGTCCGCCAATTTTTACGCCCCAGAAATAATGTGATTACAGCAAGCAGGATAAACAAACAGTAATATTGTTCCCCCAGGATCCTGAATAACTTTTGCGGAGGTCCAAAAACTAAAATATGGCACAGAGGAATGACAGAACATAAAAAGATCTTTTGTGCCCAAGAATAAGATCGTATCCTTAAAATCACGATATACACGATCACCATAAGCAAAAACATATACAGAAAAGAAAAGATTCGCACGCTTATCCATGACGATGATATATGCTTGGCCCAGAAACATAAAGGACCCAGAATAGTCACATCCGTCGTAATGCACAGATCATATTTTTTCACTCCGGCCAGCCAGTAGGCGGCAAAGCCCTGGATTTCTGCCGAATCACCATCATTCGGGAAGGAGTTTATGATTTGAGCATATTGAAACAAGTAATAGCCTATCGCAGATAATACCACGCCCAATAAAGCAACTGATGAAATCAGCGCATAATTGGTTTTGATATTTTTCCATCTTTCCACGCGGTGCCAGACGTGGAAGATCATACCAACCAGAAAGGAGATCAACAGACATAGTCCCAAGTGCCGGAAAAATGGATTGTCCTTTTGGAGATAGCGGGTGATTCGTTCAAGCCTGATATCCTGATTGCGCTGCCCGCATGATGGGGAATATGATTTCAATGTTTCAGAGGAGAGAGTCGTATCTCCGATTGTCACCGATTCTACTTCCACCGGGTATGCTGATTGTATTTTCAAACGCACTCCATCGCAAAATGTCGGCAGTGTTGCGCGCACTGAACCTGAAGAACTTTGTTGCGTTTTTACGCGAAAGTAACTTTGGGTATACCATTTATGGCATGACAAATCAACGTTAACGCCTGATTTTCCCTGAACCTTGATGCCGCTTGGAACCTTGTCAGAAATTTCCACAGTCATCTTGAGAGAAGCTGCGAAAATAAAATAATAAATCGACAGCAATCCCGCCAATAACGCAAAACTTACTCCGCCGATCAATACTCCGGGACAAAGAAAATTCAGTTTCCCCCTCAAAGATTTAAATCCGGCATCACTCTTTTTCGCCAAAAGAGGAGCAAACTTTTTTACCGCCGGCAACGGGATAACAACGATAAGCAGGACCAATAGTCCAAACGAAATGAACCATGCGATTTTTTGAGCAAGTTCGCCGTGCGCTTGTCGGAAACCATCTTTTGCCGGAAAAGAAAGCATATTGCAATATGTAAAAAATGGCGATGATCTCAACAGTTTTGCATCACAAAAATGCAGCTTGCTGTACATTTTTATATTGTTTTTTTTGTACGCCTCCGGCAAAAAAACGTAGATATTGGAATGAAAACGATAGGTTTTGGTATTCACGGAAAAAGTGTTTGGTGTGATCTGTTTAAAATGTCTGATCGCGCACCCATTGTCCTCCAACACGATATATCCGGGGACAGCATAATCAATGGGATTGTCAAATTCCAAAATAATTTTTTCTGAACACAAATAGGAAAAAACAAAACTGTTGACAAAAACAGCCAGCAACATCAGAACTGAAAACAGAATATAATGTTTGCGGTAAAAAAACAAATAATTTTTAAAAACTGACAACAATTTCATATTACTACCCCTTCTCCAACAAAGCGTTTGAGTGCCAGAAAAACAAAAAAGACCGCGATAATCCATTGCTGGACTTCGCGGTCCAAAAAACAAAAGTCTCCGAACTCTTTTTTAGAAAGAGATCTGGATTTTTGTGAGAAAATTAAAAAATTGGCACAATTGTTGCTTGCGTGCGAGCTTGCGCTCACTTCGTTCGCGCAAGGGGATTCACTGGTGTGAATCCGTGAGTCAAGAGTTCCGGGCACGACAAAAGAAAATGCCTGATCGCTCATTTGCAGAGCGGCATTCCCATCGCATTGCCTGTTGCCCATATAACCCTCCTCTCTCGCATTCTTGGTCGGATGCCGATCTCTCAACTTTCGCTGCGAAATCCAGCATACTTGATTGCATTCCAAAAAGCCGAATGCGACCAAGCATTGTCCCGAAGGCCAAACCAAGAGCCTGTCATGAAAACGCAAAGATGCACCCGGCAAGACATGCAGACACGGTCTCGCCGGCTACATTCCTCCCAAACTTCATGGCAAATGTTCTTTTACATGGTCGTTTTACAGGACACTTGCTGAAATATAACAGTTTTCGATCAACCTTTCATCCGCTCGAATAAAGTCGAGCACAATGAAACTGTTCTAACTTACATTCTCAACCTCCAAAAATCAAGTCATTGTTCTTTTTTTAAGAAAAATAGCACAGATATCCCACATTTTTTCAAAAAAGGGGTATCTGCACGTATCTTTGAGCGTGCGAGAATCCGATTCTGAAAAAGCGGTTTTGTCAGATTTTTGATTTGACGGTCAGATATTCCCAAAGTCAGACTGCATTTGAACGGCAGAAAGTCTGATTGGAGGAGA
>DCGG01000054.1 GCA_002315455.1 Lentisphaeria bacterium UBA1784
GGCGGACGGTGCGTCGGCGTTCATCTGGCCTCCGGCGAGACCTTGGAGGCTCCGGTCGTGTTGATCGCTCCGGGGCTTGGCGGACGGGCGTTGGTTCATGCACTGACGGAGCGTCTGGAGTTTTCTCTCAAGCCTTTTCAGATCGGATGCCGCATCGAACACCCCCAGTGTTTCATCGACCGTCTGCAGTACCACGGGAACCGTCCGGCAGCGCTGGAGGCGGCGGAGTATCATCTGCTCTCCCGGGCCTCTGCGGACCACCCCGGTGTCAGCACCTTCTGTATGTGTCCGGGCGGGGAGGTGGTCAACGCTTCGGCGTGGAAGTTTCATTCCATCACCAACGGCATGAGCTGCTTCGCCCGGGACGGGGAGTTTGCAAACAGTTGTCTCATCACCACTTTGCCGGCGGAGCGTTTCACTTCGTTCAGGGAGGTCTATGTCCTCTTCGACCGGATCGAGACAAAACTTTTCTCCATGGGCGGAGGGGATTATACCCTGCCAGCGCAGGACGCAAGAGCCTTTCTGAACGGGCAGAAGCAGTTGAAGGCTGGTCCGGTTTCTGCACGCGTCGGCGTGGTTCCGGGGCGGATTGATGAACTTCTTCCCGCGGAGGTCCGCAATACTCTCCGGGGTGCTCTGCGGCATTTCGACCGGATGTGTCCCGGGTTCATCCAGCAGGGGCGGCTGATCGGCGTGGAAAGCTGCGTCTCCTCTCCGTTGCGTTTCCTGCGGAACGGTAATGGAGCCTCCTCGTTGCCCGGTCTCTTCCTTGCGGGGGAGGGGGTCGGTGCCGCGGGCGGGATCATCTCTGCGGCCTGCGACGGCATCCGCTGTGCATTAAAAATGATGGCGCTGTTTGCAAAATAGCGGCAGAGCATATACATTATGTGACGTCAGGGCGAAACTTTCATCCTGCAGTACAGAAAGGGATGTGAAATGCGTAAAAAAATTCCCGGCGCGCCTGCGGCGGCATCGGTTCGGAAGCCGACCTTTTTTCCCGTTTCTCTGGGATGTCCCAAGAATCTGGTGGACTCCGAAGTGCTCTCAGGGAAATTGCTCACCGCCGGTTATATGATTACCTTTGATCCTGACGACGCGGACGTTTATCTCATCAATACCTGCGCCTTTCTGCCGGAGGCTCGGAGCGAAGCCGCGCAGGAGATCGGACGGGCAGCCCAGTGGAAGGCGGAGAAAGCCGGACGGCGGATCGCCGTTGCCGGATGCCTCGTGGAGTATGACCGGATGAATTCCATCCGCAAATCCTTTCCGGACGTGGACGTCTGGATCCCGGTTGACGACTATGCCGATCCCGCGAAGTTGTTTGCTGCCGCACCGGAAAAAAAGGATGCCGCCAAGCGTTCCGGCAAGGCGGCCCCCTGCTATCTCTGCGACGAAAAGGAACCCCGTTTGCAGTTGACCGTCCCCCATATTGCCTATCTGAAGATCTGCGACGGATGCAACAACTGCTGTACCTATTGCGCCATCCCGAAACTCCGGGGCAAACTCCGTTCCCGGAGCATTGCCTCCTGTGTTGCCGAAGCGAAGACCCTCATCGGGAACGGCGTGAAGGAACTGGTGGTCATCGCGCAGGATGTGACCGCTTTCGGCATGGACAACGACCGCGGCGAAGATCTGCCCGGTCTGCTGAAGGCACTGATGGCGATCCCCGGAGATTTCCGGATTCGTCTTCTTTATACGCATCCGGCGCATATCAGCGATGAATTGATCGACCTGCTGGCCGCCGGAGGCAAGCTGATCCCCTACGTGGATATTCCGCTCCAGCACGTCTCCCCCCGAATCCTGAAGGCGATGAACCGACACGTGACAAGAGAGCGGATCATAGAGGTCCTCACCGTCCTGCGGGAGCGGGTGCCGGAGCTGATCCTGCGGACCACCTTCATTACCGGCTTTCCCGGCGAAACGGAGAAGGAATTTCAGGAACTGGCTGATTTCGCCAAAAAGTTCCGCTTTGAACGGCTGGGGGTTTTTCCCTATTCGGCGGAGGCCGGGACGCCTGCCGCCAAACTGCCGGATCAGGTTCCTGCCGCCGTCTCGGAGCAGCGGGCTGCCGCGCTCATGAAGTCCCAGCGCGCCCGCTTGGGGCAGTACTACCGGAAACTTGTCGGGACCGAGATGAAGGTCATCGTGGACGAAGCCGATGATTTCGGCGCGTGGGTCAGGGGGGCATTGGACGCCCCGGATATCGATGGTGCGATCTATATCCCGGGGGCCAGTCGGGTCCATCCCGGAGAGTTCAAGTCGATACGGATCACCGCCGCCGGAGGCGGAAATCTCATTGGAGAGTGGTGGAAAGGAAAGAAAAAATGAAGAATATTCCCAATATTCTCACGGTCAGCCGCATCGCGGCGGTAGTCGTTTTTGTCCTGCTGGCATCGGTGGCGGATCTTCAGGTCCTCCACGACAAGGATTGGGTCATCGGCTTGCGGATCGGCGCCTTTGTACTGGCTTTCCTCGCCGGACTGACGGATCTGCTGGATGGTTACATCGCCCGGAAATACAAGTGCATCAGCGATTTCGGTGCCCTCATGGATCCGCTGGCCGACAAGATCTTCGTGGCCGCCACCATGCTGGTCGCCGTGGAATACCGCCTGATGCCCGCGTGGATCGCCATCGCCGTGCTTGGCCGGGAATTCATGGTCACTGGGTTGCGGACCCTCGCGGCAAAGAAGCAGGTGATCATCTCCGCCGACCGCTGGGGCAAACTCAAAACCTCCCTGCAGATGGTGATGCTGGCCATTGCCGGTACCGCCTGGATGCTGGACGGAGGTACCGCCTATCTCCGGGAAGCCGCGCCCTTCGGCATCCGGATTTGGTACGTTTGGCTCTGCTACCTCTGCGGGATCGTCTTTGTGACCGTCTTTTCCGGATTGCGCTACTTCCTCAAATACCGGAATCTTTTTCTGCCGGAAAAGACCCGGTGATCCTTCCGGAAGGATACGCATGTCCGCCTTTTTGAAAAGAGTGGCGTTTGCCAGCGTTTTCTGCGGTTTGCTGTTTACGGTTTCTGCGTGGGAGGTTCCGGCGCTGACCGGACGGGTCGTTGATCAGACCTCCCTTCTGAATGCATCGGAGAAAGCCAGCATTGATCGCGCCATCCGGACTTTTGAGCAAGCCACCGGCGGACAGTTTTTCGTGGCGATTCTGAACCCGCCGGACAAGCTCACCATCGAAGAGGCCGGGATCAAACTCATGGACGCCTGGAAGCCCGGCTATAAGGGAAAAGACAACGGAGCCATTCTCCTGATCGTACCTCTTCAGCGCCGGATGCGTCTGGAGATCGGATACGGTTGGGAAGGCGCCGTCAATGATGCCAAGGCCGGAGACATCATCCGGTTCATGGCTAAATTCTTCCAGCGGGATCGTTTTGCGGAAGGCATTCTCGCCGCCATCGGAAGACTTGCACAGGACGTCACGGGAGAGCCGCTTCCCGATTTTCCCGCCGAAGAACCTGCGGTTGAAGAAGATGTTCCGGGCTGGCTGCAATTTCTGATTGTCGTCGGAGTGATCCTGCTCCTTTTTCGTTACCCCTGGCTCATGCTGTTTTTCTTCGGCTGCGGCCGGGGAGGTCGGGGCGGTGGCGGAAGCGGCTTCGGAGGAGGCGGTTTCAGCGGCGGCGGAGGAGGCCGCGGCGGCGGCGGCGGTGCCTCCGGCGGATGGTAAAATAACTCAAACCAAGAAAGGATATGACATCATGAAAAAAGTTCTGTGGATCATTGGCGCGGTTGCCGCACTCATTGTGATCGGAGTCATTTTCACCATTTCCGTCAAAAACGGATTGATCAGGCAGGATGAAGCCGTCAATGAGAACTGGGCCCAGATCGACACCCAACTTCAGCGGCGGGCAGACCTGATCCCCAATCTGGTCAGCACCGTGAAGGGTTACGCGGCCCATGAGAAGGAGGTCCTCTCCGCCGTGGCCGATGCCCGTTCCTCTCTGCTCTCTGCGAAGGGGCCTGCCGACAAGGCCGGGGCGTCCGCACAGATGACTTCGGCATTGGGGCGTTTGCTGGCCATTGCGGAGAAGTATCCCGACCTGAAAGCCAACACGACTTTCCAAAGACTGATGGATGAACTGGCCGGAACCGAAAACCGTATCGCGGTCGCGCGGACCCGTTACAATGACGCCGTGAAGTCCTACAATCAGGCGATCCGCCAGTTCCCCGGCTCTCTGTTCGCCGCCGGGATGGGGTTGGAAAAACGGGAATACTTCAATCCTCCTGCCGGACAAGGTGCAGTGGAAAAAGTTCCCGAAGTGAAGTTTTAAGACAAAAAATGACCTCCTGCGCCTTACAGGAGGTCAACACCGTCCTCGTCGGAGAGATCCAACTTCTCCAAGGCATCCCGGATCAGATCGAAAGGAAATCCCCGGGAGACCAGAAAACGAAAGAGTTTTTCCCGCTTCTTGCGAGGATCGGTCTCCCGCGTCAGCGTACGCAACTTGAAATCAAGCGCACTCTGCAATGCTTCCGGCTCCGCTTCCATCTGTCGGTTCACCGCGGATGCGATTGTTTCCGCATCCACACCCTTCGCACGGAGTTTTTGGGCAATCTTGCGGCGGCCGCATCCTCTGGCGTGCAGCAGTTCCGCCTGATCCTGCGCCAGCAGTTCATCATTGACGTATCCCCGCTTGACGCACAACTCCACCGCCTCCTCGGCCTCCCGGTGAGAGAATTCCGCTTTTCGCAGGCGCAGATAAAGTTCCCGCTGCGAAAAAGCCCTGATACCGAGAAGGTTCAGGGCTTTGTCTATGGCTGTTTGCGGAGCCTTGGGCATTTCAGAGTCCCAGTACCTTGCGGACCAGTTCTTCCCTGGCCAGCGCACCGAGGCTTCCTTGGGACGCCTGTTGTTCGCTGAAATACTGGATGCAATCCGGAACCGGAACCGCCGGTCCGCAAATGGCCAACGGCACCGGTGTTGTGGTATGTTTGCGCAGTTTGATGGGGACCGGATGGTCCGGAAGCACTGCGAAATTCACATTCTGTCCTGCCAGCGCCGCCCGGATGGGTGCGACGATTTTGGCATCAAAATCCTCGATCGCCTGCAGCTTCAACTTGAGATCACCGAGGTGGGAACACTCGTCAATGGCCTCCACGTGAACGTAGACAAGGTCATGCGTTTGGATGGCTTTCAGCACGGCCTCGACCTTTCCTGCATAGTTGGTGTCCAGAAATCCGGTGGCGCCGGGGACGTCCAACACCGTCATCCCGGTACAGCGGCCGATGCCTTTGATCACATCCACGGCGCTGATGACGGCGCCGGTCCGACCGGAATACTTGGCAGAAAAAACATCCAGATGGGGACGGCGTCCGGGACTCCATGGCCAGATCCGATTGGCGGGGGAGGGGCGTCCGGCATTGAGCGGATGGGCAGCGAGAAATTTCGCGGCCCGCTCCTCAAGATCCCGGAGAAATTCCACCGTATGCCGGGCTTCCGAAGAATCATCGGCAGGGGTCAGCACGAGATCGGCGAGCGGAAGATCCTGCGAGGAATCCGGCTTGTGGTAGTTGACGGCGGGGGAGAACTCCCTGCCATGGAGGACCAACAGATTCCGATAACTGACGCCGGTGTGAAAAGTCACCTTGTCCGAGCCGAACTCCTTTTCCAAGGCCTTCATCAATGCCGCGGCCGTCTCGTTGTCTATGTGCCCGGAGGAGTAGTCCCGCAGGATCCCGTCCCCGGAGGCATAGACCAGATTGCACCGCCACGCCACGTCATCCGGGCCAAGCTCGATCCCCTGCGCCCCCGCTTCGATGGGACCGCGGCCGGGATAGTTCAGTTCAGGCCGGAATCCCAGCACGGACATATTCGCAACGTCGGAACTGGTGGGCAAGCCCGGAGGCAGGGTGAGGAAGGTCCCGCTGGCTCCCTCTGCGGCAATGGCATCCATGGCCGGAGTTTTTGCCGCTTCCAGCGGCGTTTTTCCCTGCAGTTCAGCCAGCGGATCATCCGCCATGCCGTCTGCTAAAAAGATCACAGCTTTCTGATTCATTTTTCCAAAAGATCCCTTATTTCCTCCGGGGATCTCCCCCGGATCAGCAACTGTTTATCCCGCGACGTCAACCCGGAACAGAGTTCCACGTCCGCCAGCGGCACCTGACACGCTTTCGCAAGGAAACGGCACAGTTCCAAATTTGCCTTGCCGTCCACGGGCGGAGCAGAAATGGCGATCTTCAGCGCATCGCCGTAGCGCCCCTGGACCGCACTGCGCTTTGCTCCCGGTTGAAGGTGGATCCGGAGCCGGGTCCCATCAGGCGCCGGGCTGATCGCTTCCATCTTCCGATGCGGACTTTTCCGCAGCATCCGCAGGTTCTGTTTTTGCCGGTTCCGCAGAGTCATTCTCCGCTGGCCAGCCGAAAAGTTCCCGGATCTCGTCTATGGAGAGCGTCTCCCGTTCCAACAGCGCCTGCGCCAGTTTCTCCAGTTCGTCCCGGTGTTCCTTCAGACAGGTACGGGCACGTTCCAATGCGGTCTCGATCAGACGGCGGATTTCCAGATCAATCTCCCGGGCCGTTTCCGGACTGATGGGATCAGGCTGGGGGCCATCGATTCGCAGATGAGGATGCACGGAGAAATCCCACAACTTGGCCGGCCCCATCTTTTCGCTCATGCCAAAGAGGCAGACCATCTTGCGGGCGATGGCGGTCAGCTGATTGATGTCGCCGGAAGCCCCTGTGGTGATGTCGCCGATGACCAGTTCCTCGGCGGCCCGTCCGCCCATGGACATGGCCATTTCGGCCTCCAGTTCCAGTTTGCTCCGGGTATAGACGTCCTCCTTGGGCATGGTGAAAGTCGCCCCCAAATAGGCTTGCCCCCGGGGAATGATCGTGACTTTGTGCACCGGAGTGCAGTGCTCATTGTGGAGCGCCACGATGGTGTGTCCGGCCTCGTGATAGGCCGTGAGTTTGCGCTCCCGGTCGGTGATTTTGCGGCTGCGGCGTTCCGAACCGTAACTCACCTTGTCGCGGGCCTCCTCCAATTCAGCCTGACTGACGGCCTCTTTGCCGTGACGGGCCGCAAGCAGAGCCGCTTCGTTGCAGAGGTTGGCCAGATCGGCACCGCTGAAGCCCGGGGTCGTGCGGGCAAGAACGTCCAAACTGATATCGGGCGCGGTTTTGATCCTGGCGATGTGGACCTCCAGGATCTTCTTCCGTCCGGAGATGTCGGGCAGGTCCATGACCACCTGCCGGTCCAAGCGTCCGGGACGCAGCA
>DCGG01000057.1:0-3485 GCA_002315455.1 Lentisphaeria bacterium UBA1784
TAGCAGGCGGTGCCGAGGCAGACGTTGATGCAGTACTTGCCCTTGGGCTCGGTGGTGAAGTAGTTGTAGAAGCTGACCACACCGGAGACCTGCGCCTCGCTGAGGAAAAGTTTCTCCGCCACGTGGAGCTGGACCTCGCGGGGCAGATAGCCGAAGATGGCCTGCGCACGATGCAGGACCCGGATCAGCCGTCCGCGGCGCCGCTCATCCTCCCGGCGGATGCCGAGACCGTCGATGAAGGCATCAAGTTCGGCGAACTTGGCCGCCGCTCCTTCCGACAATTTGTTGCAACTCATTTTTCTTTACCTTGTTTTGGTTTGGTGAAACGTTCTTGTTCGATCGACATTGAAAAGAGGGTTTTAATGTTCTTCCTGCGCCCCGGTCTCCCAGAGGCGTCTCGTCCTCCCGTGTTTTTTTGCCTTTATGATGTTGTTCCCCAAAAGTGAAAAAATGAAATCCGTTACTTTGCGGCCTTCCGGCGCGCCTGCCGGTCCAACTTCCGCCGGACTCCCAGGCGGGCCAGCCCGCCTGCGAGCACCTCGCGTTCCACGACCACGCCCTCCGGCACCTTCAGCGCGGTGTTGGCGAAACTCCAGAAATACCGAATGCCCAGCGCCGCGAGCCGGTCCAGAATGCCCTGCGCGGCCTCCTTGGGAACGCAGAGCACGGCGATTTCGGGAAGATTTCCCTGCAGGCGCCGTTCCAGTTCGGCGACGTCGTAAACCATCTTGCCCCGGAGGACCGTGCCGATCTTCCCGGGATCGGCATCGAAAACCGTCCGGATGTCGAACCCGTAATAGACGATGTCATCGTACCCCAGAAGCGCGGCTCCGAGACTGCCGGCGCCGATCAGCGTCGCGGTGGCGGAGACCTCCCAACCGAGGAAGAGCTTGATGTACCGGATCAGTTCGTCGATGTTGTATCCGATCCGCCGCTGCCCGGAGACTCCGGTGAGCGCGATGTCCTTCCGGACCACGATCAGCTCCACGTCCATGTACTCGGCGAGTTCCGTGGAAGAGACGTTGACCCGCCCTTCCGCCTGCATTTTCAGCAGTTTATGCAGATAAGTCGGCATACGGCGGATCGCCGGAGTATTCAAAATTTTGGATTGGGGCATACCGCTCTACCTTTCTCCTCTGAATCAGCTTCGCGTGTCCGTCTATATAACATACCACTGTTCAGTTTTTTTTTCAACCTGATTTTGCGAAAAAAATATCTTTTCCCATCCCCTTTCCCGGACCGAAGATCAAGCCGGAAAAAGGCGAAAAAACATCCGCCGCATCCTATTGTGCGAGGCCGTTCTGCTCAAACCACGCCTTCACTGCGGAACGGAACTTCACCGGAGCACTCTCCACGCATTTCACCTGCCATCCCTCCCTGGCGAAAAAGGGCGCGACGTACCGCCGGAATCCCTCTATCATGGACGAAAAGGAGAGCAGATCCTCCCGCTCCAGATCCGCCAGCAGTCCCTGCCGGAACAGCGCTTCCCGGCGGCGGAGTTCATCGCCGCTCTTATGTAAAGCCGCCGCCGCCAGACTGTGCCGCTCGAAGGGAATGCGGGGTTCTCCCCAAGTGACGCTGAGCACCTGCGGCGGAGGCAGATTGATGGTGACAACCTTGTTCCGGGGGTCGAAAGCGACGTCCCGTCCGGGGTCCAGTTTGGAAAGGTCGAATCCGGCCTTGACCGTGGCGGTGCGGAGCATCAGATACTCCCGGGCGGGGAACGCATCCTTCTCGTGGATCAGCACCTGCCAGCGGATCTCCCGGGTGGCCAGTTCGGCGATGGGGACCTGCCGGACCACCATGCTCCAGACCTGCGCAGGGGGCCGGGTCATCCGCAGAAACCGCCAGACGCCCAGTCCGCCGCAGAGTCCGGAGAGCAGAAGCCCCGCGGCAAGCAGAAGCAAACGGACTTTTTTCATACGCGCCCCCCCTCCCGTCAGAATTCCAGACAGCAGGCGAGCAGAACGGCGATGCCGATGCCAATGGCGAAGGCAACGATCCGACGGACCCATTTTGTGGAAAGCTTCATCATGCCTACACCTCCTTCCGGCCGGCGAGGAAACGCAACGTCTCCAAATCGGCGGGAGTGGTCAGTTTCAGATTCGGTTCCGGCGAAGGAACGATCTCCACCGGGGCGCCCATGGCCTCCATGGCTCCGGCCTCGTCGGTGGGATCCACCGGTGACGCGTAGGCCTTCCGCAGCAGGGCGGTCCGGAAAACCTGCGGAGTCTCCACCGCCCAGAGCACGCTGCGGTCCACGGTCCCTTCACAGAGACCGGCAGTGGAGCGCCGCTTCAGCGTATCCGCCACCGGTTTCCCGGGGATGGCTCCGCCGGTCCGCTCCGCCGCGGCCGCCAGCGCATCCAGCAGTGCCGCCGAAGCAAGCGGACGCGCTCCATCGTGGACCGCCACCAGTTCGCAGGTCTCCGGAACCGCGGCCAGCGCGTTGCGGACGCTCCCGGCCCGGGTGGCTCCGCCGGCGACCCAGCGGATCGCCAGTTCCGAAGCGTACTGCTCCGCCAGTGCCCGGTAGGTTTCGATTCGGTCCGGCGCCGCGGCGACGATGAGACAGGCGACTCCCGGATGTTTCCCGAAAGTCCGCAGGGAGTGGATCAGCACGGGGGCATCCCCCAGCATCTCCGTCAGTTTGTTCCCTCTGCCGAAGCGGGAAGAGCTTCCCGCCGCGGCGACAATCATGGCGATTTTCATAATTCCTTCTGTCTGATGATCTTTACAGCTTCGAGATCCCCTTGCGAAGCCGCATACCGGAGCATTTTCGCCCCGGCTTCCGCGGAGCGCGGCGTGCCCTGGCCTTCCACGAGGGCCAGCCCCATCTCCCGGATCGCGGCGGTATTCCCCCTCCCCGCAGCGCGGCGGAACCAGAAAAAGGCCCCCGCCGGATCGGCACCGACACCGATACCCTCCTTGTAGCAGAACCCCAATTCCAACTCCGCCTCGGCATCTCCCTGCCGGGCCGCCTTGTCGTATTCCCAATAGGCGGCCTTGGGATCGGCCTTCACGCCGATGCCTCTGCGGTAACAATCCCCCAGCCGCTTCTGACCATGGGCGTACTTCTGCCTGGCGGCGGCGGAAAAAAGTTCGAAGGCTTTCCACGGATCGCAGGAAAACTCCGGGCTGAAAAGGTAAAGTTCCGCAAGTTCGCACTGGGCTTCCGGGATCTTCGCCTCCGCGCCCTCCCGGATCAGACGGATCCCCGCGGCACGGTCGGTCTTCACCCCTTCGCCAAGAAGCAGATAACGTCCCAGCCGCACCTTCGCCGCCGGATCACCGGAATCCGCCGCCCGCTTCACGAGAGCATAGGCGCCCTTCATGTCGGGCACCCCCCCGTTGCCCCGGCGCAGATATTCGCTGTAGCGGAGCAGATCGTCCGGGATGGCTTCCCTGCTCTCCGCGACCTTCTGCAGAGAATCCCGGATCTCCGACTGATTCATGAGCCGTTCCGGGGCGGCCTCCAGAAGCCG
>DCGG01000057.1:3518-3704 GCA_002315455.1 Lentisphaeria bacterium UBA1784
CCAGAAGCCGGGCGAGGACCCGGTGGGCCGGAATGCACCCACCCTCCGCCAGTTTGCGGATCAGCGTCAGCGCATGTGCCGGATCGGCCTTCAGTTCCGGATAGAGCGCGCCATCCGTCCGCAGTTCGGGATATCCCTGATACTCCTGCTCCGCCATGCGGAGTTCCGCGAGAACGATCCCCGCCT
>DCGG01000057.1:3754-4358 GCA_002315455.1 Lentisphaeria bacterium UBA1784
CTTCCGCCCCAGCGCCGGATTGCATTCCACACCCCAGCCGTGGATCAGGGCCATCCCCAGATTATAGCGCGCCTCCCCGGACCCCGCCGCAGCGGCCTTCCGCCACCAATAGACGGCAAGTTCCGGATTGGCGGGGCGGTTCTTCCCGAAAAAAAACTCCTCTGCCAGACGAAGCTGGCAGGGCACGTCGCCCGCCAACGCCATTTCCCGCAGAGGGTCTTTCACCGGAGCCGTTTCCTCCTTCGCCGCCTGAAACGGCAGAGGGAACCTCCCCGAAAGTTCGTTCGGGAACCAGAGCAAAAGGGCGAGCGCTCCTCCGAGAATCCTCCAAAGAGGAGAACGATGCCGCGCCTTCCGGTTCCCGGAACCCATTATTTTCCCGCCTTGAGCGCTTCCAGTTCCGCAGTGAGTTTTTCCAGCTTCGCCTGCAGTTTCGCAACCTTGGAAGGCAGCGTCCAGCGCGCCATGTACTCCCGCTGACTCTCCGCCGGAGTTCCCAGCGCAATGGAACCGGGACCGACGCTCTTGACCAGTCCGCTGGTCCCGGCGATCTGGGTGCCGTCACCCACCGTGATGTGTCCGTTGACGCCGGACTTGGCTCCGA
>DCGG01000057.1:4480-7674 GCA_002315455.1 Lentisphaeria bacterium UBA1784
CTTCACGTTGCTCTTGATCCAGGTCCGGCCGAAGCGGGCGCGGTCCACGGTGGAATTGGCGCCGATCTCCACGTCGTCGTCGATCTGCACGATGCCGGTCTGGGGCACCTTCACCAGTCCCTGCGGCCCGGGAATGAATCCGAAACCGTCTGCTCCGATCACCACACCGGAATGAATGACGCACTTGCGTCCGATCAGGCACCGGTACATCACCGTCACGTTGGGATACAGCACCGTGGCGGCACCGATCTTCGCCTGATGGCCGACGTAGCATCCGGCGCCGATGACGGCCCCGTCACCGATCTCCGCACCGCTCTCGATCACCGCATTGGCACCGATGGAGACCCCGGCGCCAATCCTGGCGTCGGCGGCCACCACCGCGCTGGGATGGACTCCCGGCTCGAACTTCGGAGGCTCCTCGGCGAAACACGCCACGACCACGCTGAAGGCATAGTCCACGTTCTGGCAGACGATCAGCGTCCGGGCGGAAGCATCCGCGTCAGCGAGGTCCTTGTTGACCAGCACGATCCCGGCCTTGGCGGCCTCGAGCTGATGCTGAAACTTCTTGTTGCTGACAAAACTCAACTGGCGCTCCGTAGCCTCCCGGATCCCGGCGACGGAATCAATGGTACGGGCGGCATCGCCTTTGATCTCACCCTTGACCAGAGCGGCGATCTCGGCGGCGGACATGGTAATTTGCTTCATGAGAGACAATCCTTATGGTTTTAGATTTGGGACTCTTTCCTGCTATTTCACAAGCGCGGAGGGCGCCGTATTCCCGGCGGCTCCGCCGGGCTGGGGCGCCGGAACCGGCGGCGTCGTCACCGCGGACGGCGCGGCATTCTCCACCGGACGGGTGCGGTTCAACTCCCGGATGACCTCCTGGGAGATGTCGTTCTCCTTGGGCCAGATCAGAAACAGCGGCTGCGCGCTGGAACTTCTTGCAGAACAATCCACCACGAAGGAGAAGCCTTCCGCCAAAGCCCGGCGTTCCGCTTCCTTGTGGATCTCTTCGACGATCTCGTTGCGCTTGGCCTCCTCCAGTTTTCGCATGTCGGCACCGCGCTCCTTGGCGTAGAGTTCGATCTCGGCCTGCTTGCCCCGGACCATGGCTTCCGCCTGCTCCGCCGCCTGCTGGGCCGCGACCTTCTGTTCAGCGGAAAGCGCGTAGTTCAATGCGTTGGACTTGGCGGTACGCTCCGCCTTCACCAGTTCGTTATACTGCTCCTGAAGCCGCACCAGATAGTTGCGGTAACTCTCCGCCTGCTGCTTGATGGCTTCCTCCGCCACCCGGCTCTTGTAGTATTCCCGGAACACCAGCTCCATGTTGATCACGGCAATCCGCTGTTCCGCACAGAAACCGGACAACGCCGCCACCACGGCTCCGCAGAACAGGAGGGCGGTCCAACTCTTCTTCAAAGCGCTCATCATAGCTCCTTTTGCATCCGGTCGGTCCCGGCGTTCACGGGAATGCGATCAGTTGCCGCTGGTGTAGTTGGGGGCATCCTTGGTGATGACCACGTCGTGAGGATGAGCTTCCCGCAGTCCGGCCGCAGTGACCCGGACCATCTTGGCCTTGGCCTGAAACTCCTCCACTGTCCGGGCGCCGCAGTAGCCGAAACTGTACCGCAGTCCGCCCACGAACTGATGGATCACCGCCGCCACCGTCCCGCGGTAGGGGACCATGGCTTCGATCCCCTGGGGGACCAGTTGATTCTCTTCCACGTCGTCCTGACCGTAGCGCTCCCGGCTGCCGGCGTTGTGCTTCATGGCCTCCAGACTGCCCATGCCGCGGTAGGAGACGTAACTGCGGCCCTGATGCAGGACCACTTCGCCGTTGCTCTCGCTGGTGCCGGCCAGCACCGATCCCATCATGACGCAGGAAGCGCCCACCGCAATGGCCTTGGCCACGTCGCCGGACTGCTTGATGCCGCCGTCCGCGATCACCGGAATGTCCGCAGGCAGAGCCTTGCGGACTTCGTAGACCGCAGTCACCTGGGGCACGCCTACGCCCGCAACTACGCGCGTGGTACAAATGGATCCGGGCCCGATCCCAACCTTGACGCCGTCGGCACCGGCATCGGCCAGAGCCTTGGCGGCCTCTCCCGTGGCCACGTTTCCGGCGACCACGTCGACTTTGTCGCCGTAACGGTCCTTGAAAAGGCGGGCCGTCTCGATGACGCCCTTGCTGTGGCCGTGAGCGGTATCAAGGACCAGCACGTCCACACCGGCGGCGATCAGAGCCTCCGCACGAGCTTCGTCATAGGGGCCGATCCCCGCGCCGACCCGCAGCCGGTGGCGGCTGTCGCGGTTGTAGTCGGGAGCATCCTTGGCGATCAGAGTGCGGACGTCGAGGAAACTGTACAGACCGGTGAGTTTGCCGTCGGCGTTGACCATGGGAAGTTTGCCGACCTTCTTCTCGAGCATGAGTTTGTAGGCCTCCTGCATGGAGATCCCGGCGGGAGCGGAGAAGGGATCCGCAGTCATCACGTCCCGGATGCGGACGTTGTAGTCCGTGAGGAACTTGACGTCCCGGCTGGTGATGATGCCCACCAGACGGCCCTGATCGTCCACGATGGGGAAGCCGGAAAAGGAATATTTCTTCGCCTTCTTTTCGGCCATCATCTCGCCCACGGTCTGCTCCGGATGGAACACCACGGGGTGGCTGATGACGCCGTTGAGGTAACTCTTGACCTTGCGGACCTCGTCGGCCTGCTTCTCGGGAGTGAGGTTCTTGTGGATGACGCCGATGCCGCCCAGCCGCGCCATGGCGATGGCCATGTTGCTCTCGGTGACGGTATCCATGGCGGCGCTGACGAAGGGAATGTTGAGGGTGACGTTGCGGGAAATGCGGCTCGCGACGTTGGCGTCATGAGGAAGGAAGTCCGCATACTGGGTCACCAGCGAAATGTCGTCGAAGGTGAGCCCCTCGAAGGGGAAAGCCGCCATGAACTGGTCGATGTAACGCATTTTTTGAATCTCCTGTGATGTGATTGGTATATAATATTACGGTGTAACATACACCTCCGGAGGCATTCCTGCAAGTGCCGGGTCTCAAAAAACCGGAACAAAAAGGGATTCCGAAAAAAAAAGGGCTTTTTTTCGAAATTCCTGCGAAAAATCATTTGCTTTCTCTGAAGAACCGCGCTATATTATGTCCCTGTTGTGCGTCCATAGCTCAGTTGGTAGAGCAA
>DCGG01000057.1:7699-16440 GCA_002315455.1 Lentisphaeria bacterium UBA1784
GTGACTCTTAATCACTGGGTCCTGGGTTCGAGTCCCCGTGGACGCACCATTTTTTTGCCTAAATCCAAGAATGGGGGGCAGAAGGTCCTCCAAAAAGTTGCGGCGCTCTCTTCTCGAAAATAAATTTTCGACGGTGAGCGCCTTACTTTTTGCTTGTCGCGCCGGCTTCGCCGCCGCCGGACCTTCATCAAATGAACCTGCGCGCCCCACGTGCCCTCTCGGGTGAGGGGTGCGCTCGGGGTGACACTCGCCTAATTTTACGCGCGGGATACTCTTTTTCAAACGGAAAATCCTGAAATCAACTTGAAAAGCCGGCGGGGAATGCTATAGTAATAGCCGGCCGGACTCCCCCGTTCTTCTTGCAATGTTGCAGGAGTCCGGCACAAACAACGGACTTCTCCATCTTCTGACGGCAACGGAAAAGGAAGGGAAACCATGAACGCGTCTCCATTTGTCGGCTGTTCTCTGATTTTGACTGCGTTGACGGCATTCGCCGTTGATGGAGAGAACGATTCCTGCTCTCACGAATGCACCAGCTGGATGGTTTTCAGGGATCTCACCAAAACAAACGCTCATTTCCTTCACAAAAACAGAGATTCCCAAATACGAGAGATCATCTCCCTGAAGAGCGGTCCGGATTCTCCCCGCAAATGGATCGGCCTCGGAAACAATACCCCGAAAGATCCGAAGGCGGAATCCGTCTGTATGGGAATGAATGCCTCCGGTCTGGCGGTGGCGGTCAACTGCGGAGAGACCTGCGTGGAACCCAGTAATCCGAAAGGAAACATGGAGACCCCGGAAATTCTGAGGGCGTGTCTGGAAAACTGCGACACCGCTTCGCAGGCGGTGGCAAAGATGGATGAGATCCGAAAGGCCCGTCAGTACACGCACGGGAAACAAGGTTCTATCTTCTTTTTCATGGATCTGAAGGAAGCGTACATTGCGGAGATCACGGCCGAACGGATCTCTGCGGTACGCTACGATCACGGCTATGCATTGCGTGCCAATATCTGGCACAATCCGGATATGGCGGAAGCCGCCGACAATTCCATTGCAGGATGGCTGACCAGCAGCAACCGGGAATACATGGTGATCCGGGATCTCAACAGGGCTTTACGCAAAAATCAGAAAATCACCGTTCCGGATATGCTGGCAATGTCCCGGGACGCCAAGTCTCCGGAAGGTTCGCCCGTCAGCAGCGTCCTCTGCTCCCAAAGCACAAACTCCTCCTCGACTCTGGAAATCAGTCTCAACTATCCGGACGTGCTTTCCACCGGATATTTTCTGATTGGGCCACCGCGTCATACGATCTGCGTTCCAGTGCCTGTTTGCGTAGAAGAATATCTTCCCGGCATGAAGGATCTCACCTGGTCCGCGGCCGCCTGGAAACGGTTTGACAAGAACGGATTCTCCGCAGAACTCCCCCCGGCATGGACGGAGTTCGAAGCCCGGTCCCTGAAAAAATACAGGCAGGCGCAGTCACAGGCGGAAAACCTGCTTGAGAACGGGAAGAAAACCGAGGCGGTCAAACTTCTGAACGATACGGCGCGCTCCATTTGGAAGGAAACGGAACTGCGGCTCCTGCAGGAAGCAGACAGATAAAAAACTCTCGGAACAGCGATGGATGCAGTGGATAAACGGAAGGCAGAGATCCAGTTCCTCTGGCTCAATCCCGCTTACAGCGGCGAAAATGCTCCCAGCGGACCGGGAGTTCCGGGGATCCTTACCTGTTTTATTTCATTGTACTGATTCGGATTGAGTCGATCCGATAAATATCTTCCGTCTCCTCATCAAAGCCAACAAAAAATAAATTTCCGTTCTAATCCGTACTCTTGGAACCGTAAAACCACCGCAAAAACTGCAAACTTTCCGTTTCTTTTTTGAATTTGCCCTTGACAGGAGAGCCGGAATCGTTTATGTTATGGATAGCGTTGAAGCCACCCGTTGGGACAATTGGAGTCCCCGCCATTGGAAGTTTCAACGCATTTTTTATTTGTGTCGAAAGCGGACAAATGCCGACATTGGGATGAAAAAATGCCTCTTCGACGGTTTATGACAGAACTCATATTGCTTTCTCGCAGGAAATCTCCGGGAGTTGATAGATTTTCAATTTGAAGTACTCACGGTCCCGGAAGCCGTAAGCCTGTCGGATCAGCCACCGGATTTTGTTGTTGAATCCCTCCATTTTGGCATTGTTGGCATGCCGGAATGTCCAGTAACTTACGATTCCATCCAACTTGTCCCGAATCGTCCGAGCCATGGTCAGCAGTTCGGGGGACAATAGAGGCGATGGGTCTCAAATTCCAGGATCGTTTCCCTGCATTCGCCCATGGGCGAACCTCGGACACGGCGGCGGCTGATTGGCTCTGTCGTCACCCCCTCGAATCCGCAGTAAGGACACTGAAATCTTGTCCGTTTTAAGTAAATACTTAATTTTCTTTCAGAATATTTTACTGCCTTCTGTTGAAATCCACGGATTTTTTATGTATAGTAAAGATTGACCGGCATTGCTCCCTCCTACTGTAAGTTTTTGCCAACAAACAATAGGTGCAATGCCGGGCTTTTTCAAATCCGTCTCTGATTTTCTTTCGCTTTTCCCCTGATTTGTGTCATAAACCGTCGAAGAACCCATTTTTTCAGCGTGGCTAATTTTTCAGCGTAGAGACAAAAAAACTCCGGGAGGAGAAGAGCCGATCCCGGAGAAAAGAGGAGAAGGAGGAAAAGCCACTTGTTTTTTAAGTATTCCCCTCCATGTGCCGGAGCAAATTCGTGCGGTGTCATGCCCTCGACATGAGCGGGCGGCGGATCATGGAGATCCCGGCCCGGCAGGAGGGGAAGGATCGGCATCTCATTCTGGACGTGCTGGCGGACGGACAGGTGTTCGCCTACGAAATCATCCGGTAATCTTTTGCAATCGCGTCCGGAGGATGCTATATTATGGAAATTCCAATCATTTCAAAAATCTTTTCATAAAATCGGAGGCAGATCATGCTTTTGTTCTTGTCCGGGATCGCGATCCTGATTATCGGATACTTTGTTTACGGGCGCATGGTGGAGCGCATCATCGGTCCTGATGACCGCCAGACCCCGGCCGTCACCAGCGCCGACGGCGTGGACTACGTGGTGCTTCCTCACTGGAAGAACATGCTGATTCAACTCCTCAACATCGCCGGCGTAGGTCCCGTCATCGGCGTAATCCTCGGGATCAAGTTCGGAGCGGTGGTCTTTCTCATCATCCCCATCGGCAACCTGCTCGCCGGAGCCACCCACGACTTCCTCTCCGGGATCATGTCCCTGCGGGACAACGGTGCGAACCTGCCGAAGATTATCCGGGACAATCTGGGGCATGCCTACGGACGGTTTTTCTCGTTGTTCATGGTGGGGCTGCTGTTGCTGGTGGTGGCGGTGTTCATCAACGTGCCCGCCGGACTCTGCAACGGACTCTTCCTGAAGGATGTCAACCTCTTCTGGGTGTGGGTCGGGATCATTTTCGCCTACTACATCGTCGCTACGCTCTTCCCGGTGGATAAGATCATAGGTACGATCTATCCGGTCTTCGGCATCATGCTGCTCGCCGGTACCGGAGCGATCTTCGCCGCACTGCTCTTTTCCGGACTGAAGGCTCCGGAACTTCTGCAGATGTCCGATTCCTTCCGTGCGCAGATGTTTCATGCGCCTCATGCTCCCATCATTCCGCTGCTTTTCGTCACCATCGCCTGCGGGATCATCTCCGGCTTCCACGCCTCCCAAAGCCCCATCATCGCCCGCACCATGAAGTCCGAGCGGCAGGCGCGCAGCACCTTCTACGGCATGATGGTGGTGGAAGGCGTCATCGCCATGATCTGGGCGGGGGCCGGACTTGCCATTTACAACCTCTTCCCCGAACTCATGACGGGCTCTCCCAACGCGGCGCTTCTGAAGATCACCCGCCACTTCCTCGGGAGCGCCATGGGCACGATCACGGTGATCGCGGTAGTTATCCTCGCCATCACCTCCGGGGATACCGCCCTGCGGAGTGCCCGGCTCAGCCTCTCCGAAATGCTGAACGTGGAGCAGAAGAGCATCCGCAACCGGATCCTGGTCTGCCTGCCGCTCATTGCCATTGTGGCGGGTCTGCTGTTCTGGTCCAACCGGGATGCGAAGAGTTTCGGCTTCCTGTGGAACTATTTTGCGTGGGGAAATCAGGTGCTGGCGGCCTCCACCCTTATGGCGGGTGCCGTCTGGCTCATCGCCCGGAAGGACCTCCAAAACTCCCTGATCGCTCTGATCCCCGGGATGTTCATGGTGTTCATCGTGGTCTGCTACATCCTCTGGACCTCGCCCGCCCACGGACAGGCTTACGGGCTTGGACTGGACATCCGTCTGGCGGAGTGCCTCTCCCTCTGCACCGTCCTTCTCGCGGCAATCTTTGCCATCGGGCGGGGGATGAAGCTCCGGAAGGAGAACCGGCGGTAGACGCCCTCGCGTTTCCCTACCGCAGAAGCCGGAGGGCGTTCAGCACCACCGTGAGGGAACTGCAGGCCATGGCTCCTGCGCCGATCATGGGATTGAGTTCCGGGCCGCCGAAGACGGCGAGGACCCCTGCCGCGAGGGGGATGCCCAGCAGGTTGTAGAAGAAGGCCCAGAAGAGGTTCTGCCGGATCACTCTGCGGGTCCGGCGGCAGAGCACAAGGGCGGTGGCCACCCGTTCGGGTTCGCTGCCGGGCAGGATCAGGTCCGCCGCTTCCATGGCGGCGGCGGTCCCGGAACCCAGCGCGATGCCGAGGTCTGCGGCGGCGAGGGCCGGGGCGTCGTTGATGCCGTCGCCGACCANNGTTGATGCCGTCCCCCACCATGGCGGAAACGTATCCTTTCGCTTGGAGCGCCTTGAGCGCGGCGACCTTTTCCGCCGGGAGCAGTCCGCCCCGGACTTCATCCATTCCCAGGGCTCCGCCCGCGGCTTTTGCGGCGGCAGGGCGGTCGCCCGAGAGGAGAATGGTCCGGACGCCCATCTTCCGCAGTTCCAGAATGGCTCCTTTGGCGTCTGCCTTGAGGGGGTCCTCGGCGAGGATTATGCCGGAAAACCTGTTCTCCCGGGCGAGACAGATCACGGATGCCCCACCTTCCGGCAGCGGCGGGACCCCGATCCCGGCTTCCCGCAGAAAAGCCTCGTTCCCGAGGCGCCACTTCACGCCGCCGATCCTTGCGGACGCCCCTTTCCCCGGAACGCTTTGAAATTCCGTTGCCGGTTCCGGCCGGAGGCCCCGCTCCGCTGCTGCCCGCAGGATCGCGTTGCCGAGGGGGTGTTCCGAACCGGCTTCCACCGAGGCCGCGGTCCGGAGCAGTCCCTCCGCGGAATCTCCCTCTGCCGGAAGAATGGCGCTGACCTTGGGTTTCCCGATGGTCAGGGTCCCGGTTTTGGCGAAGAAAACCGCATCCACCCGGGCGGCGGTCTCGAGAGCGGTTCCGCTCTTGATGAGAATGCCGGAACGGGCCCCTTTGCCCACGCCCGCGATGAGCGCAACGGGCGTGGCCAGTCCCAACGCGCAGGGACAGGCGATCACCATGACGGAAAGTCCGAAGTTCAGCGCCCGGTAGAGGCCGGCTCCGGAGAGGGCCCAGAGGCAGAACGTGAGAAGCGCGATCCCCAGCACCGCCCAGACGAATACTCCTGCGACTTGGTCAGCCAGACGCGCCGCCGGAGCCCGGGAGCCCTGAGCCTCCTCCACCAAGGCGATGATCCGGGCGAGAGTGCTGTCGGAGCGCTCCGCCGTCACCTCTCCGATGAGGACTCCGGAACCGTTGACCGACCCTCCGATGAGCGGATCCCCCGGCGCTTTGCCGATGGGGATGGATTCCCCCGTCAGCATGGATTCGTCAACGGCGGAACTCCCTTCCGTAACGATGCCGTCGGCAGGAATCCGCATCCCCGGCTTCACCCGGAAGCGGTCGCCCATGATCAGTTGGGAGGCGGGGATCTCCTCCTCTCCCGCGGCGGTGAGTTTCAATGCGGTGGGCGGGGAGAGGTCCATCAGCTCCCGGACGGCGCTGCCTGCCTTCTGCCGGGAACGGCCCTCCAGAAGTTTTCCGAGCATGACCAGTGTGACGATCATGGCGGAGGCGTCGAAGTACAGCAGACGGTACTCCCCCCGGAACAACTGGATCAGACTGTACACCGCCGCCGCTCCGGAACCGCAGGCGATGAGGGAGGACATCTCTGGCATCCCCCGGAACAGCGCGGAAAATCCGCCTGAAAAGAACTCCCAGCCCGCAATCAGCACCGGCAGAAGCAGAAACAGCTGGAGCCACGCCCGTACCGGCGCGGAGAGCCCGGGAAGCGGCAGCATGGCCGCCGCCATGAGAAGCGTGAAGCCTGCCGCGATCAGAAAGCGCCCGGATGAGGTCTCCGCCTGCGCCTCCGCTTTCGGCAGGGCATCGTGGATGGCTTCCGCCTGAAATCCCAGTTTCCCGATGGCGGAGATGACGTCGGCATCGGGAAGAACGGCCGTATCCCCCTGAAAGGAGAGTTTCCCGGCGGCGAAGTTGACGTAGACCTCCGAAGTACCGGGCATCCGGCGGACCGCCTTCTCCACGTTGGCGGCGCATCCGGCGCAGTGCATTCCCCTTACGGTGAAGCGGCGGGATCCGGTTGGCATAGGACGGCTCCTTACGGTTGATCTTCCTCCGGGATGAGGGGGGCGCCGGTGGCGAATCCGGTGATGGTGGTCTCGGCGATCAGGCGCTCCTGATCATCGAAGAGTTCCACCTGATAGAGACCCGTGCGGCGGCCCCGGTTCAACGCCTTCGCTCTGGCCCGGATGACCTTGCCGGTGCCGGGCCGGAGGTAGTGCATAGTCCCGTTCATGGCCACCATGCCCTGATTTTCCGCGTTGGCGGCTCCGGCGAAGCAGAGGTCGGCGAGGGTGAACATGGCGCCACCCTGCACAGTATTCATGCCGTTCAGACTGGCTTCGGTCACGGTCATTTCCGCTTCCGCATAGCCCGGCTCCACCCGGGTGAGGCGGATGCCGTTTGCGGCGGCGAAGCGGTCGCTTTTGTTCAGATAATCCCGTATCGTTTCAAAGTCCATGGTACACTCCCGAAGTTCACAGTAATCGTTTTGAAGTTTTTTTCAAGATGCCGCCGCAAAAAAGAACGGGGATACGTGTTGCCGCATCCCCGGTCGAAGCTGTCTGCGGCTCCGCGCATCAATCGTTCAGCACGTCGTCGCAGAGGGGCGAACCGTCTTTTTTGTTGCGGTACTGATCCATTGTGTTGGCATCCTTGGGGTCATTCTTGTTGTCCTTGCCGAACTTTCCATCCGGCCCGGCGGAGATCAGATCCACGCCGCCGGAGTGAAGTTTGGCAGGATGGCAGTAGTAGATCGGATTTCCCCAGGCATCCAGAAGGTAGTATGTGCTTGGATCAATGGAATTTTTCAGCGTATCGAAGGAAATCGTTTCCAGAAATGCTCTTGTTGCCTTTTCCCTGTCCGTCTTCGTGGTTGCACTAACGGAATAATCCGGGTAGTTGTTGGTCTTCTTATTCCCCTGCTGGACCTTGCTCTTGCTGTCCTCCATGAAGTTGACTACGGTGAGGTCGCCAACGGCGTTCTCCATGATGATGATTCGTTTGAACTTCCCTTCGGTAGTAGGATAATGCCCCTGTTTCGTCTTGATGGCTTCCAGACCGGCTTCCAGCCGTTTGATGGTGGCGCGGGTGCTCTTGTCCTTTGCGGTGGTCATGGCGTAACTGTAGCCCGAGAAACCCAGCGCCGCAAGGATCGCAATCAGGGACATGACGCCCAGAAGTTCCACCAAGGTGAAGGAATGTTTTTTTGCTCTCATCTTTAGCCTCCGGAGTTTGAATTTGTGACACGGAAGGAATATAGTATGAAAGTGATCGTTTTGCAAGTCCGTTTTGGAGGAAACCTCATGGAACTTCGCGGGAAAACCGTCCTGCTCACCGGCGGAGCCGTCCGGGTCGGAGCCCGGATCGCCCATGCTTTTGCGGAGAGGGGCGCGCGGGTGCTGATCCATGCGCTCCGGCACCGGGAGGAAGCCGTTAAACTTGCGGAAAACCTCCCCGGTTCGGGACATGTTGCCCTGCCTGCGTTGGACCTCGCTTCGCCGGACGCCGGGAAGCGGCTCTTTGCCGCCGCCCTCGCCGCGGCCGGGAGCGTGGACGTTCTTGTTTCCAATGCCTCCTGCTACCGGCTCACCGGCCCGGACGCTGCGGAACGGTATCATTCCGTCAACTTTGCCGCGCCTCTGGAACTGACTGTTGCCTTTGCGGAGCAGAAGCGTTCCGGCGTTGTCATTTTCGTTCTGGATCAGGTGGTCCTGCAGAAGGAGCCTCCTGCGGATGATTATACCCGCAGCCGCGTCCGGCTCCGGGAAGCTATCCCGGAACTGGCGCTGAAACTGGCTGCGTTCAACGTCCGGGTCAGCGGCGTTGCGCCCGGGCCCATGATCCCGCCGGAGGGATTGGAGGATTCGAGGATGCTCAAAACCTTGGCAATGGTGCCGTTGCACCGTCGGGTGGAACCGGACGATCTGGCTTCTGCGGTCTGCTTTCTTGCGGGAAACGAATCCATCACGGGGGCGGTCCTGGCGGTGGATTGCGGCCAGCATTTGGGAAAATAACGGGGAATAGGGCCGCAGTTCCCCTTGAAAAATCAGCGTTGCGGCACCATATTATGTAGACGAAATGATTTCGTTGTGGTCCGATAGCTCAGTGGATAGAGCATCTGCCTTCTAAGC
>DCGG01000057.1:16480-16703 GCA_002315455.1 Lentisphaeria bacterium UBA1784
ATCCCCGCTCGGACTACCATTTTTTTGCACGGAATCTGCCGATGATACGCAAACTCCCTTGAGCAAGCGTTGGCTTGCTTCGGGAGTTTTTCGTATCCTCGTATGCCGTCCTCCCGCTGGTCGTCCGGCGCAGGTCCTTTATGGGGTTGCATCTCAATTCGCTTTGCTCATGAGATGCTCGGTTCCCTCCGGTCGCCGTCGATCCCCGCTCGGACTACCATTT
>DCGG01000064.1:0-3583 GCA_002315455.1 Lentisphaeria bacterium UBA1784
GGTATCCTGCAGTAGCAGAGGACGTAGCAGAACGCAAGCACGGTGGCAATGCCGGCGATTCCCCCGAAAGCAATCCGCCAGGAATGGAGCGCCGCGCACCGGCTGACCAGTCCCACCCCCGCGCCGCCGCCGTAGCCAATGAAAAGCAATGCCCCCAGCATCATGCTGAAGTGCCGGGGAAAGTAGCGGTCCAGAAGTTTGGCGAGCGAGAGGTACATCGCGCCCGATCCGATCCCCGTCAGCGCCCGGGCCGCGTAAAGCAGAGGCAGGGTGGGCGCAACGGCAAAGAGCAGAGACCCTGCGCAGAAGCAGATCACGCTCCAGAAGATCATCCTGGCGCCGCCGAAGCGGTCCAGAAGCGGCCCGGAGACCGGTTGCAGAAAGGCGTAGAGATAGAGAAACACCGACCCCAAGGCCGCCGTCTGTGCGGATGAGAGCGCCCACGCCGACTGAAGTTCATCGAATACTGCGCCGGGGACCGCTACCCGCTGCAGGCAGACCAGCGCGTAGAGCAAGGTCCCGCAAACAAGCAGAAGCCAATGCTTCAAAGTCATGGATTCCGGCGCATTCGTCATAAAAAAACGTTTCTCCGTTAACAGAAAATTTCCCATAATATATCAGCGTCCCCCCCGGAAGTCAAGAGGTTTTTTCACGGAAGCACTTGACAGTCCGGCGGAGAAAGGGTATGTTACGGGAGACGTTGGTCAAGGGACCTGTGATGCGTATGGATCAGATACTTTTTTTTGTTGCAACGGCTTTCTCCCGGCGGCAGGGGACATTCCACCGTCTTGCGGCAGAGGCGCTCCTCTGCCTCGGGACCGGCATCCTTTTTCTGCTGACTGCAGCAACCGCATCCCCCGTTCCGCATGACCGGGCGGAAGTCGCGGAACCGCAGCGGCAGAGTGAGGTTTCCCGCGCCTGCGGAACGCTGAAGGCAACCCCGGAACTGCCCAAGGACGGTTCCGCTCTCTGCCGGAGCAGAGTTCAAGGAAGCGTTTCTGCGGTTGTCCGCCCCCTGCCCCGGCTCTCCGGCTGTCCGGCGGAGCCGGATGCCCGCGATCTCCAGAATGGCAGAGGATTCCACGCCGCCGTCTCCTCCGCCCCCTATGGCCGGGACCAGGAACCCTATCCGCCTTTCCGTCACCGTTTCCGGCAGGAACTGCCGGTCAGGGCCGGTCCGGAACTTTTTTTCTGAACCTCTGCCATCGTCCGCTCCCATTGGGGACGATGGGGTGCTCATCGCAATTTCAGGAAAATTACGGAAAAAGAGAATTATGAAATCCAGTAAAAACGAAAATCTGATCTGCGGTCTCACCTGTGGATTGCTACTTGTCGTTCTGGTCGTGGCCTACTTCTGCATCTTCAAGAAATAGCCGGTACCGCACAGACACAAAAGACGGGGATGCCGGAAAGATCCGGCATCCCCGTTTCATTTCATCCGCTCACCGGAGGCTTCACTGAAGTGCGGCCTTGATGGCATCCCAGTTCAGTTTCCGGAGCAACGCCGGATAGCCGAAATAGAGCAACCGGTGACTGCCGAAGACCTCGTCGTTGAACTCGTTGATGGCATCCTCCACCGACCAGTTGTTGAACACCACCCGGCATCCCACAGCGACGGCTCCGGTGCGGTCGCATCCGAGAAGGCAATGGAAAAGGACCGGCTTCTCCACGTCGCGGAGGAGTTTCAGCGCTTCGATCATCTCATCCTCGGTGATCATGTAGATCCTCAAGTTGTATTCTTTGATCCGGATCCCCGTGAGCAACTCCTTGTCGTCGTGGCGGCAGCGCAGGTTCAGCACGCTCTTGAAACCGTGCTTCTCCAGTTCCAGAAACTCTGCCCGGCTGGGCTGTCCGGAACGGTAGATCTTCATCTCATGATCCACCACGTGGAGATTTTCAGGAAGGATTTCGCCAAGTTCCTGACGGTACAGGTCTTTCAGCAAACGCTCAGGAGGGCGTTTTTCCACGGGAGCATTCTGTTCCATGTCACAAAACCCCGCAATTCTTCAGCGTGTTCCGGAGGACTTCCAGATGCGCATCGCTCATGGGACAGAGAGGCAGGCGGTACTCCGCAGCGATGACTCCGGTCAGCGCCATGGCCGCCTTCACCGGGATGGGATTGCTCTCGATGAAAAGATCCCGGAACAGCCGGTAATACTTCGCATGGATCGCGCCCGCCGCCTTGAAATCCCCCGCGGCGGCCAGCGCCACCATCTGGGAGAGTTCGGCGGGAATCAGGTGGGAAGCCACACTGATAATGCCCCGCGCACCCACAGCCATCATCGGCAGGGTCAGCGAATCGTCGCCGCTGAGGATGGGCAGATCGCAGAGGTCGTGGATCTCGGAAACCCGGTCCACGCTGCCGCCGGCTTCCTTGATGGCGCCGACGTTGGAGTTCTTCGCCAGTCTGGCAACGGTCTCCGTGGCGATGGGCACTCCGGTCCGGCCGGGAACGTTGTAGAGCACCACCGGCAGACCCACCTTGTCCGCCACCGTGGAAAAGTGACGGTAGATACCCTCCTGCGTGGGCTTGTTGTAGTAGGGGGTCACCTGAAGCGTGGCATCCGCGCCGGCGGCCTTGGCTTCCCGGGTGAGATGGATCGCCTCTTCGGTGGAGTTTGCTCCGGTCCCGGCGATGATCTCGCACCGTCCGGCGGCGGTATTGATGACAAACTCGATGACCTTCTGATGTTCCTCGTAGTTGAGGGTGGGGGATTCTCCGGTGGTCCCGACGGGGACCAATCCGGTGACGTGCCCGGCGATCTGCGCTTCCACGATGCGGCGCAGAGCCTCGTAGTCCACCTTGCCGTCCCGGAAGGGAGTCAGCAGGGCCGTATAGACACCTTGAGCTGTAAATGCCATGTCTCGATACTCCTTGGTTCGTTGTAATATCTCTTCATTATATAAAGTAACACAAAACAAACGAAAATTCAATCGTTTCATTTGAAAAAAGCCCTGTCGAAGGTTAGATTATCTCCGTGACACTCCTCATGGGGAGGTAAAATCATGTTTTTTCAAAAAGAAGGACGCTTGATCTGATGAAATACGGGACGTTGTTTCTGTTTGCGGTGCTGGCGATGCTGGGCGCAGGATGTATCTCCTACGAATACGACGGCAAGGAAGGTCCCGCGCCCAAGGATTCTGTGCAGGTCTATGGCTCCCCGGATGCCATCCGCAAGTCCTACACCGTGCTGGGGAAAGCCACCGTTTCCGGCAACACCGAGAACATCTCCCGCGATCGGCTTGTGGACCGGCTGGTGAAGGAAGCTGGCAAGAAGGGTGCCGATGCCATTCTCATCGTGGAACAGCAGGTGGTCCCCAACTCCGATCACGCGAGAGAAAGTTGCCGCTACATCAACGACAACGGCAGCGACAACTCCAACTACGGCGAGATCTGCCGGGATATGGACACGACCTACGGAAATCTCCGCCACCGTTCGGAGACTGAGTCGCAGGTCACCAGTTACCGCCGGATCATCCGCGCGGAATACCTGGTCTTCAACGGGACTCCTGACAAGGCTCCCGCCGCCGATGCGAAGTCCGCGGTGAAGAAGGCAACTCCCGCTCCCAAGGCGGAGAAGGA
>DCGG01000064.1:3667-8711 GCA_002315455.1 Lentisphaeria bacterium UBA1784
CCTGCCGCGAAGTAAATCCTCGAACAGGGGAAAGAAGATGCGGACGATCTTCGTTATTCTGCTGGCGGGAAGCGTATTCTGCCTGTCGGCGGAGGCCCCCCGGAGTTCCTCCCCGGTGAGGATGTCCGGGAAACAGTTGGAGTCCGCCACGCCGGCCACGCCGAAAGAGGCGCCCGAAGTGCAGAAGCCGACTCCTGTCTCCACCCGGGGACCGGCAGTTACCGCCCCCGATCCCGCCACGAAAAACGTCCGCAGTCAAGCACTGACCGGACACGTTTCGCAGGCTCCGGAGCCCCGCCATCAGGCGCTGACCGGACACGATCCCTCCCGGGTCGATCCCTACCGTCAGGCGCAGGGTGGAACCGTTCCCCGGCCGGTCACCGGCCCGGGCACGATCCACGGTTCGGGAGCGGTCCATGGCCCTGCCCGCGGACATTTCGGCGGGCGGCGTTGATCTCTCGGGCACCTCTAAAAATTCAAACGGATGGATTGCGAGCCAGTGGGGAAAAAGACGCAATGTGCAAATTTGAGGCGGCTACCCGGAGTGGTAACCGCCGAAAAGTTGCGTGTTGCGGACTTTCCTCAAGAACCGTAAGTTGCCGGAATGAATTTTTAGTGGTGCCATCTAAAGCGCCTTCCGCAGATAGCGCAGGCTCTCCGCCGCGCTTCGGAAGGGGTCCTCGGTGAAATCCTGCTCGTAAGTAAGCCACTGGCATCCGATCTCCCGGGCTGCAGCGATGATGCCGGGCAGGTCGATGACGCCCTTCCCCAGTTCCGTGGTGGTCTCAATGACCTCCAAGTCCAGAATGTCCTTGAGGTGGATCTGCCGGATGCGTTTGCCGTATTTGCGGATGAATCCGGCGGGATCGACTCCGCCCTTCTGCATCCAGCAGACGTCCGGCTCCACGAAGACCTGCGCCGGGTCCGTTTCGCTCAGGATCCGCATCATGGCGGGGATGCCGTCCACGTCGACGAACTCCCGCCAGTGGTTGTGGTAGGCAAAAACGAAGCCGTTCTGCGCGGCAGCCGCGCCGGCATCGGCGATCTCCTTGAGGATCTTCGGGTACTCCGCCCGGAAGTCCTGGGACATGCAACTGTGGGTGACGGCGGGGCTCCGAAGCACCCGGGCGCACTCGTAGGCGGCACTCGCAGGATCGCGGATCTCCGCCGCGGGGAACATGGTCCCTGCGCACTCCATTTCGGACTCCTTCAGCCACGCGGCCAGTTCCTCCGGAGACAGTCCGCCGTGGTCGGAGGCGAACTCCACTCCATCGAATCCCAGTTTTGCGATCTCTTTCAACGCGCCCCGGAAATCCGCCTTCAGCGCATCCCGGAAGTTATAGATCTGAACGCCGATCTTCATTGGAAAATCTCCCTGATTCACTTCAGTTCCTCCGCCATTTCCCGCAGAGTGCTCACGAGAAATTCCGCGATCTGCGGCTGGAACTTCGCCCGGTGCTGTCCGAAGCCGAACCACACCTCGTAGAAGCCGAAAGCTCCGAAGTCGTCGCAGCTGAAGATGTCCGGATACTGTCGGAACATCTCCCGTACCGGGAAGTATCCGGCGTCGCCGTTGGCCACGGAGACCGCCAGCGGAAACTTCGCCTTGGAAGCCGCCCGCAGTTCCTCGCCCACCGCAAGGAACGGTTCGCCGGGGATGGCGGCGATCTCGACGTCCCCGCAACGGAGCACCTGCAGGTCCCGGATCACCCGGAAATCGCATCCTGCATCTGCCATGGCGGCCATCTCCAGCAAGCGGTCATGGGCATATTGGGTCAGGATCGGGACCAACTTCGAATCAGGATACTTCGCCAGCAGTTTCCCGGCAACGTCGCGGCACTCCTGCGCCCTGACCGGTTCGGTGGGGAATTCCACAGCCTTCAGGATGGCGGCATTGGGTCCGAGGGTGATCTCTTCGCAGTGATCAAGACCGGCCTTCAGGTCCTCCACGTAACTGGTGCCGATCCAATCCAGATTGAGATGCCGCTCCTCCTGTTTGGGGTGGGTCCAGATCACGTTGATGTCCCCGGCGGTACCGTAGAGATAGAGGGGCATCTCCGCCAGTTTTGCCTCCCGGATCTTCCGGTTGGCATCGCCCATCCAGTCGGCGGAAGCGTAGCGGTGGCGCCCGAATACCACGCCGTGCATGGCGTGGTTGTGAAGCAGGACCTTCACGGAACCGTCCTTGCGGACGAATTTCACGAACCGGATCTCCGGGTCGGTGTGCTTGTCCTCGTCAGTAGTCCGGCGCTGCCCGATGGGTTTTCGGATGGACGCCTTCCCGGCGAAGGCCCGGACCTCCTCCTCGCTGGCGATGGCAGCGGCAAGACATTTGCGCACGGCGGCGCGCCAGTTTTCGATGAACTCCGGACTGGCTTCGCCGTAGCCCACGTCGCAGGAAGCGAGGCAGGCGCCGGAGTGGGTGTGGGTGGCGACGAAAAGGATGGATTCCGGGTAGATGGCGAAATCCGATGCCAGTTCTGCGCGGAGCACCCTGCAAAGTTTTCCGTCCATGAGGATGGTGTCCGTGACCACCACCACGTTCCGCCGGACACCGTCATTGACGGTCAGCACCCGGCAGTAGAGCGGGTCCAGCGTTCCGAGACAGCGGCGTCCGAGAAAAGGTCCGTATCCGCCCAGTTCGGCGAAAAGCGGGACCTCCACGATGGATTCCGCGCACCCGGCCCGGGTCATTTGGAGTACTCCTTCATGACTTTGCGGAAGGCTTCGATGAGAAGATCCAGCGTGGGTTTGTCGCTCATGAGCCACTGGATCCCCATGAGGCAGATCCGGTTGGAAATGATCTCCTCGGCCCGCTCCGAACTGTGGACCCGGTATCCGGAGGCCGGAACGTTCCAGAGTTTGTGTTTATAGACCGGAGCACCCCAGCCGGCGAAGACCTCTGGTGCCCCTTCGGCGTTGACGGCGGCGATGACGTCCGCCTTGGTCTTGCCCGACTTCAGCACCTCCGGATCGATCTTCATGCCGACGACGTAGTAGTTCTGCACGGTGGCTTTGGCGCCGGGCTTCTGGGTGACAATGCCGGGGATGGATTCCAGCCCTTTGCGGAGGTAGGCGGCATTCTCCTCCCGAAGTTCGCTTGCGGCGGCCAGTTCATGGAGCTGGTCCAGGAGGATCAGCGCCTGAAATTCGGTGGCGCGGTAGTTTTTGCAGAGCATCCCTTCCTGCGGCGGGATGGAGGCATCGAATTTGCTTCCGGGGTTGCCGATGTGCTTCAGACGGCTGATCTTCTCCGCCAGCGCAGGATCGTTTGCAGTGCAGAGTCCGCCCTCCCCCGCCGTCATGATCTTGGACTGCTGGAAACTGAAACTTCCCACGCTGCCGAAACTGCCGACGCCCTTGCCGTTCCATTTCCCGCCGTGAGCGTGGGCGCAGTCCTCGACGATGGCGACGTCGTGCTTTTTCGCGATGGCGCAGATGGCATCCACGTCCGCCATGGAGCCGAAAAGGTGAACCGGCATCACCGCCCTGGTCCGGGGCGTGATGGCCGCCTCAAAGGCCGCAGGGTCCAGACAGAAGGTCCCGGGATCGCAGTCCGCGAAGACCGTCGTCGCCCCCACGTAAGCGGGAGCCATGCCGGTGGCGATCCAGGTCCATGCGGGCACAATCACCTCGTCCCCCGGACCGATGCCAAGCGCCGTGAGAGCGCACTCGAGCGTAACGGTGCCATTGGCCATGAAAACGCCATAGGCACTGTCGTGGTACGCCGCGAACTCATCGGCAAACTGCTTCTCCAGCGCGCCGTAATAACTCCACTTGGCGCTCATGTAGAGATCGCGGAGTTTGTCTCCCGTATCGGGCCGGACCGGCGGCCATGGCGCGAATCCGAAGTTTTCGGGGAAAACCTTTTCCCCCCCGTTGACGGCAAGCGGACCAGACATGATGTTTTCTCCTTTGCTGGTTGCGTTTTCGTTCCTGCTTTCCGGTTCTACGGTATAGTATATCCGCGGCTCCGGCTCTTTGCAATGTATGAAAACGATCATTTGTATCTTAATCGCGCTTTTATTCAAGGAGCGCTTGCATTTGGCGCGCAGGGAGTGTATTGTATGTTTCCCAAAGGCCGGATCATGCTGAAACTCAAACACATCAATCTCCCGTGGGAGAAGACCTCCGCCCCGATCCCCGGGGATTTGCCCGTGGTGCGGATGGAGAGCCACAAGAACGTGGAGATCACCGTCATGCTGGAAGGGCATGCCGGGATTTGCTATGACGGCGGATACTACTCCTTTTCCAAGGGGGACGTCTTCGTGATCCTGCCGGGAGTGGAGCATTCCGCGCTGCTGGAGCAAGTCCCCTGCCGCCAGCTCTGGCTGTGGCCCGGAAGCCGCACCGTCTGCGGCGCCATCATCGAAGTGGACGGCGGGACCGGGAAGCACCGCACCATCGACCGGCGGAACTTCGGAGAAAAGATGTTCTGCCCGTGGCTGGCGGAGATGTTCCGGGAGGGGAGCGAAGTTGCGCTTCCGCCGGAGAAGGTGCAGGGTGCCCTTCTGCTCCTTCTCTCCGAATATCTGGAGCCCCGATGCCTCTCGTCCGCCGACGGCCACCCCGAGGCCCTGCCGGATCAGCAACGCGCGGACATCCATGAGATCTGCCAGTACATTGACGTCTGCGGCGGCGCCGGACTCTCCGTAGAACGGCTGGCGCGCATGGCAAATTACAGCGTCTCCCACTTCGCAAGGCTCTTCCGGCTCCACACCGGGATGACCGTCCACCGGCGCATCGACCTCGCCCGCCGCAAAAAGGCCGCCGAACTTCTGGAACGCCACTCCGACCAGAAGAGCATCGCCGAAGCCCTCGGTTTTTCCGGCGCATCCGCCTACTGCCTCTGGAGGAGGAAGTCCGCCGAGCCCTCACGTTCCGGCAAAAAAGCCGCAAAAAAATCCTAACGATTTGAACGGATGGAAGTTGCAAAGCATTTCCCGCAGTGTTATATTAATAAGATGTGATTTTTCAGCAACTGAACCGGGAGCGATACCATCATGAAACTCAAGAACATCGCCATCATCGCCCACGTCGACCA
>DCGG01000064.1:8733-8880 GCA_002315455.1 Lentisphaeria bacterium UBA1784
GCAAGACTACGCTGGTCGATCAGATCATGAAGCAGTCCAAGCTCTTCCGCGACAACGAAGTCGTCGGCAACTGCGTGCTGGACAACAACGACCTGGAACGGGAACGGGGCATCACCATCCTCTCCAAGAACATCAGCATCCAGTACA
>DCGG01000073.1 GCA_002315455.1 Lentisphaeria bacterium UBA1784
GCTCAGCCGGTGGTTTTGATTTACGTTAGAGAACGATCACTTGGAGAAGGACATCCCGGGGATGAAGGAGGACAACCCGGTCCCGCAGAGGATATCCACGAACTGGAGCGTCATCATCAACACCGCACAGGCAACCAGAATCGTGCTGAAAACCTGCATGATGGTGCAGCCTTTGCTGAGCACCATATCCTCATCGCTCATCCCGGGAGCCGTCATCACGGGCGGAATGAACGCACCCGCCCCTTCATCCGCAGAGCCGTCCAAAGTGGGGATAGAAGGCTTCGAGACGGGAGGCAGCGGTTTATCCATGACGGGAAGTTTCGCCGTGGGTTCACCTGCCGCAGGGGCAAGCGGCTTGGAGGGAGCGGAAGCCGGCAATCCGGACTTCATCTGCGCAGCCGCGGCCGCCATGGTCGCAGGCATCGCCTGCTTGACCGGCGGAGGAGGAGCCAAAGGATTCCGGCGTGGAGGCGGCAGTTTCACCGTCGCCTTGTCCGCAGAGGAATCGAAGGGCACGGACGGACGGGGCATCCGCTGGACCTTCACCGTTTTATCTTCGTCGGACAACGTGGCCGCAACCGAGGGCTTCACCGTATTGAGCACCGCCTTCTGCGCGGCAATCTGCTCCGCAGACCCGCCCACGGCAGGTTTCGCAGGGATCGGCGTAATGGAGAGACGACTGGCAGGATTGACCACCGGTTGAGGCGCGATCGGCTTCAGTTTGACGGTACGGCGGGTAGCGGTATCGGTGAGGATCTCCAGATTTCCGGTATCGGTATCCCGTCCGGCCATGGGGTCGGAAAGGACCGGCTTTCCGTTGGGCCGAACAGCCGCACCGGTTTCCGCAACCGGGACCTCAACACTCTTTTTTTCTTCTTCCATTTGAGTTCTCCCTGTTTTCAGGATTTATTTTTCAGACTTTATTTCCAATTCACTCCGCAGACGTTTGCGCCGCAGACAGGCGCTTACGCCGTGGTCCCGGTAAGCGTCTGGACCTTCTCATCCACGTCGCGGTAACCGACCATGTTCTCCTGAATGATGCGGTAATTGGCCAGTGCGGCCTCGTTGTCGCCGCTCTTTTCGCAGGCTTCCCCGAGGAAGTAGAGGGCTTCCCGCTTCATGCGGTCCATGGAGTACATCTCCTTGACTGCCGTCTCGATGAGTTCCCTGGCCTTGGCGGCATCACCCTGCGCCAATTCACAGCGGCCGAGCAGGACCAATCCGGGCCGGCGTTTCTGGGGATTCTCCACGATCTTCTCGAGGATCTCTTTCGCGCGCTTCAAATCGCCGCGCTCAAAGAAAAGTTCAGCCAAGTCGTACTGTAACTGCATATCGTTGGGGAAAGTCTGCGCGCGCCGGAGCGCATGACGCAAGCGGTAGTTCTCGCGCTCCCTGGTAAATTCGGAGATCTGCCCTTCGGCGTTCTCATAGGCAGCAGGATTCTGCCGGAGAAGATCGAGAGACTGGTCAATCTGTGCGATGTAGGCCTTTTCAATCTGCTTGTCCAGAACAGGATCGTCAACGCCGAGTTTCTCCGCAACCTTCTCGTATTCGGTCATGGCTTTCTCGAACTCGCCGGCGACCATATAGGCATCCGCCAGTTTCCGCCGCATATCGACGGAATCATTCTCCATAAGCTCCCGGGTGAACCGGTCGATCACCAGCTGAGCCTGTTCCGCATCGTGGATCGTACCTTCCAGCAACTGCAACATCACCGCGTCGCTGCCATTCTCGGCGGCCTTCTGCTGGGAATCTCCCTTTTCGTTCCAGCGGCCGCGCTCAATACTGGCCAAGGCCATGGCTTCCCGCAGTTTGTTTTGTTCTTCCAGATTTCCGGGGGCTTCCTTGGCGATCTGCTGCTGGATTTTCAAAGCTTCGCGGGCCTGTCCGTTCTGCTGGAAAGCGTCCACCAGACGACGGAGGTTGCCGGTATTGCCCGGATGCAGGACCCGGATCACGTTCAACGCCGTTGCCGCGGCCCAGGGGGCTTCGCAAGAATCCGCCGCAGCAGCCAACGCATTGAGGACGGGAGGATTATCCACGCAGAGCGCGAGAGGGCCCTCGCACATGGCCATCGCCTTCACCGGGCGAAAGAGGCCGACGATCCGGATCAGGATGACCGAGGGGATCGAGATGAGCAGCGCGAACAACTTGACGACCGGGTTCTGCATGCGGCACTTGGCCAACTCATACTCGCGGATCCGCTCATAGAGGATCGGCAGCTCCGGATTCTTGCGGATGACCGTTGCCAAAACCTGAATGGCACTATCAAGGTCACCGCCGCTGAAAAGCTTTCCCGCGCGGTTGTAGTTGTCTCGCACGTAGATCTGAACGTTGCTGAAAGTCTTTCTTTCCATGGTATCTCTGGTCTTTTTTTGCGAAAAAATATTTGACTGTGTTAAAATACACGATTTGCACTCCGCTGTCAAGTCTTTTCCATACCGGATGGCTTTTTTTTTGAAAAAATCCTTGCTTTCCGCGGTTTTACCTTGACAACGGCGGTTTCGGGTGGTATTCTATGGCCCGTAAAAGACGGCATCGCGGCGAATCCTGCGTGCCATATCACCCTGATACACAGAAAGGTCGGTTCAACCGTGAAACAACAGCTTCGCCATCTCGCTTTGGATATCGGAAACGTCTGCATCCGAATCGCGCCGGAACTCTGTCTCAAAATGCTGGGATTCGACTCCATTGCCGCGGCCGCGGAACTCATTCAACTGGAGCGCCAGTTCGAATGCGGCCGCATGACGGCGAAGGAATTTCAGGCCCGCGCGGTGAAGATGTTCCGGGGGACCATCTCGCCGGAACAGTTTCAGCAGGCCTTTTTCGCCATCCTCCGGGAGCCGGTCCCGGGGATGGAGGAACTGATCCTGAGCCTGCCCGCCCGCGGAATACAGCCGGTGTTTTTCTCCGACATCTCCGACGTGCATCTCGAATTGACCCGAAAGATGTTTCGCGGAGCCGAAGCCGTCCCAGATGGAGTCTACAGTTTCAAAGTGGGTGCGATGAAGCCGGACCCGGCGTTTTTCACCGAATTCGAGCGCAGATTCGGCGCCCCCTGCCTCTACGTAGATGACAGGAAGGAACTTATCGAAGCCGCCCGGCTCCATGGCTGGAACGCGGAGGTCTTTTCCGGCGCAGATCAACTGGAAAAACTGCTCTTCCCCGAAGCGTGACGGACCGGGGACGTCCCCCGGCCCATGCGGAGCATCAGCGCTCCAGAACGACGCTCTCCCCTGCCGCCAAAGTCCGCTGTACGCGGTGTTTCCCGTTGCGGAACAGAAAACTGCCGTTCCGGTCAGCGGTAGCCTTGATCCGCACGTGTCTGCCGTTCCAGGAGAGATCGACCGTCAGGCCGCCCCGGGTCCGGAGACCGGTGACGGAACCCTTCTTCCAATGCTTCGGCAGCGCGGGGAGCAGATCAATGATCCACGCGCCTTCCGCCGTCCGCAGGTGGCTCTGCAGAAGCATCTCCACGATCCCCGCCGCCACGCCGAAGTTCCCGTCGATCTGGAAGGGCGGATGGGCATCGAAGAGGTTGGGATAGACGCCGCCGCCCTGCGAAGTCTGGATCACTTCCTTCAGTTCCGCAGGAGTGAGCAGGTTACGGATTACCTTTTCCGCATGGTTTCCGTTGCCGAAGCGCGCCCAGAGCGCCACCCGCCACCCCATGGCCCAGCCGGTGGATCGATCCCCCCGCCGCTTCAGCGACACCTTGGACGCCTGAAAGTATTCCGGAGCCCGGTCCTTATTGAATTCACAGCCGGGATAGACGCCGTAGAGGTGGGAGACGTGACGGTGATGGACGTCCGTCTCCTCAAAATCCTCGCCGAACTCCAGCAGTTCGCCGTGCTTCCCGATGGCCGGCTCCTTCAGTTCCGGCAGGACCTCATGGATCCTGGCGCAGAGAGCATCGCGGCCGGAGGCCTTGTCCGCATCCAGATCGGGGGCAAGTTCCAGAATGCTCTCCAGCAGTTCCCGGATGATCGTGAGGTCCACCGCGGAACCGGTGGCGACCCCCACCGGCGTGTCGGTGACGGGGTCCTGAAAACTGTTCTCCGGAGAAGTGGAGGGACTGGTCGTCCACTGCCCGAACTCATCCTTCACAAGAAGCCCCAGCAGAAACTCCGCACATCCGGTCAGGACCGGCCAGACCCGGTGCAGAAATTCCCGGTCGCCGGAATAACGGTAATGCTCCGCAAGGTGGCGACAGAGCCATCCGCCCGCCAGCGGGAAGTAGAGCCATGAACCATGCACGGAAGCAGCGGTGCAGAAACGCCATACGTCGCTGTTGTGATGGCTGCACCAGCCGGGCAGACCGAAGAGTTTTTCGGCGCAGAGCGCTCCCTTTTCCGAGAGTTCAAAGAGGAACCGCTCCAGGGGCTCGAAGCACTCCGTGAGGTTGGAGCACTCCACGCCCCAGTAGTTCATCTCCGTGTTGATGTTGGTGGTATAGTTGCTGGCCCACGGCGGATCCAGATGCCGGTTCCAGATCCCCTGCAGATTGGCGGGCTGGGTCCCCGGCCGGGAACAGGCGATCAGAAGATAGCGGGAATAGTGGTAGAGCAAGGCCGCCAGCGCCGGCGAAAAATGTTTGTGGTCTCCGGCTTTGCAGATCCGCAGATCGGTGGGGAGCAGATCTTCCTTGTCCGCCCCCAAATCCATGGAGGAGCGCCGGTACAGCGCGGAATAGTCCGCGAGATGGGCGTCCAGGATTGCCTCGTAGCCGCGAGCCTCCGCCGCGTCAAGATCGGCCTTGGCACGCAGAGAAATGATGCGGCAGTCCCGCTCCGGTTCGGTGCGGTAGTCCCGGAATCCCGTCCGGACGGCGATCAGCAGGACCGCCGAATCCGCGCCCCCGACGCGAGTGGTCCCACCGGATGCGGAAATCTGCCCGCCCTGCGCGATCACCCGCGCCCGCATGGCCATTCCCATGCCGGACAAACCCTTTTCGTTACGCCAGCGGATGAGACCGTAACGACTCTTCCAGGGGGCGGTCCCGGTGCAGACGGCGTCCGTGCCCTCGCTGAATGTCTCCCCCTCCAGCGGGGTCTGAAAGGAGAACGAGAAGTTCAGCGCGCCCGGAGCCGATGCCATCAGCCGGACCACGATCACCTGATCGGGAAAACTTGCCAGCATGCTCCGGGTATAGCGCACCTCGCCTGCGACGTAATTCACGCCGGCGAGGGCGGATTCCAGATCAAGGTCCCGGCGGTAGTCCAGTACCGGCCCTTCGCCGTGGTCAAAGGTGAGAAGCAGGTCACCCGCCGGAAGATAACTCACGTTGTCATGGTCGCCCATGCGGGCGGAGAGCAGCTGATTCGCCTCAAAAAATTTCCGCTGCCGCAGGAAATCCCGGACTCGCGGCAGGACCTCCTTGAACTCGGGATTGAATTCAAAGTCAGGGCCGCCGTTCCAAAGGGTATCCTCGTTGAGAGCGATGCGTTCCTTCCGGACACCGCCATATACCATCGCCCCCAACCGTCCGTTCCCGAGAGGCAGAGCCTCTTCCCAGAACACGGCGGGATTGGAATAGTGAAGTTGTTCTGTCGCTGGATCCATGATCGTTTCCTCTCCTGAAGAATAATGACTGCCCGACCGGGGCGGCCGATTTCCGTTCTCCGGATAATATAATCCTGCATTCCCGTGAGTGCAATGGCTCCTCTCCCTTGAAAAGCCCACTTTTCCACGCTATATTAAGAGCCGGGCAATCAAGCAACCGAATCCCCGGGATTTTACATGAAGATCGTTCACTTTTCCGATCCGCACGCAGGAGGCCCCGCCGAAGACTGGATGGCCTATATTGATAAACGCTGGGTGGGAGCGTTCAACTACCAGTTCCGGCGGCGGTTCAAGCACGACCTGAAAAAATTGGAAAACGCGGTTTCGTACATTCTGGATACCCGGCCCGACGTGGCGGTATGCACGGGAGACCTGACCAGTTCCGGACAGCCCGGAGAATTCGAAAAGGTCCGGGTCATCCTCGCACCCCTGCGGGATTCCGGCATCCCCCTGCTCTATCTCCCCGGGAACCACGACTGTTACGTGCCGCGCCCCCGCTGCGTCGCAGCCATGAAGGCCATGGTGGACTATCTCGCCTGCGGCCGCTACACCTTCGACACTCTGCCGGTGAAATTCCGGATTGCGGATGCGGAGTTCCTGCTGTTCAACACCAGCCGTCCCTCCAATCTGCTCTGTTCGTGGGGATTCACGGCGAAGTCCGACATTGAGTTCATCGAGAAAGCGTGTGCAGGCCCCCACGATCTTCCCCGGATCATGGTGACCCACTACCCCATGCTGGACGACCATCCCTATCTGCGGTTCCGGCACCGGCTCTTCGGGCAGAAACGTCTGATCGAACTGCTTCAGGCGGGAGAGATCGACCTCTCCATGGTGGGTCACGTCCACTACCCGACGCTGAAGGTGGATACTGACGGGCGCGGAGAGTGCTGTGCAGGGTCCGTCACCCGCAACGGCTCCATGGTGGAGATCGACTGCGATCCGCCGATGCGGACCTTCCAATACCGCACCATCCGGCTCTGACCCGGCATTCTGCGGAAACGAAAGCATCCTCTCCGGTCAAAAAGAAAGGGCGCGTGGCTTTTTGAGGAACGCTTTTCGGCGGTTCTCAAGGGCAGAACGGGAAAAAAGTCCGCATCACTTCCAACGCATGACCCATTCGCCCGCAAGAACTTTTCCGTTCAGGAGGCTCCGCCCGTAACGGCGGTGACCATCCCACGCACCGAAGACGTCCGGCGAGACGGAACCGATGCGCCAGAGGCACACGCCCTCCCCCGCCGGGCAGGAGAACTTCAGATGGTTCTCCCCCGGCTCCAGCACGAACTGCTCCCGCCGTCCATCGGAGGCCGTCAGGCCGATCTCCCCCTGCGCAGCGGAAAAAACCGTCCAGTCCATCCGCACGCCCTCCGGAGTCGCAGGGAGCCGCTTCCCGACCTCCGTCCCGGGCTTCAGTTCCGTCAACCGCCAGCCGCCGAAACTCCGGGGTCCATGGTCGAAACGGCACCGCTCCCCATCCGGGAAAACGATCTCGGTCCCCTGCGGCCGGACCAGCGCCATGATCCGGGCCTCGCAGAACTCCCGGTAAAACGTTCCGGCGGAGAGCACCAGCCAAAGTCCAGCCGCAAACGCCCCCGCCAGCAGGAACGCATCACGGCGGGGATCCCGGCGCCGCCGGAGCAAAGCAACCCAGCCGCCGGCAAAAACGGCAATACAGGGCAGCATCGGCGCCCGAAACCGCGAAAGCACGTAGAAGGCCGAGACTCCCGCCCAGCCTGCGAGAAGCATCCCGTAGAGAAGCCATGCGTTCGCCCTCTGCTCGCGCCAAAGTCGCGGCCAGAGCACCAGGGCTCCCGCCGCGCCCAGCGCCAGCAGGATCCAGCCCGGAAGCGTCAGCCAGCGCAGGCAGAAACTCTGCGTTTCTGCTTCCAAAATGGAAACGTTGTTGGGGATCTCCCCCGCCTCCCAGAAAAGAAGCGCCTTGCGGAACTG
>DCGG01000160.1:0-2611 GCA_002315455.1 Lentisphaeria bacterium UBA1784
GCTCCGAAGCGACCCCCTACTCCAACGTGGTGGACCGCTCGAAGCAGGTCAAGAAACTGATCTCCGAGAGCCTCATCATCCCCCGGAATGCGGTCCTTGTCCCCCGGTATGCGGGGTCCATGCCCCGGCACGTGGTGCTGGCCACCGGCTGTGATGCGCTGGCTCACCTGCTGGAGGGCTTCCTCAACGTCGGCGCGGACTCTCACCATCCCGACGCCAATGCGTGGGCGAAGTGCGGCATCGGTCTCGTCTGCCGCTATCTACCCCGGCGCCTCGCCGATCCCGGAGATGCGGAAGCGGTCCGGGGCATGGCACTGGCGGCGGCGCTGGGCGGCATGGTAATCCGGTTCAAATCCACGGGTCTGCCCCATCTCTGCAGTTTCTCGTGGTTCGGCAGGATCGAACACGGCATCGCCGCCATCATGCTGCTGCCGGCCTCGTGGGAGTTCTACCTCGGCAATCCCGCCGTGGCGGAGCGGACCCGGGAACTTGCGGAGTTCTTCCCGGGGGAAACGCCCGATGAGATCATTGGTTCCTTCCTGGAGTTTCTGGAGGGCCTCGGCGTTCCCCGAAAACTTGCGGAGTTCTCCGGCATCACCCCGGAACTCCTCGCAGAGACCGCCGCTTCCGGCAGTCAGAACCGCATGAAACTGGAATTGGCTCCCCGACCTGTTCCGCTGGAGCAGAGCCGGGAGATCCTGCTGAAGATATTGCAGCAAACCTATGAAGGGAGATAGATCATGGTCAACGTTTTTGCCAGAGCGGAGATGAAACCCGGTTGTCAGGAGAAATATCTGGACCTCCTGCGCGCCAACATCCCCACCGTCCGCGCCGAAGCCGGATGCATCCGTTACGAGGCCTGCCTCGACACCGATCCCGCCACCCGTGGGAGCTTCGTCACCATCGTGGAGAGCTGGGAGTCCGAGGCCGCGCTGAAGGCCCACCTCGCCACGCCCCACATGGCGGCGTTCCGCAAAGCGGCGGGGGAACTGCGCTGTTCCAACGTGGTCTGCGCGGTCGAACCCATCGCCTGATCCGGCACAACGTACGGATCCCATACCGGAGAACAGGGGGCGTTTTTCCGGCAAAATAAGGATGCACATTCATGAAAACGGTCCCTGTTCCCGCCGCCGATCCAAACTACTACGGCCTGCCCGGTTTCTGGAAGGCCTTCTGGATCGGTCCCCTCGATGCGCCGACCTGTCCGGCGCTGCTGTTCTGCAGACTGCGCTTCCGGACGGAAAAACCGGTGCAGATTCCCCTCTTCGTCAGCGGGGACGAACGGTTTCAGCTCTATCTGGATGGAGAATTCGTGGGCCGCGGTCCGGATTCCGGCTGTCTGGAGCGCTGGTACTACCACACCTTCCAGGTGAAACTCGCTCCCGGCGCCCACGAACTCCTTGCCCTCGTCCCCGGCTGGGGGCTGGGCGGCGAGGAGGGGCCGGACAGCCGGGTCACGTTCCGGCAGGGATTTCTGCTGGGCACCACGGAGAAGTTCAGCGAACTGCTCTCCACCGGGCTGGCCCCGTGGAAATGCGCGCTGCTGCCTTTCGATGGCTACCGGCGGAACCTCGCCACGCCCGTGATGCGCGTCAGGGACTACCTTCAGGAGGCGAAGCACCTCCGCTGGTCCGCCCCCCACAAGATCGGGCGGGCGGTAGATGCCTTCGGCGCCAACGGCTTCCCGCTGATGTGGAAGATGACCCCTGCGGAACTGCCGGAGATGGTACAACTTCCCGTGACTCCGGACCCCTGCCCCGGCGAGATTGCCGTTCCTCCGGGAGAGCGCCGGGAAGTTCTGCTGCGCTTTCCGCGCTACGTCTGCGTTTGGCCGGAGATGAGCCTCTCCGGAGCGCCGGGAACCACCGTCACGTGGGAGTGGGCGGAAGCCCTGCAGACCCCTTCCGGCATCAAGGACCGCACGCTGAAGGCGCCGGGAGCCTTCATGGAGGGCGAAGGCGACACCTTCGTCTCCAACGGCAGACGGGATCAGCATTACCGGCCCTTCTTCTGGTTCTGCGGGCGGGTGTTGCGCCTTGTGATCCACAACCCCTCCGGCGAAGTCTGCCGCATCCGGGATCTGCGCTTCACCGACACCCACTACCCCATCCGCAAGGAGAGTTCCTTCCGCTGTGACGAACCCCGGGTGCAGAAGGTGCTGCCGCTCCTCCACCGGACGCTGGAAATGTGCTCCCACGACGTTTTTTTCGACTGTCCCTTCTATGAACGGCTGATGTACGAAGGGGATTCCCGGGTGGAGGCCCTTGTAACGCTCTGCACGACCCGCGATGACCGGCTGGTGCGCCATGCGCTCACCATGTTTTCCCTCTCCCGGAACGAACTGGGATTCACGCTTTCGCGCTTTCCTTCGCTGAAGAATCAGGTGATCCCGCCCTATTCGCTCTTTTTCGTGAACATGGTGCAGGACTTGGCGTTGTGGAGAAACGACCGGGAGTTCATCCGGAAACTGCTGCCCAGGGTGCGGGAGGTCCTGCAGGCCTTCCGGGACTTCCTCTCGCGGGATGGCATCCTCTGCGCACCGCCGGGGTGGAACTTCGTGGACTGGGTGCCGGAGTGGTCCCTCGGCGAACCGCCCATGGGTCCCGGGGGC
>DCGG01000160.1:2642-3174 GCA_002315455.1 Lentisphaeria bacterium UBA1784
GGGGGCGAGAGCGGGATCCTCTCCCGCCACTATGAACTGGCACTGCGGGACGGCGCCGCGCTGGAGGAGTACGCAGGCATCCCGGGATTCGGTCAGGTTTTCCGCAGGCAGGCGGATGCGCTCGCCGAAGCGGTCCACCGGACCTTCTACGATGAAAAGCGGGGACTTTACGCTGACGATCCGGCACACGGGGCCTTTTCGGAGCACGCGCAGGTGCTGGCGGTGCTCTCCCCGGCAGTTTCGGAAGGGGTCCGGAGACGGCTCCGGGAGGGGCTGGAAAACGGGGAAGGTCTGGCCCGCACCACCGTCTATTTCTCCCATTACCTCTTTGAAGCGGCGGGGCGCCTCGGCAGTGAACCCCTCTTTTTCGACCGTCTCGGCCACTGGTACCGGCTGAAGGAGAAGGGATTTTCCACGGTCCCGGAGCGCCCGGAACCCAGCCGTTCCGATTGCCACGCTTGGGGGAGCCATCCCTATTATCACTTCTTCACGGCGGTGCTGGGGATCCGGCCGTCGGCGCCGGGATTTGCCC